>JAUNXM010000194.1 GCA_030539815.1 Methanobacterium sp.
TATTCATTTTTCCCTGGTTAACATTCACCACAAAGGCCATATCAACTGCCCCAACACCGGGTCTCTGCTCTGAGGTATCCACACATAGGAGTAGTACGTTGAAGTTTCCCTCAAATTTTTCCTTTCCCTGGGAATAAAAATGGGATATAACCAATCCTGCACCGGCAACAAGGATTATTAATATGATTAGGGCAATTAATTTCTTGGACATTGTTTAACCACTTTGTAAGATTTTATTTTAATTTAGTTGATATTGGATTTTTTGTTCCTAATAGTTGTATAGTTAACAATAAATTTTCCCATAGTTGAGGTATGGTTTATTTACCTTCAGTAAATGAAACTTTTAGTACCTTACTTATTATTTAATGTTCATTTATAAGTATTCCTAATAAATAAAATGTACATCAAATTTTAGTGAGAATAAAGTATGGCTACTTTAACGGCCTATTTATACATCATCAATCCTAAAAGTTTATAAAAGACTCGAAAATATACATTTAGAATATATTAAGTTACCTATCAATTCAATTCTAAATTTAGATATCCTAACAAAACTAATGGATTATATTAATATTACCCAAAAGTGATAATTTCACGAGGTTTTTATGGTGAAAATTCCCCCTAGAGTGAGAAAATTAAAAGGATTCGAAGAATTAAGAATGTTTAGAAACCACATCAGGGACTCTTGTAACTCTTTAAAACACAGAACTGTTTCTAAAGTAAAACAATTGAAAAAATCACAGATAATGGATTACATTAAACAGGATTACAAACTCACCGAAAGTCAGAAAAAAGAATTATATGAATCAATAATAAATCAAAATGCTTTAAATATTGATATTGAAAATTTTAATGATAATTCACCCCTGGTTTCCATTATAATAATCAACAGGAATGGTCTTAAACATTTAAAAAGATTGCTGGAGGACTTCACCCAAAAAACCCAGTACCCTCACTTTGAGATCATAGTAGTTGACAATGATTCCAGTGATGATTCCATACCTTTTTTAGAGGATATTTCAGGAAGTTTACCCCTGAAAATTATTAAAAACGAAAAGAATGAAACATTCTCAAGATCAAACAACCAGGCAGCGGAAATAGCAGATGGAGATTATTTACTGCTTTTAAATAATGATATTGAGCCAACTTTTGGTTGGTTGAATCAGATGATGAAATCAGCACTCCAATCCAGTGAGGTGGGTGCTGTGGGGGCCAAACTGGTCTACCCGGACTGTTCGGGGTCACGTTACAATAGAAGAAACTCATTTAAAATTCAGCATACTGGAATAGCCTTCCGAGAGGAAAATGGCTTCATCAAACCATACAATATGGGGAATGGGAACGATTTCCAGGCTAAAGACGAGTTGGATGAACCAAGGGCAGCAATTACAGCTGCAGCGTTACTAGTTTCTAAAGATAAGTATTTTCAAGTGGACGGTCTGGATGAGGGATATGTTTATGGTTATGAAGATGTGGATTTCTGCTTAAAACTACTTAAAAAAGGTTTCAAGAATATATACTGTCCTAAAGCACTTTTATTCCATTACGAATTCGGTACACAGGAAGCTGATAAAAACCAGGAAGTTAAAAAAAGGCGTTTGAGTAATCGGGAATTGTTCCTGGAACGATGGGGTAAATGGCTGCGCAGGGAACTGTTGATGGATAAGTTAAACTGCAACCAGTTATATTCTGAAAAACCTCTGAAAGTGGCCTTTGTGGTTACTGAGACTGGTAGTAACAGTTCTGCAGGGGATTACTTCACAGCAATTTCCCTGGGGAAGAGTTTCCAAAAATTCGGTTGGGAAATTGATTTTCTTTCCAGAACAGAATCCAAGGACTGGTACGAGGTGGGACAGGATGTTGATGTGCTGGTATCCCTACTTGATGCCTATGACATTCGTAAAATCCGTTCAAAGAATAATTTACTCATTAAACTGGCATGGCCACGTAACTGGCTCAGCCGGTGGATATCACACCCTGATTTTATGGATTTTGACCTGGTAATGGCCACCAGTGAAACTGCCTGCCGTTACATAGAAGAAAAAACCGGGATGAAAACAGATCTTCTGCCCCTGGCCACTGATCCAGAGACCTTCAACCCTTTAATTGCAGGAAATAAGGAATGGGAATGTGATTACTGTTTCACCGGTAGTTACTGGAAAGATCCCCGGGAAATCGTTGATATGTTGGACCCGGAGAGCCTACCTTACACCTTTAAACTTTTCGGAAAAAACTGGGATGAATTCGAGAAATTAAAGGATTACTATGAAGGTTTTGTAAACTACCATGATATCCCCCGGGTTTACAGATCCACCAGGATGGTGGTGGATGATGCCAACCGGGTGACCAAGGAATACGGATCAGTCAATAGTAGGGTTTTTGATGCCATTGCCAGCGGGGTGCTGGTGGTTACCAATGGGGACCTGGGGGCAGAGGAAACCTTTAACGGGATCCTCCCAGTCTATAAATCTAAAGAAGAGCTTAAAGAACTTCTTGAGTTTTATCTCTCCCATGAAGAGGATAGGAAAGCAAAAATAAAGGAGTTGCAGGATTTTGTCCTATCCCATCATACCTATGACCAGCGGGCGGAAAAGATAAAAAGTTGCCTGGAAAATTACATCCTGAAGAAGAAAATGGCCATTAAAATCCCTGCACCCAACTGGGAGGAAGTTCAGGAGTGGGGTGACTACTACCTGGCCCTGGGATTGAAGAAGGAGCTGGAGAGGAATGATTGCGAAGTTTTACTCCAGGTTCTCCCTGAGTGGGAGGGTGATGGTGATGCCCGCTGTGACACTGTGCTGGTTTTAAGGGGATTGAGCCGTTACCAGCCTAAATCACAGCACTTCAATATAATGTGGAACATATCCCACCCTGATGAAGTGACCATTGAGGAGTACAACCAGTACCAGCATGTATTCATAGCATCACAGTTCTGGGCAGATGAAATATCCCAGAAAGTGGATGTTCCAGTGGAAGTAATGTTACAGTGCACTGACCCGGAACTCTTTTACCCGGATCCAGATGACAAGTACAAACACGACCTCCTCTTTGTGGGGAACTCCCGGGGAGTGTACCGGAAGATAATCAAGGATTTACTGCCCACAGATGAAGACCTGGCAGTGTACGGTGCAGGATGGGAAGGATTGATAGATAAAAAATATATTAAAGGAGAACACATTCCCAACAAGGAGTTGAGAAAAGCCTATTCATCATGTAAGATCCTGCTCTGTGATCACTGGGATGATATGAGGGATAAAGGTTTCCTTTCCAACCGATTATTCGATGCATCTGCCTGTGGGGCTTTTATTATTTCTGATAAAGTTAGGGGAGTAGAGGATGTTTTTGGAGATGTGGTGGTGACTTATGTCCATCCTGATGAACTCCAATCATTTATTAATCATTATTTAATCAATTATGTGAGAAAAGCAGAATCATTCGATAGAAATAATGTATTGGACTTTACATTTGAAAAAAGGATAGAATTAATAATACAGTTATTAGCTTAATGTTCTCTAAAATAAGATTAATTTGAT
>JAUNXM010000195.1 GCA_030539815.1 Methanobacterium sp.
AATCTATTCCAATATTAATGAGTTCATCAAATAAATATAAGTGGATTAATACTCCCCCAATTAGCAGAGTTAAATCTCTAAAACCTTTAAATAGTTTTAAAGGGTTAAATTGATTATCCTTATAAAAAGTTTATTAATTATCAATACTAATGTCAAATATTAAATAAAGATTGGAATACTGAGAAAATATCTAAAAAAATAAAATAATTTGTGATTGTTAAGGGATTAGAATTTGGGATTAATATTCGGGGAATATCCATGATAGATTTCATATTCGGCCTTTCAGTGCGTGTTTTTTTAGTAAATGATGAGGGTAAAATACTAATTCTAAAAAGATCCACTGATTCAAAAACCAACCCTGGTAAATGGGAGCTCCCCGGAGGGAAGGTTGATCAGGGTGAATCTTTTGACCAGGCCCTTATAAGGGAAGTTCATGAGGAAACTCAACTTAAAATTTCCCTGGAACATGTGGTAGGTGTGTCGGAACAAAATTTGCACTTGATTAGGGCAGTGCACATCATCATGTCCGGTAAAATTGTTGAAGGGGAACTAAATCTCAGCAGTGAACATGAAGGTTTTGCATGGGTTTTTTTTGAAAACTTACCTGAATATGAGCTGGCGGACTGGTTAAGTGATTTTGTGAATAATCAGGAAACCCCCGAAAACTTTGAAAGTAATGAAAAACACCAGTTTACCCGCACAGTAAAACCATGGCTAAAGTCAATCCAGAGTTCCATGGATAAAATTATAAAAAAATAGTGGCCCTTATGTAGGGAACTTTGATGGGATGAAAATGATTCAACACTTAGAATCAAAAAAGATATAAAAACATTTAAAACATTAATATGAGATAGTTTTTAATAACAATCCCATCAAATTCTAATAAATGAAAGAAGCAAGTTGAAACATTTAAATGGGGTTTTTGAAGGAAAAAATTGAGGGGAGATTGCTAGTGACTTTAGAGAAACTGGTCAGTGAAAGGAACAATATTTTAGGCGAATTAAAAGCATATGAAGACCTTCAATTGGCACTGGAGAAGATAAAAAGGTTTAATATGGAAAATTATGGTGAAACCACCCTGAAAGTCTATGACACCAGTAATGATCCGGAAATGATAGAGATCACGGAAACAGTAGTTGCCATCAAAATAGATGAACTAACTGACTATCTCTTAAAAGTATCAGAAAATATTAATCGAATTAAAATGGGCGAACAATCTGAAAGTTTAAATAATGATTCAGGTTAAGCCAATAAAACTGAACTACATTTTTTTTTAATTATTTATATTTACTGCAGATTTACTAAAAAATTATTAATTAATCTAATTTTCGTATTATTATTATTTTTATACATGCAATATTTAGTATAACCATGATTTTTCTCCGTGTGGTTAAGTACTCAAATAATTACTTTAGAGCATTAATTTCTTTCAATGCCCATGATTATTATTAATATTATCCATTAAAAGGGAGGATTATTATTAATAATTCAATATTTGACCTTATTCCTGAAAAAATGCCATAAAAACGTTTAAATCCTATTAACTTGGATAATAATTATCTTTAATTAATAAACTAAATTTAAAGGTCTTTAATGATTTAAAGAGCATTTAACGACGTTTTAGCTTATATGCGGGATAATTTGTAATAGGAACAAAAGAATTGGAAATACTTATTTTCCTTAAACAAAGTATAGATTGAGCTAGTTACGTGAAAAAACTAAAGGAAATAGGCATGGGGTAGATGCCAAAATCAAAAAGCCTAAAATGGGTTTTAAATTAAAAAATAAGCTCTTAACACTCGTTTTTTATAGATTTTTTTCGAAAACTTTATAAGTGATGTTGTTTCCATCATTGGTTATAGATAAAATAGCCCTGGAAACTCATTATATGGGGCACGGAGGCGGTATAATTAAGCGAGTGAAGCGAAACTCTACCTATGCAGTATTATGTATGTTGTGTATGGTTGTTGCAGCGATTCCGATTTCGGGTGCTGTGGGTGACCAGGATAATGGTGCAATTGGTGAGAATTCTGCCAGTGGTTTGTCCATTGGGGTTACTAATTCTGAGATTAAAGAGACTCAGGATGTGCTTCAGAAGAACAAGCCTTTTGGTGAGAAAACAACTAAAATTTTAGGTAATAACACTACTGATGGTTCATTGAGACTCGGTTCAACCGGTGATAAGGTTAAAGAACTACAGCAATGGTTAACTGATTACGGTTATTATTCTGGTGATGTTGACGGGAATTTCGGTGCTGACACTGAAAAAGCGGTTAAAACATTCCAGGAAGAAGCTGGTTTAATTGTTGACGGTGTTGTGGGTAAAGACACTACTAAAGCCATGGAAAATTGGGACAAATACGTCGCAGAAGTTCAGGCAGCAGCCGGTGAAGAAAGTAGCAGTGATACTAGTGCTGATACAAGTTACAGTTCACGCAAATCAACTACTTCAACTAAAAAATCTTATGCAACTGCCGTTCGAAGCTACAGTAAAAGATCATACAGTAGCTACGGTGGAAAGGGAGTAGGTGATTGTTGGGATAACAGTGCAGCTTTGTACGGTCAGTTGACTTCATCTGGACAGAGAGCCAGAATTGTACAGTACGCCAGCAGTTGGGCATCCAACCATCGTTCAGTACAAACTTGGAATGGTAACAGCTGGGTTGACTACGACTACAAAGGTAATGGTTATGCCATGAGATACTATGCTACCAGTGGCAGCTCATCTGGATCAGTGATTGCAAGTAATTAGTCCTTAAAAATCTTTGCTCAACAGTTGTAAGCAACAGCTGTTGACTATTAATTTTTTTTTATCCTTCAAAAATAGGGGAAATATTTCAATGTTTGGTTTTAAATCCTATGTGTGATTTAAACCATAATTAAATATTAGGATAGTTTTAGTAGACTTAGATTGTATGTAATAAATTAATCTCTATAACTCCCTGCAAATTATTGTTAAATATTTAATATCTCAGTAGGTTTTCATATTCAGTGGTAATACTCATATTTTTTCCCATAAACACGTAATAAATCGTAAACACGTAATAAATAGTTATATAAAAAAACTTTACACAATATGAATTAGATTTTATATTTACCTTTCTTAAAAAATGGACAACTTTTTATTTGGTGAAGAATGGCAACCATAAACTACCAACCAATAGTATTGATTCTTATTTTCGGGGCGTTTTGCGTCAGTGGATGTATAGATCTCACTGGAACCACAGCTTCTAATAAAACTAGCACTGGTGGAAATTTCGAGAATGAATGGGTGAAATTTCAGTACCCTCCAGAACTGGTGGTTTTAGACTACTCTAATAGCACCCATTGTAAATTGGAGATTTATAATAGCTCTTCCACCAATATTGAGAACATGGTAGGGGAAGTATTCTATTGTAAGAGTAACCGAACTGATTTATCCTGCTTCACTAAAAGAAAAAGTATAAACATAGCTGGTAAATC
>JAUNXM010000196.1:0-2690 GCA_030539815.1 Methanobacterium sp.
GGTAATGGTATTTACCAACTTCGGTGGTTCCACCAATCTCCAATCCATGGTCTTCCAAGATGTTCTCCACATTTTCAGGGCTTAAGCGAACATCGTAGGGTGGTCCGGGAGGTCCGTTTACTTTGATAAATTCTACCACTGCAAAAGTGCCACCTGGCTTTAGTACCCTTCTAATTTCGTTGAGAACTGGTTCTAACGTGCCTTCACTGGCAAATCCGTGTAGTACGTTGGCCATGACACATTTATCAATTTTATTATCTTCCACAGGGATGCTGATGGTCATATCCGCCATGATCACTTCAATATTTACAATTGAAAGCTCATCCATCTCATTTCTAAGACTTTCCAGGCTTGGTTCATAGGCATCCAGGGCATAAACCTGGCCCTGTGCTTTAACTATTTTTGAAGCTGCCAGGGAGATGTATCCATCCCCACAACCAGCATCCATAAAAGATTCACCCTCATTTAAATCAATGGCTTCTAAAATACGGTTAGGATCTAAAATATCCCTTGTTGATTTACCATGATGTTTATGGCCATGTTTTCCTGTCTGCATACATATCCAATCCTCCTACAAAGATTGATTTTGCCCAATTAAAGATTGATTGTTTATTACGTAATCAATGTTATGTATTCCACACTTAATACCCTGTGATTGGGTATTGTATCTATTTTTGATTTTAGTTTTCTGCCTTTAATCTATTTTTTGAAAACAGTACCACTCCAATTATGAATAGAATAATGGTTAACAGTACTGCCCATCCCACATGGTAGGCTATGGTATCCCATCCACCACCAAAGGTTAGGGTGGATCTGAGGGCGCTGAGAATATGTGTCCATGGCAGTAGGTCGTAAATCTGGAATGGTTGCCCCCAGAAGTTGGCAATCACTACTTGAGGTAACTGGAAGAATGCCCCCACCAGAAAACTGGTGGGAACACTGATTAGGGTTCCCAGGTTGGCTGCTTGCCGGTCGTTACGGGCAAAGGCCGCTATGATCATTCCCAGAGATATGGATGCCACCCCTCCAATGATTCCCACTAAAATAGCGAGTAAAAGAGTGTACAAACCCCCCTGCCAATTGAACCCGATTAAAACTGCAACCATCAGGAGGATTATAACCTGTGCCGCGGCGATAAGTGACCATGGTATGAGCCCTCCAAATAAAAGGTCAAATGAAGTCATTTTAGAAAGTTTGAGCCGAGCTAATGTGCCTTTTTCCACTTCACGGGTTAGGGCCGCCGCCACGGTGGTGGTTAAAAGCAGTATGGCAAATACAATCATTCCCGGGGCCATAAAATCGAAGGTGGTGAATGACCCGGTTCCAGGTATGGATTCCACCCTAGTCTGCAGGTAAGTGTCGATTTCAACTCCAGGGGTGCCGGTAACTGCTTTCTGAATTTCGCTCATGAGTTTATCCTGATACTGTTCCATTACACCGGTTAATATTCCCTGGCTTAACCCAAATCCAATGTAACCCGTGTCTCCCCTGATAATTATTGTGGATGTAACATTGGTAGATGTTGTAGTGGTTATCTGTTGATTCATGGTGCTGGTGATTAGCGCAACTACTGATTGTGAGAAATCAGAGGGTATTATTAACTCGGCATCGATTTCTCTGGTTTTGAGTTTCTGATCAGCATCATTTTCCGTGGTGGCAGTGACGTTGAATAAATGTACATCACTGTCAGGATAGGTGGATTCTTCCAGGATTTTGGTTAAGTTGTTACCAAAGTTCACCTGTTCACCTGTTCCAGGCATAGTTGCCCCTGAATCATAGTTAACTACACCTATCATGCGGGGCTGGTTGGTTTGACCCATTCCTCCAAAGGCGAAGCCAAATACCAGCATGAAGAACATGGGAAATAGTAGAATCATTACCAGGCCCCGGCGGTCGCGTATCAATTCTTTGAAATCCTTTTTGGCTATGCTTATAAATTTCATTATTACTACTCCCTGAGTCCGGTTCCGGTTAAATCTATAAACACATCTTCCAGGGTGTTTTGACGAACAGATAGGTCAGAAACTTGCACCCCGGTGGTTTCCACCTGGTCTATGATCTGGGGAAGTTTGCCCACTGCATCCAGGGCACGGACATTCAATCCATCCTCAATTTCTACCACAGAATGCACATAAGGCATATTTTCCAGTAAATGGATGACTTCCTGGTTTTTTTCAGGGTTGGATAGTTTCATTTCCACCACATCCCCCTCACCTATCTCTTTTTTAAGGTTGGTAGGTGTGTCCAGGCGTAGGAGTTTACCATGGTCGATGATGGCTATACGGTCCGATAGCCGGTCAGCTTCATCCATTAAATGTGTGGTTAAAATAACTGTTTTCCCCTCATCATCCCTCAGGCTGCGAATGTAATTCCATAACACACGGCGAGATTGGGGGTCAAGGCCTTCGGAGGGTTCATCCAGCACCACTATGTCGGGCTGGTGCACCAAGGCCATTGCCAGGTTTAAACGTCGTTTCATACCGCCAGATAACTGGGTGACCACGGTGTTAGCCTTGTCCATCAGGAAAAGATCATCTAAGAGTTTCTGTATTCTAAGCTTTAATTCTTTTTTGGGAACCTGGTACATGTCCCCCATGAGCATGAGGCTTTCTTTACAGGTTAAAAAGTCCCATAATACCAGTTCCTGGGGGCAGATCCCAATGGTGCCCTTTTCAACTTTTTCTACTCTC
>JAUNXM010000196.1:2700-3461 GCA_030539815.1 Methanobacterium sp.
CGCCAACGAAAATCTGTCCACTGGTAGGGCGTAGCAGTCCCACCATCATATTGATTGACGTGGTTTTCCCAGCCCCGTTAGGCCCTAAAAAACCAAAAACTTCGCCTTTTTTTATCTTTAAATTCAGATTATCCACTGCCCGGAAATTACCAAAATCCCTGGTGACATCCCGAGCCTCCATTATAATATCATCAGTCATTACATTCCTCCCCTATAATAACACAGGTAGTGGTACATTCTTATGATAATTAACGTGACTTACCCTATATAATGAGATCATAACTAATTTATGAGATCATAACATGGACTACTAGTAATATGTATGCCCCTTTTTGCGTTCCTCAGGGACTTTTATTCCATACCAATGAAAGTAGATTTATTCCATTAAATATAGATTAAATATGCAGTTAATTAAAAAACAACCATGAGCCCAATTATCTCATCAATAATGTGTAGTGAATGAGAATGTTCTATAAAGATTATAAAAGGTGATAATATGATTGACCGGATAGAAGTGAGTATGATCAATGAAAGCGTGCATAACTTCCGAAAAGGAGAGTTTGGAGTCGAATATATCGATATAAATGAAAAACGTGGTCTTATAGAAATTATTTACGTGGCAAAAGAGACAGGACGTAAAATCGTGCTGATCCCCCTGCAAAATGTGGAAAAATGTGAATTTACAGATAAATCTGTAAGTTCTGAGAAGGATTGAGGTTTGGAATTAGGATATTTAAAATGAATTTAAATAAGCTTAAAAT
>JAUNXM010000197.1 GCA_030539815.1 Methanobacterium sp.
TATAAATACCTTTTTAATTAAACCAGTTTTTTGGACCCTATTGGCATTTAGATTTAAATTCATTTAGTTTTTCTTCAATTAAATAATCAAACGACCTCTCTAATTTGTCATCTAAACAATCATAGATAACATCACCGTTAGTCATTTTCCCACCCGCCTATATTTATTGCACTAATCAATGTTGTAATGTGCCTACAATATAAACTTTGTGAATAAATTCATAAAATGATCTATACAGTAAAAATAATTTATACAGTAAATTGTCATTCCAAACAATAAAGTGGTTAAAAAGAGTATGATAAGAGTATAATATAAAAAAGATAAAAGAAATCTAAAGTTTAATTTTCTTCACTTCTTGTTTTAACTTTCTATCTTTGCAATATTCAAATACATGACCACATTCACTACAAATTATTACACCCACATTACCGTCTGGGATGTGGGGGATATAACAAGTGTCAACTGAAGTTTCTTTCTTCCGCTGGGAAACAGTCTTATCTTTACATCCACATTCTGGACATTCCTGGTTAAGATTTTCGGATTTCATAAATTCTTCTCCCTGTTTTAATTTTTTTAATGCGTAATTGTTGAATTCGTTCAAGAATACTGTGAACTTAATTTTATTTTTGATCCTTGACCAACCGGGTGGGGAATTCATTGATGGATTGGTTGGTTCGTGTATTCTCGAACGTATGGTATTATGCGAACCAATGTATATAAAGTTTTTCATGGGATGTATTGCCCCTAAAATAATATTACTCCCAATATAATTGGAGTTATTAACCTTAATAAAATAGATAATTTTTTTTATATCTATATTGATGAACACTATATATTTTTATTAAATTCCTCCCAGGTCAGTTAATTTACTAGTCTGTTAAGTCTCTAGGGATTAACAACCCCTATCTGAATTTTGTTTAGAAGCAACTGAATCGGCAATAACACAGAGAATTTCAAACATCATAAAAGCACAGGTTATTGCAGTGACACCATTAGGCCCGTCCAATTGAGGGGATAGTTCCATAACATCACCACCAACCAGGTTGGCTCCTTGAAGCCCCCGGATTATCTGTTGCATCTCAATAGTGGTTAAACCTCCTGGTGTGGGAAACTCAGTTGCAGGTGCATAGGCCGGGTCCAGAGCATCAATATCAATGGTAATGTAAGTTGGTCCCCTGCCAATCACTTCCCTGATTTCTTCTATAACCCTTTTAACACCCATCTGCCGAAATTCTTCAATATGCAATACGCGCATTCCACTATCGTATGAAAAATCCCAAAATGGCTCCATGGGGCCACGAATACCCACCTGAACTGTTCTACGAGGATCTAAAACTCCTTCCTCAACTGCGTGATAAAGAATACTACCACTGGAATTTTTACCTCCATTAATTGCCGGTACAGTGTCACAGTGGGCATCAAAATGAACCAGGCCCACGGGTTTATCTTCTCCAATAGCTTTCAATATGGGGTAGGTTCCAGAATGATCACCACCTGCGGTAATGGGATAGGCTCCATCATCCCATATCTCCTTAAAGAATTCTTCAGTATCTCGATATATCTCTTCAATGGAATAAGAATTTTTCAATGGAACATCTCCCACATCAACCACCTTACAGATATCAAATGGGATAATCCCATTGGAATGATTCATGTAACCTCCGGTGTAGCTGGATTTGTCCCTGATGGCCCGGGGTCCCATGCGTGCTCCTGGTACTCCAGATGCCAGGTCTACAGGGTAACCAGCCAGGGCAATATCAATTTCTGAGAAGTACTGGCAGGATTTAGTCCGCCAAAAAGTGGGAATACCTGAGTAAACCGGTGCAAACATCTGTTCATTGCCACTTTCATACATCTTTTTAATGAAATTCCTGTATTTTTCATTCTTGTAAATATCAACATGATTCAAAACCCTAGATTTTTCATTATTGATACTTTTTTCCATCATTACTCTCCTAATATTGGTAAAAACCATTTTTTCCTATTGTATCTGATTTATTAATGTATTTTCACACCAATATAAGCATTCCAACCTCAATTGTGATAATTATCACAAAGACTTAGGATTTTTTTCTTCTAGATTTCGAGTTTATCTAGATAAGTATGGTTGAAATGTATGTGTGAATTTTGGGAATGAATCTTAAGAATATTCATTACCTAAAAAGAGTTAAATTGTGTAAAAAATTTATCTGTTGTATTAATATACAAATATTTTTTGGGTTTTTGATTTACATAAGATAATTCAACCAAATTAAATTATGAAAGAAAAAAACTACCAATTTAAACAAAGACTATTCATTTCTTTATTTTTAAAATAAACATATTATGTTATCCAAATTTTATTTTAACGTTAATATCCATGGGAACAAATATCATCCTCTGAGTAGTTACCGGTAATGGATATATCACTAACTGCACTTGAATTATAACTCTCCTAAATCGCTTTTATTTTTCCGAATTAGGCATGATCCAATGATTTTTTAGGAATTTGGTCCTTGATTGACTTATTCCTATTAACGCTCTAAAGAAAAGCTCTCAATGTGCTTTGTTTAAAAAAATAAGCTTAAAAATGGCTTTAAAAAAGAAAATAAACCGAAAACTTTATATAATATGTTCGATGAACTGTTGGTGTTAAAAAAAGTCCTACATCATTTATTTTAAGATTTAGGACACGGAGGCGATAAAATTAGGCGAAAATTCACACAAGCAATAGTAGTTGCATTGTGTGCACTTTTCATGGTAACCCCTGTTATGGGAGCCGAGGAAAGTTCAAATACTGAAAACACGGTCGTTACTAACGCAAGTGCAGACCAAAACTTAAAACTGGGAATGAATGGAGACAAAGTCACCGAATTACAGACCTGGTTACAAACCCAGGGATTTTACAAGGGTAAAATCGATGGTGAATTTGGAGAGTACACTGAACAGGCTGTGAAAGCATTCCAGCAGTACGTTGGTATAAAAGATGATGGAATTGTGGGAAGTATATCCCTACAGGCCATGAAGGATCTGGTCAATGGAAATATTTCTCCATCCAGTAGCAGTGCTTCATCTAGTACTTACAGTAAAACAGGCAGTTCAACAAAAACTGTTAGTTCAACTACATCAGCTAAAGCAGCATACGGAACCAGGAAATCTTCCAGCGCATACAGATCAACCAGTAGTGGTTGGAGCAGTGGAAAAGGAACTGGTGACTGCTGGGATAACAGTTACGCGCTCTATGGTGAATTAACTTCATCTGGTCAAAAAGCAAGAATCGTACAGTACGCTAACAGCTACGTTAACAACCACCGATCCGTTCAGGTATACCAGAACGGTGCATGGGTAGACTATAACTACAAAGCCAATGGCTACTCAAACCGATACTACGCCCAGAGTAGTAAACCTGGAATGACTGTGATACAGTAGGAGCCTAATAAAGGTTAAATTAAGGCTGGAGATAAGATCTCCAACCTCAAC
>JAUNXM010000020.1:0-812 GCA_030539815.1 Methanobacterium sp.
TTGATATAAGTCCGATAAAATCCATCCCCTAAATGGGGGTATGCTCTACAGTACTATAATCATTGTTTAGTAGAATTTTAATATTAAGAAAAATCGATGAATAAAGATAAAAATAGAGGTGTGATTAATGGTTTCCAGTGAAGAGATAAGTAGAAGGCTTGAAGCTAAAAAAAGGGGTCAAATAATTTCTGAAGATAGGAAAACACCCCCTGTTGAATCAACTAACATATGCCCCCAGTGTCAAACTCCTAACCCTCCTACAGCTAAATTCTGTGTGGGATGCGGGTCACCCCTAGCCACCGCCACTACTGGTGCGGAAAATAAATCCACACCTGAAACTGATAGCGTTCTTACTTCTACAACCGCCCCCCCAAATATCCCTTCTGATTATAAACTGTGTCCTTCTTGTAATCAAAAAAATAAAAGTGATGCCAAGTTCTGTATTGTATGTGGACACAAATTTGAAGAAAATGAAGTAGAAAAGTCCCCTGAACCTTCAGCAGAATTAGTGCAAGAAAAGGAATCTCCATTAACTCAAAGTGAAACAGTTATTCCTCCAACCCCTGAAACAGCTGATGAAAAGATAACTGAAGTGGAAGCAACTGAAACCCCTGAAGAGAATATGTCTGAAGGAAATATACCTGAAATTAAGGTTCCTGAGAACTTTAAAACGGACGAGGTTAAACTTGCTGATGAAGAAATACCCTCAGATGAAGACCCTGTCCTAAAAATTAAAAAAGCCAAAGAACTACTGGATATAGGTGCCATTACTCAGGAAGAATTCGATCGGATCAAAAACAAATACCTGGAAA
>JAUNXM010000020.1:822-6374 GCA_030539815.1 Methanobacterium sp.
GATAATTTTTTTTAGATAATTTATTTTATATTGAATTTATTAAATTAAAAACTCAAAAGTCATTTATTGATATAATAGGGGTGAATGTTTTATCCTTTGGCGGGGGAATGTTTTATCATTAAGGGTTAAACTGTTTTCCCCCAATATTACACTTGGTTTTATTATATAAGATACTTCCAAGGGATAATTAGGGGAGATTTTAACTTGGATGTAAATTCCATTATCTTTCATATTGGAAAAAGATAAATTAATATTTAATAATAAAATAGGTGATTGATGTTAAATTCCTTAAAGAAGGTTAACATCATCAGCCTTTAATATGTTAATCCCGCCTTTTTCTAGTGTTTTAATCCCTGCATCCAGGTCTTCAGTGCGTATTACCACGATGGCTTTGTCTGTTTTCTTCTCAACAAATGCGTAAAGGTACTCTACATTGATATCGGCCTGGTTCAAAATACCCAAAAGCTCATCCAATCCTCCTGGTTTGTCCATTACTTCAACGGCAATGACTTCGTTAACTTTTACCACGAAATTGTTCTTCTCCAGTATCTCCTTGGCCACATCTGGATCTGGAACAATCATACGTAGTATGCCAAACTCAGATGTGTCAGCTATTGAAAGTGCCCGGATATTAACCCCTGCATTGGAGAGAACATTCATTGCCTTCCATAATCTTCCTTCCCTGTTTTCAAGAAATACAGATATCTGTTTTAACTTCATATTTCTCATCCCCGTAATTTTTATCCCTTCTTCCTATCTCTAATCTTTAACTCAATTTTTTAACTAAATTTTCGTTTATCAATAACCCTGACTGCTTTTCCCTCACTACGGGGCAAGCTCTGTGGTTCCACCAGTGACACATTCACCCTTAAACCTATTTCGTCGTGAATCTGTTTTTCAATGGATCTTTTAACCTCTTCTACGTGTTTAACTTCATCTGAAAATAGTGCAGGCGAAGTTTCAACCTGCACTTCCAGTTCATCCAGATGCTGGGGACGGCTGGCAATGATCTGATAATGGGGTTCCATTCCCGGTATTTTTAGCAGTGCACGTTCTATCTGGGATGGGAAAACAATAACTCCCCTGATCTTGAGCATGTCATCTGATCTTCCAGTGATACGATCCATCTTCACGTGGGTTCTTCCACAGCCACATTCACCCCTTCGCAGGGCAGTTATATCACGGGTACGGAAACGTAGAACTGGCATACCTTCACGGGTCAGGGTGGTCAGTACCAGTTCTCCCTTTTCCCCCTCTGGTAGTGTTTCCAGTGTCTGGGGGTCCACTATCTCGGGGTAGAAATGATCATCGAATATGTGGAGTCCATTTTTTTCCATGCACTCTTGGGCTACCCCCGGACCAATGATCTCGGTGAGTCCATAAATATTAAGGGCTGAAACATTCAGGCGCCTTTCAATCTCCGCCCGCATCTCCTCAGTCCACATTTCCGCCCCGAAAACTCCAGCCTTGAGTTTTATGTCTTTTCTGGGAATCTCTTCCCTTTCCAGTACTTCGGCCAGGTACATGGCGTAACTGGGAGTGCAGGTTATGATGGTACTTTTAAAATCTTGAATCACTTCAATCTGCCGTTGGGTGTTCCCGGCACTGATGGGGATCACCGTGCAACCTATTTTTTGCCCACCATAGTGCACTCCCAGTCCCCCGGTGAACAAACCATAACCATAACAGTTCTGAACTATATCTTTTTTTGTGGCACCGGCCATTGACAATGCTCTGGCAACTACTTCTCCCCATATTTCAAGATCTTTTTGAGTATATCCAGATACTGTTGGTTTACCTGTAGTTCCAGAGGTGGTATGGATTTCCACAATGTCGTCGGTACTGACTGCGAACATTCCAAATGGATAAGCATCTCTTAAGTCACTTTTAGTGGTAAATGGTATTTTTTCAATGTCTTTAAGAGTTTGAATATCTTCAGGGGTAATTCCTACTTCATCCAGTCGCTGACGGTAATAGGGCACGTTTTCATAGGCTTTTTTAACAACAACTTGCAGTTGTTTAAGTTGTAACTTTTCCTTCTCTTGGGCTGACATGCGCTCAGCCTTCTCATTATAAATCATCACTACACCTCGATAGAAAACACATGAATAGAATTTGAATAACTTCGCCAAGTATTTATTCTTAATCTGGGATTTATTCTTAATCTTGGTATTAATTGCTACTTAACCTCTATGAAATTAAGTGTTAATTAAAATTGACCATTATTCCAACCTAATTCTCTATTAACATTATGACCAACCATATTTATGTAACCCTTTATACTAGAAATGGTATTTATCTATTCCGAGTTTTCCCGGAAATAAATTATCGTTTATTACATTATAACTTATAAAAATTAATTTAAAGCATTGAATTAAGATATTAGCTTTCTAAAAAGAGATATTCGAAAAATCATTTTCTATCTTTAATATATCCTAAAATACATTCTAATTTTTCAGATTTCTGGTTAATTAGAAATAATTATTAAAATAAAAAATAAGGTTAAAAAAAATAAGGTTGAATTTATTTCATTGACTCCAACCATTTTTCGAAGTTTTCCTGGAACTCTTCTATTTTCATGTCCAATATACGGCGGTTATCCTCCAGGTTTAATCCACCGGCCAAAAGTTCAACCTCAATACGGCGGTTCACTTCTTCCCAGTTGACAATGTTCCAGAATGCCTCCACATAGTCTGGTCGAACATTCTTGTAATCCAAGTAGTAAGCATGTTCCCATACATCCAGAACCATCAGGACACGGAAGTGAGGAATCACATTCACGTTGTGTTTTTCAATCTGGGTTATGAACAACCGGTCAGTTCTCCGGCATAAGGTTAGGGCTGCCCATCCTGATCCTTCAGTACTAATAGCGGCCTGGGAAAATTCTTGTTTAAACCTTTCAAAGGACCCGAAATCTTTCTCAATGTATTTGGCAATGGTTCCAACTGGTTCCCCACCTCCTTTCGGGGCAGGGGCCATGTTTTCCCAGAATAATTTGTGCAGTACGAATCCGCCTACATGGAAAGAAAGTTCCTTGGCCACAGCTTTCACATCGAATTCGAGGCCGGGCCTACTGTCAAATTTGGCTAAGATCCCGTTGGCCCCATCCACATATGCCTGGTGATGTTTGTCATGGTGGATCTGTAGTTGCTCCTTGGATATGTAAGGAGCAAGATCATCATATCCATAGGGAAGCGGAGGAAGTTCGTATTTCTTTTTTGCCATATTTTATCACCTTTATATTTTTAAGAAACTATTTCATTTACCATTTGTAGTAGTTTCGGTAGCACAACCACCAGTCGAAACATTTATATTCCTCTGGACGTTTAAGTGCAGTTTCGATGTCTGCTGCTGGGGGAATAATCAATCCTTTGCCAATGATTTCATTGCAGGGCCAGTTGGCAGGTATGGCCACACCCTTCTCTTCGGCAGTTTGGAATCCTTCCACCATTCTAATAATCTCATCCATATTCCTTCCCAGTTCCTGTGGGTAATAAAGCATGGCCCGGATGATCCCATGGGGATCAACTATGAAAACAGCTCTTACCGTATTGGTACCCTTGTTAGGGTGGATTAATCCCAGGGTATCGGCTATTTTACCGGTGTCGGCGATTATTGGGAATTCTATGTCCACATCGAAGTTTTCAGCAATCCACTGCACCCATTTCAGGTGTGAGAAGACCTGATCCACTGAAAGTCCAATGAGTTCGCAGTTCAAGTCCCGGAAGAGATCGTAGCGTAGCTGGAAAGACACGAATTCAGTGGTGCAGACCGGTGTGAAATCTCCAGGATGACTGAAGAGTATGAACCATTTCCCTTTAAATGCTTTGGGTAGTTTCATCATTCCATGTGTGGTTTGAACTTCCATTTTAGGGAACTTATCCCCAATAAGTGGCATTCCTTTCCCTTTTTTCTTAATTTTTCTTAGTTCGTAAACTTTTTCTCCCATTGTTTACCCCCATAATGTATATAATACAGTCTTATTTTTATCCAATTTTTTATTTATTATTTATTATTTTACTCTTCAAAACACTAAATGTGTATTGGAAGTACATGGAACAATTTTCTACTAAATAAATTAGAAAAGAAAAAAAATAAACTTTGATTATTCATTAGCTGTGGGGGGATGGAACACCCTTTGAGCAAGTTCCTGGTCCAGCATGTACAGGCCACTTCCGGTTTCACCTGCTAACTTGACTTTTTGCAGGACTCCGCTGGAGGATTCTTCCTCTTCAACCTGTTCAGCTACAAACCATTGGAGGAAGTTGTTGGTAGCGTGGTCAGAAAGTTCCATGGCTAGGTCCACAAGTTTGTTTATGAGGTTGGTGACCATCTGTTCGTGCTGGTAAACATGTTCAAAGGCAGCCACTGGTGAATCCCATTCACTTTGAGGTTCTTCAATTTCTGCCAGTAAAACACGGCTACCCCTTTGCACCAGGTAATCGTAGAACTTCATGGCATGGCTTAACTCCTCTTGAGCCTGGATTCGCATCCAGTTACCAAATCCAGGCAGATCTTCATCTTCGAAATAGGCACCCATGGCCAGATATAGATAACCAGAGTAGAGTTCCCGGTTTAGTTGATAGTTAAGGGCCTCTTCCATCTTTTCATCTAACATTTCTTTTCACATCCCTCACTTTTAAAAAAAATTATTATGAATTTAATCGGCCGGATTAATTAATCAACCGGTTCGAACAGTTCTTTACCCGCACCGCACATTGGACAGAGCCAGTCATCAGGTAAGTCTTCGAATGATGTTCCAGGTTCAATTCCTGACATTTCATCCCCCTCTTCAGGGTTATAGATGTATCCACATGGTTTACACAAGTATTTTTGCATTTAATCACACCTCTTTTTTTCTTTCATGATATAAATTCATGAAATTAAATATTAAATTATTCACACCCACAATAAATATAATATTAATATTTTTTTATTCAATGAAAAGCGAGTGAATAAATAGATTGGCTAATCAATAGTTTGTTAGGGATTTATTCAATCTTATTGAATATCTTCTTTTTAGCACCACAG
The DNA here is from genome assembly GCA_030539815.1 of Methanobacterium sp. Taxonomy (GTDB): domain Archaea; phylum Methanobacteriota; class Methanobacteria; order Methanobacteriales; family Methanobacteriaceae; genus Methanobacterium. The sequence goes on from JAUNXM010000020.1 coordinate 5,854, forward strand.
GAAGGACAAACCCAATTTACAGGTAGATCTTCAAATTGTGTCCCTTTGTTTATATTCCGTTGAGGGTCTCCTTTTTCAGCATTATATATGTAACCACAGAGTCGGCATTTGCATTTTTCCATAGTTTTCACCACTGAACACTGATTTTGAAAGTTTGAATCATTTAATAACTATTATAAATTTAAAAAAAATTTAGGATTAAATTGGGATAAACCGAAATTTCCCAGCACCACATTTAGGGCAATTCCATTCTTCAGGGAGATCCTCAAAGGCAGTTCCTGGGGGGGTTTTGGTTCGGGGTTCTCCATCATCAGGGTCATATATATAATTACAGACTTTACACTTGTATCTTTTCAAGGACATCATCCCCTTCAAATTGCTATAAAACGACGTTTATTAGCTCCGCAGTGAGGACAGAACCAATTTTCAGGCAACTCTTCAAATTCAGTTCCAGGGGTTGTATTATTCCTTGGTTCCCCAGAATCGACATCGTAGATATAACCACAAACTTTGCATTTGTA
>JAUNXM010000020.1:6384-19947 GCA_030539815.1 Methanobacterium sp.
CTATACTAATACCATTTTTAAACGAATTGTAGTATTTATTTAATGGAATTTTCATGATGTTAAAGGGAATTGTCAATTAGGTAATATGCACCTCTCTGGTTAATAATCATATGGGTTAGAAGAATATGTTAATCCATCAAGTATTATCTCACTATTTTATCTTTTCCCATGGCTCAATATCTCCGGGAATTAATTCAAAAACAGGATTTAATTGTATTAAACTTTTTCCACCCCTCAAATCTTTAATAGTGCGGTATTTATCAGGATCTCGTTTTTTAAGTTTCATCTGGAGATGCTTAAGTTCATAGGAGATTTGTCCACTGGTAACCGGGATTTGCCGGGAGGTACGATTGACCCCAATTTTTTCCAAGTTGAAATTATATCCCCTTGCACTGGTGGCTTCGGTGTAAACATGAAAAAGGTAAGTATCCAGAAAAAGGATGGGTTGATCCTGTATTTTAAAGCGATTTATCTGTGGATGTTTGGTGTAACCTTTAGTTTCACCGGTTAAAACTGCACGAGCCAGTAAACCTTCTCTCCAAAGAGCCACTAAACCTTTACTATCCAAATATTTTGGATGAAGACTCCAAAGTCTCATTGTTCTCAACAACCATGATATGAATTTTGTAATAGGGACAAAGATGATATCTACATCATATTCGATAAATTTATTTATATTTCAGATAACTTTTTGTAAGTTAATGCCAGTAGAGTGGTTCGCGCTATAAAAAAACTTTTAAATTTCCCAATTTTTAAAAATAGGTCCCAACTGTCTGATTTTCAAAATACCAAGTATTGAATCCGAATAATTCCTTTAAAAACTTCTGAAATTCTTGAATATCACCATCATAAAATTGACGGGACTGGTTTACGGAAGGATTGTACACTCTATTACTCCAGACTACGAAGGAATGACCATAACTCCCATCATAGGATGGTATCATTTCACTATTCTCCATTCTGCAAACCCAACATATCTGAACATCTACAGCTCCCTTACTAACAAGGTAGGTTTTTAATGCTAGGGCACGGTCATCACAGTTTCCTCCCTGTTGCCAAAAAACTTCAGGTGGTTGTGGTCCTGGTGTGGATATGTAGGGCATGTTACAAATTTTCTTAAAGTATAAGTGGGTGGATGGATTCTGGGGGAAGGCCATTGATGTGGAAATATAAAAACCAGCACCCATACTTATAAAAAATAAAAATATCAGGATAAGGGGCCATGTCCATTTATTTTCCATTATCTTTTTCATTAAATTATCCTTCCAACCATTAACAAAATTTCTTATTTGCAGTAATAATTCATTAATCCCCTTGAATATAAAATTTTATACCTGATATAAATGGGATACAAATATTAACAGCCATCTTAATTCTAAACCGGTAACTGGTGATGTTGTAAATCCTAATTATTTTATTGAAACAACTAATTAAAAAATAAATATTGTAAAAAAAGAATGAATATTATTATGGGGATTTATTTAACCAGCAATACTGGTACTTCAACCTTTTTAAGGGTATTTTCAGCCACGCTGCCCATTATAAGTTTTTCGAGACCAGTCTTCCCGTGAGTGCCTATAACCACCAGATCGGCACCTGCTTTTTGGGTTATTTTGGGCATATCATTGGTGGGGCTTCCAACAATGAGAATTTCCTGGACTTCCACACCCATTTCCTGGCCTTTTTTTTGTACATGACTAAGGATGTCTTTACCCTCATCCTGCAATACCTCATAGGGATATATAAGCTTATCATCGATAATGTGCAGGGCAACAACTGTGGAACCTAGTTTTTTGGCAAGGGATAATGCAGTGTCTTCAGCCCGTTTAGAATATTCTGATCCATCAGTGGGGACCATTATGGTGTTGAACATTTTATAACTTCCCATTTCTTATTCCTTTCTCTAATCCAGTGCAGTATTATAATTTATTCACCTATAAATTTTATTCCTGGAATATAATATCCATTGATATTTTATGTTTAAGATCTCTTTACATTTTAAAAGTATTATCACTTCGAGTATGGGCTAATCAATTACTCCAGATATTATTCAATTTTATTTGGGTTAATTAGGTTTTGTTTTCATGATTATTTCTCTACTTTACGGCGATGGTCACCCACCACGAAGTCCTTTCCACCAAGGTGTAGTAATGGTTTCACAAGTTCCACGTCCAGAAGCCCATCATGGATAATATCTTCCCTTACACCAACCTTTAATACGCGTCCAACCACTAAATGATGATCACCACATTCCCGGGTGAATTCAACTTTACACTCCATATGGGCCAAGCATTCTTTTATCCATGGTGGTGTAACTTTAACAGATTCCATCTCGGTTAATCCTGCTTTTTGAATCTCATTCACTCCAGGGGGGAACTTTTCACCAGTAACCCATAGCTGGTTGATGATATCTGCACTGGGAATGTTAACCACCAGTTCCCTGGTTTCTTCAAGGTTCTGGTAAGTATGGTGCCGTGGTACCGAGGAAACTGCAATTAACGGAGGGTCTACAGAAACTGGCATGGTAAAGGAAAATGGTGCTGCATTTATTTCTCCCTCCTTACTTATGGTGGTAACTATTATGGTAGGGCGAGGTGCCAGAACACGGTAAAAGCTTCCCACATCCATATTTTCAAATTCCATTTTTTAACATCTCCCTGATAGTTTATCATGCTTTAGAATATTTATCAATTTACTCTTCCAATAGTTTCTCCTTCCACTGGGCAATATCCTCAAGATAATGGGCTCCGCAACTTTTAATGAATTTATCACACTCAACATCAGGGGTTCCATCCCCAATAAGCTTACCATCTTCCATACGTATGGCACGGGTAGCCAATTCCTCAATGAAGTCAATATGGTGGCTGACCATTATGATAGTGGTGTTGAATTCTTTATTAATTCTTTTAAGGGAATTAGAAACAATACGAAGGGTTATTGGATCCAGATCACCGAATGGTTCATCTAAGATGAGAACCTTTGGCCTGGTTGACAGTACCAGGGCCAGGGTTGCCCTGACTTTCTGACCCCCTGACAATTCATAAGAACGACGATTTAAAATATCCAAAGGAAGATCCAGTGCCTTGAATATGGGTTCAGCGTATTCTCTAACTTCATTATCTGGGAAACTAGGGAAAAGTGTTTCCAAAATGCTTCCAGATAAACCTAGCTGTTCCAGACGATTTTTTGCTTCGGATTCAGGAAGGTCGGTTAGCTGGTATAAAACATCCAGGGCCAGTTCACTGATACCCAGTTCTTCTGCCTTCTTCTTGGCTTCATCCACTACCATTATACCTTTAATTCCCAGTCTTCCAGCGATTTGATCCCGGATACGAGCATGGTGTACAAGTGCAAATTCCTGATGCATGAATCCCATCTGGCGGCGAATTTTCATCCGATTGATTCCTGGCTGGTGCATGTCCACCCATTCACCGTCCAATTTAAAGGTGACCTTGCCTGCATCAGGAAGGTCCAGACCACCAACCATGCGCAGTAGCACAGTTTTACCAGCACCACTGGGTCCAATAAGGGAAAGGATTTCTCCTTCCTTAACATCGAAGCTAGCACCAGTTAATTCCAGGACATTACCTGCTTTGAGAAGATAAAACCTTTTATCCAAGTCTCTGGCCTTAATTATGGTCTCACCAATATTTTCACTGTCACGCTTAGGTAATTCATCTTCCATTTTCTGGAGGAATTCCTTGATTATCTTATCCGGTGATCCCACATCTTTCACATGTCCTTCTTCCATTAGCACCAGTCTATGGGATAGGTAGTGGTGAACCTCTGGAAGGTGGGAAACTAGGATTACAGTCACTCCCAGATCCTGATTTATATTACGAATTGCATCTAAAATTTCCTGTTTAGTTTTAGGGCATGACATGGTAGCTGGTTCATCTAATAATAAAACTTTAGGCTTTTTAGCTAACTGCCTGGCCATGATCAGTCTCTGTTTTTCCCCACCACTCAGTACCGGTGCAAAATGGTCGGCCTTATGATCCAGTCCCACCACGCGCAGGATCTCCATTGCTTCCTCTTCAAACTCATCATAAGCAAAGTCAAAATCAGTTAGTGCTTCATCCCCATATTTAGTCCCGTAAAGCTTCCTTATAACATTGTTCAAGGCTGTTTCTGACCATAATCCGAAGGAACGCTGCAGGTGGATGGCTGTTGCCTCACGCAGTTTCCGGGAATAGTATGTGGTGGATTCAGGAGTCACTGTCACATCATCAATGGTTATTGAACCATCATCAAAAGGCTCTACACCTCTTAAAACACGGAGTAAGCTGGTTTTACCAGAACCACTGGTACCGATAATGCCCACTATTTCACCCTTCTCCACTTCCAGGTTAACCTGATCCAGTGCCTTGATTTCAAGACCTTCCTCCATGTGGTAAGTTTTTGATAGATTCTCAATTTTTATCATCCTTTATCACCCATTATCCATTGATTTTTTACACAATAAGGATTAATCTCACTGAAAATTTATTTTTCATTTATAGGTAAACTAATTGTCTTTATAATCCCTATCTCTTGTTAATCCCCTGGGGATATATAGGTTATCCTGATCTCAAATTAAATTTAACGTCATTTATTCCAAATGTAAAGCTTCATTTAACAGTTTTTTCCTAAATTTTTTATGAACCAGATAAAAAAAACTATCCACCTGCCAAACTACCCGCAACTGCCCGTTTATACCAGGACCTTAACCTTATAAAATATCCTCATTTACTCCTATATATCCCACAAAATTGTGTCCGGGTCATCAGGACCTTAATAGTACTTCAGACCTTCTATTCTACTTTATTCCATATTAGATTTGCATTCATCTTTGAAACAACTCCTGAATTATTGATTTATTAGTAACTCTCTAAATTGGCTATCTTTGCAATGTTTTGGTTAATTATTTATGAGGGCAAAAAGAGAGTAATATTTATAATTTGTGATATAGTTTATAGATGGAATACAGGAGAATTCAATGAGAATTAATTAAGAGAGTACCCTGTAAATATCCTAGAAATTATATTAATTTATTGCGGTGATCTTCATAGAGATTAGGATAGATTAATTTAAGGTAATTGAATATTTGCCTTAGATTGAATTTTATTATTATGCAAGATTTTTCATTAAATGAAAATGAAAATAAATTCTTGAATAAGGTGGTGTGGGATAATGAGAGGACTTCTAGTGGGGAGAATGCAACCGGTGCACCGGGGTCATATTCAGGTAATGGAAAGAATCCTAAATGAAGTGGAGGAAGTGATCATTGGAATTGGCAGTGCACAGGTCAGTCACAGCCTTAAAGATCCATTTACTGCTGGAGAGAGGGTGATGATGATCACCAAAGCCCTGGCAGAAAATGACATACCGGCATCCAGTTACTACATTATACCAGTACAGGATATTGAGTGTAACTCCCTCTGGGTGGCCCATATGGAAATGTTAACCCCACCATTTGAACATGTCTACTCTGGCAACCCCCTGGTCCAAAGACTATTCCATGAAAAGGGTTATGAAGTAACTGAACCACCATTATTCAATAGAAAAAGCTATTCCGGGACAGAAGTCCGCCGAAGAATGCTAGCTGGTGATGACTGGGAAAAATTGGTCCCAGAATCAGTGGTGGGAGTTATTAATGAAATTGATGGTATTTCTAGAATAAAACAACTATCCAAGAAGGAGGTAAGTGAAGTATGATAATTGCCAGGATAATATCTGATTATGAGGAAATCATCACCTTGAATGATTTGACCCAGAAATTTAAGGAAAATCCCATTATTGAAGAATGTGGAGCAATATTTACCTTTGAAGGAATTGTCAGAGGGAAAGATGAGACTAAAACCACCGATGAAATGGTGTTAACCAGCCCAGATCCTGAAAAAACTGAGAAAGAACTGGAAAGTATTTTAATCCAGGTCCAGGATAAACACGGGGTAAAGGAGATTGCAGTGGTACATTATTTGGGTAAGTTCAAGTCTGGTGATCCCCTATTCTTGGTGGCAGTAGCCGGAAGCCACCGTCATGAAACTCGTGCAGCTCTTGAAGAAATTATCGAAAGAGTGAAATACGAACTTGACTTTAAAAAAGAGGAAAAGGGGAGTGCGGGTAGTAATATTATAATGTCTGGAGGTTAACTTAGATTTCTAGACTGGTAAGTAAAAATGGGGGAATAAACTAAAGGTTTTAAAATCGATTCAGACTTAAATTAAGAACTGAAAGCCGTATTTTCAATCAATACATTCCAATAGGTGGGGGGTGCGCCATGAATTTAATCATATTAAATGGAGTAAAGGCTGTTATTTCAATAAATCCATGGAGGCCCTAAATGAAATTTATCAGGGATAGTGTACATGGAAATCTCCAGCTAGACGAATTTGAAGTTAAATTGACAGATACTCCTGAAATTCAGCGTCTAAGAAGGATTAAACAGTTAGGATTTACGTACCTGGTGTATCCTGGTGCTAATCATACTCGTTTTGAACATTCCATTGGCACCATGTACCTAGCCTCAAGATTGGCCCTAAACCTGCAGCTGGATGAAGACAATCATTCACTGGTGCGATGCTGTGCTATTCTTCATGATGCGGGTCATGGACCATTTTCACATGTATCAGAGGGAGTTATTGATTCATCACATGAGGAACTAACCTCCAAACTCATTAAAAAATCACAACTGGGGGATATTCTATCTGAAAAATTCAGTGTGAATGAGGTACTGAAAGTAATCAGTGGCAAGGGCCCACTGGGCCATATGATTTCGGGTGAACTGGACGTGGACCGAATGGACTACCTCTTGCGGGATTCATATTTCACCGGTGTTGCGTATGGTGTTATTGACGTGGAACGCCTTATTTATAATATGAAACTGGAAAATGGGTTACTCCTACTTGATGGTAAAGGTGTTCAAGCTGCTGAATCCATGTTGTTAGCTCGCTATTTCATGTATCCTAGTGTTTACCAGCATCACACCACCAGAATCGTAAATTCCATGTTCCGACGGTGCTTGGGCAAACTCTTGGAAAAAAAAATTATTCAAACAGGGGAGATCTACCGTTACGATGACATTGACATAATTTCATCCGCCCGCTCAGAAAAGGGTTTCATTGGAGAAATCATGGGGAGATTGGATAAAAGACAACTATTCAAACGTGTATATTCCCTTAAGTTAAATGATATTCCCAATCCAGAGGATATTTTTAAAATGAGTATAGATTCGATAAAAAAAGCTGAAAATGAGATAGCACAGGATATAGGTGTGGATAAAGCCTGTGTGCTGATTGATATTCCAGAATACCCTTCTTTTCACGAAATGACAACCCCAGTGTCTGTAAATGGGGAAATTATTCCATTAGGTGATATTTCTAATCTTTTAAGGGCTCTCAAAGATGCACGTTTCAATCATGCTGATTTATGCATATACCTTCCGGAAAAATATGCAGAACAGACCTCTAAACTTAACTTCATTGATTATTTGGACATCCCTGATTGAAATACCAACTTAACTTCATATATTGGATAAAAAAGTTTTCTCTTAAAATTTGAATTCATAATTTATTAATTGAATTAAACAGTGTTTATTTAAAAATAAATATTGAAACTTTAGTGATTAAAATGATAGTAGTAGCCATTACAGGAGCTAGCGGTGTTATTTATGGTGTTAGACTCCTGGAAATACTGAAAGAAATGGGAAGGAAAACTGCTCTGGTGGTAACTAACCCGGCACGAATAATCCTGAAATACGAAATGGGTATTGATGAAGATGAACTAAAGAAGCTTTGTCACCGGTTTTATGAACCCGGAGATCTTACCAGTGCCATTAACAGTGGCTCCTGCCAATTTGAATCCATGATCATTGTTCCCTGCACCATGAAAACCATTTCTGCCATATCTACCGGTTATGCTAGTAATGCTGTTACTCGTGCTGCAGACGTGGCTTTGAAAGAAAAAAGGACTTTAATCATGGTGCCTAGAGAAACACCTCTAAGATCTGTTCACCTGGAGAACATGTTAAGTATCAGCCGGGAAGGTGCCATAATCCTCCCAGCAATGCCTGCTTTTTACCACCAACCACAGAACATTGATGAACTGGTTGATTTCCTAGTGGGTAAAATACTGGATATTCTCCATATAGACCATAATCTCTACCAGAGATGGCAGGGAGAGATTCCATGATCCCGGATGATGAATTCATCCAGATCAAAGGAGTGCCTGGACCCACCAAGGAAGAAATCCGGTGCCTGGTGATGTGCAAAGCAAGAATATCATCAAACGACACAGTAGTTGATGTGGGGTGCGGTAGTGGCGGATTAACACTGGAATCGGCTCGAAAAGCCAGTAAAGTGATTGCTCTGGATAAAAATCACAAAGCCATTGAGCTTACCCGAGAAAATTTAAAGAAACACGGTCTCACACCCAAAGTTAAACTGGTGGAAGGTGATGCCATTCGTGTACTGGATGGTCTTAAATCCTTTGACACCCTCCTGGTAGGGGGGAGTAGTGGTGATCTCCCACTAATATTAAAACAAGGATATGAAAAACTAACTAAAAATGGTCGAATAGTGGTAACTTCCATCCTCCTGGAAACCAGGGTCGAAGCGGTTATCACCCTAAAAGAACTGGGACTGGATCCTGATGTGGTTGAAGTAACCATTGCCAAGGGAAAAATAACCGAAAGAGGCACCATGATGCTGGGAAGAAATCCAATTACCATCATTTCTGGGGTGAAAAGTTAATGGGGTTTTAAAAATCTTTTCATTCCCAGGGAATAAACATAATATTAAAAATATTAAACCCTTTATCAAAACAATGAAAATCTGAAGTAGATATTTTTTCAAATTTTTAATTCGAAATTCTAATAATTGAGAAAAAATATGATTATAAATAAATAATGGTGAAAACAATGAAATTATCGGAACATTTTGGTTGGAAAGTAAAACTGGGCATATTCCTGGTGTTTCTCTCTGCCTTGCTATACTTGGCTAACTATCTTATCTTTCATGATCTCCATGAAGTTTTATTTTATATCGGTATTGACACTGCCTTTTTACCCATTGAGATACTCTTTGTAGTGTTGGTAATAGAAAATGCCATTAGTAGCAGAGAAAAGAAACAGATGATGGAAAAACTTAATATGGTTATTGGTGCCTTTTTCAGTGAAGTGGGAACTAACCTACTGGCAGCAATTACCAAGTTTGACCCTGATGCTGAAAACATAAAAGATGACCTTTTGATCAACGTTAACTGGTCTGAAAAAGATTTCAAAAAGGCCAAAAAAACAATCCAAGCTTTTGAATACACACTAGACATCAAAGACGACCAAGAATCAATTCAATTTTTAATGAATGCCAAAAAATTCCTGGTTGATGAGCGGAAATTTTTACTGGCTTTACTGGAAAACCCAAACTTGCTGGAGCATGAATCATTCACCGATCTCCTCTGGGCAGTTTTCCACCTCATGGAAGAATTGGAAAGCCGTAATGACTTACAAAAACTTCCTAAATCTGATTATAATCATCTTTCTGGTGATGTTGTTAGGATTTACAGCATTTTAATAGTGGAATGGTTACAGTACATGGAACACTTAATGAATAATTACCCTTACCTGTTCTCACTGGCAGTCAGAACCAATCCATTTGACAAACAAGCTCATGTTGAAATAACACAGTAAAGGGTCAGTAAATCCTTATTTTTTTCTCATTTTTTCAGTATTTATTTAATTTCTACATTTTTTTTTTAAATGCATTTTTTCTCTAACCTTTTTAAGTAACGTTACCAATATCAATAAAAAAATAATTTTTGTTGTTGTAATGGAGAGTCTAACTCTCGAGCAGTACAGAAGAATGGTGGATAAGGTTTTAGAATTTAAAAGGTTGAATGGAGACCTGCCTGAATACGCGGTTGTTGACGGTTGCCGCATTGATAAGAGAGAGTATATAGACATGATTGAAAGGGTTAACACTTTTTTCCTTGAAATGGGAAGAAACCCCGGAAGCGTGGATATTACACCCCTTGAAGATGTTCAATTTGTGGAAACAGTTATAATATAATTTGAACCTCATTCGGAAAATTCTCATAATTCTCTCTAAAATTCATTAAAAAAAGTCTCCTTTTCATTAGTTATCTAGGATTATCTAAAATAAGAAACCTTAATAATTTTTAAAAATTAATTGAATATGGCAGTTTGGCTGTTGATTAGCCTAAAACTGTTATTTTCTAATCATGTCCCGTATTTATCCCTTTTTCACTTTTTCAATTGTTTATAATAAAATAATTAATTTTTTAATTTTTTGAGTGATTGGGATACATCTTCTGGACGGTTTAAATTAATGAAACTGGTTTTTTCTGGATCTAAAATTTCAACCTCAATATAATCAACATCAATCTTTTCCATTATTGATTTAACATTGCGAAAACCATTTTTCAACTGTTTTTGTATTAGAGGTATACATTTCTTACAGTAGTAAGAATGTAAAGGTTCAGTTGATCCATCAGGCCAAACTGGAACCAGTAAACAAGTTTCACTAGCTTCTTTTAATTCGAACATTTTTTTGACAAATGAAGTTGAGACAAAAGGAGAATCACAGGGCAAAACCAGTGCACCCTCCGATTTTATCTGTGATAAACCAGTATAAAGTCCCAAAAGTGGACCTTGATCCTTTTCAATATCAGTTACCATTTTTATTTTTGGTTCACGAATATCTAATTGGGTTATAAAGTCATTAATACACTTTTGGTATAATTCAAGCTGTTTTTTATCCCTTAAAACAAGTATAATCTCTTCAGTAAGTTTTTCAACCATATTTAACAGTTTGATTATGATTGGTTCCCCATCTAAATTTATTAATCCTTTATCCTGTCCCATGCGTCGGCTTCTGCCACCACAAAGTATTATACAGGAGTTCATAGTACTATATCCGTCCAGAAAAAATTATTCAGATAATAAAATAAATTTCATATCCACCATTGCAATTGACAAATCATTCTAATTCTTTTTTTGGATGATTTTTTCTTCTATTTTTTTTTAATCACAAATTTCCCGAAACTGAATAAAAATTGTTTTCCAAAAAAAATGTTACCAACTCTTACATGAGTCGGGTTGTAGGGTAGTTAGGACTTTCATTGGTTATTAGAAGGTCGTGAGGATGACTTTCGGTCATTCCACTGGAAGTGATTCTGACAAATCTGGCTTTCTCCCACATCTCGGGGATGTTAGTAGCACCACTATATCCCATGGATGCTTTAAGACCGCCCATCAGTTGGAATATCACTTCCTCTGCAGGACCTTTAAAGGGCACAACTCCTTCTACACCTTCTGGTACTAGTTTGGCATGCTTCATTGGGCCTTTAACTTCCTGGAAGTAGCGGTCGGTACCAGCTCCAGATCCACCGGTCATAGCACCCAGTGAACCCATTCCACGGTACTGTTTGAATTTACGACCATTCATTATCACCACTTCACCAGGGGATTCAGTGGTTCCGGCCAGTAAACTTCCCACCATAACTGCATCTGCTCCCACTGCAATGGCTTTGGCAACATCTCCAGAGTATCTCAATCCCCCATCACCAATCACTGGAACACCATGTTCCCGGGCAACATCAGCTACACTGGATATGGCAGTTAATTGTGGGACACCTACTCCAGCTATAATCCGGGTAGTACAGATCGATCCCGGTCCAATACCTACTTTCAAACCATCAACATCAGCACCGGAGATGATTGCTTCGGCTGCTTCACCAGTCGCAATGTTCCCTACCAGGAGGTCAGCCTGGATGTTTGCTTTCATTTCCTTAGCTGACTTGATAATGCTGGGTTTGTGTGCGTGGGCAACGTCCACGGCAATAATATCAGCACCAGCTTTGTCCAGGGCCATGGCCCTTTCCAGATCAAATGGGCCAGTGGCAGCAGCTACCAGGAAACGACCATCTGAATCTCTTACTGCATAGGGGTGTTTTTTACGTTCCAGAATATCCCGGATGGTGACAATGCCCACGATACGATTATTTTGAACCACAGGTAATCTTTCCACCTTGTTATCATAGGCTATATCCAGGGCTTCTTCGGGAGTGGTGGATTCATTGATGGTCACCACTTCCTCGGTCATGAACTCGCGAACCTTTTTCTGAGCATCAGAGTTCATAATAGGTTTAATATCACGTCGACTAATAATCCCGATAACTTTCCCATTATCCACCACCGGCAGCCCGCTAACATCTTCCATATCCATAATGATACTTGCTTCGTGGATGGAACTGTCTGGAGAAGTGGTTATAACATCTCTTATGGTCAAATCTTCGGAACGCTTTACTTTCTCAACCTCTGCTACTTGTTCTTTAATGGTCATATTACGGTGAATAACACCTAAACCACCTTCCTGAGCCAGGGCAATTGCCATTTCAGATTCGGTTACTGTATCCATGGCTGAACTAATGACCGGGATGTTAAGATTGTATTTTCGAGAAACCCTAGATTTAGTCTCCACATCTTTGGGTTCAATATTGGATATTGAGGGTACCAGTAAAAAATCATCAAATGTGTATCCTTCCGGGGCCTTGTTCAATTTATCTGAAAACATAACATTTCTCCTCCATTTCCACCGGGGGTGGATTAAAATTAAAAGTGGAATTTTTAAATCACCAACAGTGACTTACTCCTCACTTACGGGATCAATAAAGATCACCTCATTTTCCGTGTATAGTGACCGGGACTTACTGGTTTAAAAAAACCTATAGATGAAAGATTCAATTTTGAAAAAAAATTAAAAGCTTTCAACCATCTTTTTTAACCGGGCCACAGCTTCATGATGGATGTGTCCTGAATTCCGGTCTCCACCAACACAGGCAGCACCACGAATTCCTGCCACATCACAGCCAAGTTCTGCCAGTAAAGGTAATTGTTCTTTGGTCACTGAACCAGCGAGGGCAGATTTAATACCATATTCATGAATTTCATCGATAAACTGGGATATGGTTTCTTCATCCATAAAATCAAAAAGGGTTTTACCATCCTTTACTGCAGTATCCACCATTGCCAGGTCAGCCCCACTGTCGGCTGCTACCTTGGGAATCTCCATGGGGTCCACGGCACCCACCCTGTGGGCGTCGGCATATCCTGATGCCACTACAATTGCATCATCATTAAATTCATGGACAGTCTTAACCACATTTTTCATAACTTCCAGAGCTTCAGAGTAGTTTTTAGTTCCGTATAATCCTACTTTGATGTAATCTGCACCGGAAACTACGGCACCGGCTGCTGCCAGGGATACTGTTCCTGGTTTATAGGGAACATCTCCCAGAGTTGCACTAACTTGCATGTCTTTGGGAGTTATTTCCCGTATTTTTTTGATGACCCAGGGGAAATTAGCCCCTAATGAACCTTCTTTAGGATTTTTAACATCAATAATGTCTGCACCGCCGTCTATGGCTTCTCGTGCTTCTTGTGTGTTTATGGGACTGATCAAGAGAAGCAAATATGATTCCTCCTATTCTATTATTAATCAAGTCTTCTAACTATTATTTAAAACCTATGATTCCAATCATAGCAATTTAATTCCAATCATAACA
>JAUNXM010000198.1 GCA_030539815.1 Methanobacterium sp.
TAACAGGTGATTCAGTTGGATAAATTTGAACTTATCATGGAAAAAATGTCAGAAATGTCAGAAGAACAGTTTAATGCATTAATTGACATGCAAAAGAAGAGGATCTGTGTATGCCGTAGATGTCCCACTTATGATCAGTGTATGACGGAAAATAGTGACTCTTTATTTTGTTTTTTAGGTAAAAGCCAATGTGAAGTTGATCCCGCAGAATGTGTTTGTTCCACCTGCCCGGCTCATGATAACTTCCAGCTTAAACATGAATTGTATTGTTTAAAGGGTTCGGAAGAGGAACAGCGGGGTAAATCTTAGATTATAGGTTCTATTCTTTTTTTAGGATATTTGGTAGGGATGAATTAAAAATCATTAAAAACAGTTTACAAATAGGGTTTAAAGTAATATTCAACTCTATTTTGTTTTATAAAAGTTAAAATGAGTGCCGGGGGCGGGATTCGAACCCGCGACCTCGCGGTATCCCAGGAAAAAGTCAGAGCACTTGCTTAATACCCTATGAGCCGCGCGCTCTAACCAGCTGAGCCACCCCGGCATGGCTTATATGCTGTTCATTCTCATCTAATTTAAAGTTTTCTATAAGTTTGACATTGGAGGGTATACTTTATCCATTACCATTTCTAGAAATTCCAAAATCAAATAATTTCAAATATATTAATATGTTGTCGAGATAGTAAAACTTTTAGACATGATTACCAATTATTATGTAAGTTGTAATTAGGGGTGTTTAAAAGTGGATGAACACGTTATGGAGGCTATTGGAAAGGCAAAAGTAGTCATTAAGAAAGGTAAAGTGGTGAGTGTTGAAGAACCGTTAATTGATTACTGTCCTTTGTTCCACAAATACCGAGGAATAGAGAAACTCACTCCTCAAGTGATTAAAGAGAACATGGAGTTTCGTATTGATGATTTTGGCATGTGTACCAGTCAAAGAAAAATGAAGATGGCTGATTTCCTTTCTTTCGGCATATCAGAAACATTAGGCACCTTAATAGATGAAAAAGTCATCCAATGTGCAGTGATAGTATGTGAAGGGTGTGGCACGGTAATTGTGGAGGATCCAGAACTAGTGCAAGGAATTGGTGGCAGAATTTCGGGAATAATCAGCACCAGCCCCATAAATGAAGTAATCAATATTGTGGGCAGTAATAAAGTACTAAACCCTGAAAATGCTGAAATAAATCAAGTTAAAGGTGTTATTAAAGCTATTAATGATGGTTACACTAAAATTGGGGTTACTGTGGCTTCTGCAGAGGATGCTCGTAGGATTCGGAAAATTGAAAGTCAAAATAAGGATGTGGAAATATATATCTTTACAGTCCACACCACTGGTCTTTCCCTTGAAGATGCTGAATCCCTATTTGAAGATGCCGATGTGATCACGGCATGTGCCTCACTGCAGCTAAGAAAAATTGCAGAAAAGAAGGATGTATTTTCTGTGGGTGCATCAATACCTATTTATGCAGCCAGTGAAGATGGTGAAAAGTTCCTTAAAATGAGAATAGAAAAAATTGGCGGTTTAAAGGATAAAAAAGATGCTAAAATTCCGGATCCTTTAATTTAAGGTTCATTTGTATTGGTTAAGTTATGGATGTTTTTAATCCTAAAATTGCAGATAAAGTTATAAATGAAAGGGAAACTATCAGGGATTGATCATTCTGCTGAATCTGCCAGGGCGCGGATCAGCGAACTCTGGGTTATAAGCCCTACTAAATTACCGTCCTCCACCACTGGTATTCTTTGGTAACCCTTATCAGCCATGATTCTGGTAATAACCATTATAGGGGTGTCTTTATCAACAACCTCGAGATTTTTGCTCATTAAATCCTTCACTTTCAGACCCAGAGATTCTCCCCCTGCTAATAAAACATCTCGGTGGGTTATTATTCCCACTAGCTGTTTTTCATCCACCACAGGCAGACCTCCCACATTGCAGCGCATCATCTTCAGTTTGGCAGCTGCTACCAGGTCATTAGGGGTGGCAACATGCACTTCCTGAATCATGATATCTTGAGCGTGCAGTTTTTTTATCATAATATTTAATTCACAACTACTTCTTAATATAAATATGAGGGATGAAAAGTGACTCAGTTGTACCAGGCTGGCAAGGGCCAGATCACAGACGAAATACGAAAAGTAGCAGAATATGAAGGCATTGATGTTCAAAAACTCGCACGTAGAGTTGCTCAAGGGCACGTGGTGATCCTTACCAATAAAAATAGGAACACCAAACCTTGTGGGGTGGGCAGAGGACTCCGCACCAAAATCAACGCCAACCTTGGATCTTCCCCTGAACTGGAAAATATCCAGTTAGAAGTAAAAAAGGCCAAAGTTGCAGTGGAATACGGGGCAGATGCACTGATGGATCTTTCCACCGGACCAAAATTCCGCGAAGTGCGCCAGGCAATAATGGAATCTACAGATATCCCCATTGGTACTGTACCAATATACCAAGCAGGGATCACTGCTTCCCAGGAGAAAGAAGCAGTGGTTAACATGGAAGAAGATGATATGTTCCAGGCTATTGAAAAACAGGCCAGGGAAGGTGTGGACTTTATGACAGTGCACAGTGGCATCACCCTGGATACCGTGGAGAAGGTCAAAGGATCAGAAAGAATAATGGGAGTTGTGAGCCGTGGAGGGGCCTTTTTAACTGCCTGGATACTCCATAACCAGGAAGAAAACCCATTATACAAAAATTATGATTACCTACTGGAAATTGCCAGGGAACATGATGTAACCCTTTCTTTAGGGGATGGCCTCCGACCGGGGTGTCTGGCTGATGCTTCAGACATACCACAGTTAGGTGAACTCCTGATACTGGGAGATCTGGTTAAACGTGCCCGTGAGGCAGATGTACAAGTTATGGTTGAAGGACCTGGACACGTACCCCTAAACCAAGTGGAAGCCAACATGCAGATACAAAAAACAGTCTGTAAAGGCGCGCCATTCTATGTTTTAGGGCCAATAGTAACAGATCTAGCACCTGGCTACGATCATATAACTTCTGCCATTGGTGGGGCCCTGGCAGCCCGTGCCGGTGCTGATTTCTTATGTTATGTAACTCCTGCCGAACACCTATCCATACCCGGCCTTCAGGATGTGAAAGAAGGCGTAATAGCATCAAAAATAGCTGCACAAGCTGCTGATGTTGCTAACGGGCTTAAGAGTGCATGGGAGAAGGAGATGGGAATGGCCCGGGCTAGAAAAAATTTCCAGTGGGAGAAACAGTACCAGCTTGCATTTGATCCTGACAAAGCCCGGAAATGTCGGGAAAGGAAGCCCACTCCTGAAAGTGATATGTGCACCATGTGTGGTGAATTCTGTGCCTTGAGGATGGTAAGGAACAACCTGTAAAATTTAATTAATGTCTTGCTTAGTTAGATTATTAATACTTGATAAAAC
>JAUNXM010000199.1 GCA_030539815.1 Methanobacterium sp.
GAATATTAATTTTAAAAACTATTCCAGAAGATTAATTTAAAAAATAAAAAAAAATGAAAGGTGATATTATCTACCTTTCACAATTTATACGGTTTTGTTACAGTTTGTACCGTCACAGTTTCCAGTACCTGCGTTACTGTTTCCCTGGCCGTATTGGTGGCTCTGGTCACAGTTAGCTGATCCGGATGCACTGTTTTTCTGACCGTACTGGTATTTGTGCTGGTCCCCATCACAGGTTCCACAGTTTTCACCAGCAGAGTCACAGGATCCTTGACTACCTTGATACTTATGTTGATTTTGATTGCCGGTGCCGTTCTGTGCCTGGCTTTGGTCGGTAGTGGTGGTGTTGTCAGTTTCATTCAATGCAAAGGCAGGAACTAAACTAACCATCATCACCAGTGCACAAATTAATGCTGCTTTTTTTGGAATTTTCACCTATTTTCACCTCCATTGGTGTTGTACACTAAAATACTGCATGAAGGGATAAATGATTATTCCAAGTTTACACCCAGATCACACCCATTTTTCACCATGAAACCTACCAGAATTGGATATTAAACTTTTTTATTCCTCATATTTTAAAAATAAATATCTGGGCATGATTATGGAAAGATTTGGGTGTAATCTTGGAATAATTACTTTTATATAGTTGATCTATTTAGTAGTGTACTGTGAATTCAGACCTTAAAATAGATTTATAATACTTAAAACATCTAAAATACTTTCAAATTTTTTTATAATATTTTATTTATTTTAGGGCCTCAATATATGCATTGAAAATAGAATTAAAGGTCTTTAGAAATCATTGAAATAGAATTAAATTATTTAACAGTTAAAAAAATAAATTCAGGGGGATTAATTATGGTTTACGATATGATTTTACCAGCCCTCCCCTTCATCGGGGGGTACCTATTCACTTACAGTTTATGCCGGATGGATTTAATTAAAAAAGCATTACACGTTAACATATGGAACTTTATAATTGGAGCGGCCTTCCTGATATCTGGTGGGGCTGGTTTCATACTGTTATTGTTCATGGAATTTGGGTGAAATCACCCATTAACCCACAGTTACTTTACTGGCATGTTGAACTGGGAGTAACCCTAACTCTGGTAACTATATTCCACTTCCACACTTACTGGAAGTCCTCCAAGACCATGTTTTTCCCTGCAAAAAGGAGAGTGAAAGCATGATGGGAGTATTAACGCACAAATTATCCGGGGATAATTTAAAATCTGCTTTAAAAATAGAAAACATAAAATCCACGCTAGAAAAGATTCCTTTAAAGGAAAAACTCCTGTTAGCTGCTTCCACAATTCCCTTCATTGCTGCCAGTACCATGTCCACATCCTGTGCCACGTCATGTCCCTACGGGATGGTAAATGATCCCTTCCCTGGGCAGTGCTCCCGGTATATTGATCTGGATGGGGATGGGATGTGTGATCTGTCCCAGTTAACCACTTCTGCAGCTCAAACCACCGAAACAACCACTGCTACTGATAATGCTTCAACCACTACTAGTGGTGGACATGGTAATGGTTCCAATGCAGAGGTGCAGGATTCAGTTGATGCCAATGCCACTTCAGTACAGGACTCTCCTAGTATGGATTCCGGGAACTTAGGTGGGGATGGAGACAATTATTTGGTCCTGCCAATAAGCATGCTGATTATAGGGGGGTACCTGGTTACTCACTTCCTGTTTAAAAAGGGAATACTGAAAAGAAATAAGCATCGTCGGATCTGGAATCTACTCCTCACTACAGGATACCTAGGAAGTGGGGGTACTGGTATTATTCTGGCGGTAATCATAAATATGGGCATAAGAACTGCTCTAAATCCTTCCTTAACATTCTGGCACGTGGAATTATCTATCTTAATGGTTGTGGGGACCTTAATCCACCTCCATATCTACCGAAAACCATTCAGAAACATTTTCAGAGTACTTTTAGGATTCAAATCAAATTCCCGCAGAAGGAATCCCCACAGTGTAAAAGGAACATCCAAATGATGTTCCTTTTTATATTTTTTTACAAAAAGAGATTTGTTTAAATTAAGGAATTACCGTCAACTTTTCACATTGGACCTATTAGAACCAACTTTTAAATTCCATTTGAAAATATTTTTTTTATATGGTGTATTCATAGTAAGGTAACATTTTTATCAGAATAATTCAACTAAGATTATAAACTTAAGTGGGGTATGTTGAGGGGGTATGTTTAAGACATTCCATCCAAGTATATTTCTTTCAGCAATATCAAAATAATTCTACAGAGGAAAATATATTTTCCCGATGATCACTGCATAATACAACCCCTTGGGGGGGTTGGTAGGGGTTCAACATATTTCCAGAAGTGTAGGTCTACTGTAGAAAAAAGAAACCTAAAACCATTAAATGACTAATAGTTTAATCCTTCCCTAAGAATATTTTCGGTGTTCAAATGAAAAAATGGCTGACTAAAGGTGGCTCTATAATCTCTCAGATTGGACAGGGCAGGGGAAATTCTTACCTGGTTCAGGATGGTGATATTTCAGTTCTAGTTGATACTGGCCTTAAAGGATCAAGAAATGATCTTAAGGCAAAACTGGATGATCTACTGGGTGGAGGAGATTTATCCTGGCTGGTTTTAACCCACACGCATTACGATCATGTTGAAAACGCAGCCTGGGTAAAAGAACACTACAATGCCCAGATAATCCTCCACCAGGCCGAGGCGGACTACCTAAAAAAGGGCAGCTCACCATTACCCAAAGGTACTAACCTTCTGGCTAGTCTGGTGGAAAAGATCGGGGGAAAAATAACCAGTTTCAGTGTCTATGATCCAGTAGATCCCGACCTCCTGGTTGATGATGAGTACCAGTTAACTCCCAAATCCTACTTAATGCACACCCCGGGGCATACAGAAGGTTCTATAAGCCTAATAGTGGATGATGAAGTTGCCCTGGTTGGGGATGCCATGTTCGGTGTTTTCTGGTGGTCTATATTTCTTCCATTTGCCGATAACGTGCCTCTCATGAAGAAAAGTTGGGGTGAACTTGCAAGAACTGGATGCAAAACATATTTACCAGGTCATGGTACTGAAAACACCCGAGAACTACTTATCAAACAATGTAATAAATACAAGGTGGTCTGAGAGCCAAAAAAATCCTGTCAAATATCTTTTATCTCATTTGAATACCTTATTTTTGCCATTGATTATATTATCATGGGATATTTTCTTCAGTTTCATGAATCGACAGGTAAGTTTATAAGTAAATTCACCCATCTATCTATATATTGATATATTTAGATATATGAAACTAATCACGTTGGTGGACAATTTGAAAGAAAAAGAAATCAAAGATTTTGTAAAGGAA
>JAUNXM010000200.1 GCA_030539815.1 Methanobacterium sp.
TCCACATTAAATAATAATAAAACATATCCGCAGACTTATCAGTATATGAAACAGTACCATCTCCATTATCTGTTATACCAAAGTCACGACCAGCACCGCCAAAACCATCAACATCAACAGTGCCACCACCATAAGGTGATTCATTATCTGATAACCATTCATAAAAAGCATCATCATTTTTAAGCATCTGTTCAAAATCACCAGAAACAAAAGCTCTAAGATTAGCTAAACCCAAACCAATCCAAGTAGCAAATTCTACATCAGTATCAATCACAGGTATATCAGTAGAAGCATAAACTGGTTCAATACAATTCATAAAGAGCATAATAAAACATAAAAACAAAGATAAAATTTTTCTTTTCATAAAAACACCTCATTTCATTAAAAAAAGGTGAACAGCCGGAGCTGATCACCTTAATATCATTTTCGTAGTTGCTTCAATAAAAGCTTTATTATAAGTATCAAAATAACAAATACACAAACAACAAAGCCAATCAAAACTAAAAGCCAAAATAAAGACCATATCAAATTTAAAGAACCTAATTGCATTTTTATTTCCCCCTTGATTAACCAAAGACTTTCACTATGAACCAGATTATCAAAATCATAACAATAATCCGGAAACCGTACTTCATAATTATGTACAAATCAAAAACTAAATTAGATAAAGAACTAATCATTATTTCATTTCTCCTCTGCAAATATAATACAAATATAATATCATAAAGCAAAAAAGAAAGCCATTACATAATATAAAACAACATAATCAGAAGCATAACATAGATGATTATAATTAAAAGTCTCAACCAAGGCTCAAGAACAAAAAATCCAGCTACAATAAAATCCAAATTACTTTCCATAATCATTTCCCCTTTTTATTAGAACGTTCTAATTCAATATATAGAAAAAGCCGGAATGATTCCGGCTAATCCCATTTTGTCAAAGTGCAAAGATAAAACTATTTTGCAACAGACCGGAAGAACTTAACACCAAGACGAATAGCAAGCATAAGCCCCATAATACCAAGTCCAACAGGTAAAGCAGTAGTTACCAAAGAAGTAACATCACCCTGAACAGATGTTAAAGCAGTGCTAAAAGCAGTTGTCATAGCTTCAGACATAGTAAAACCTCCCTCCCTTGATTATTTATCTAAAAGACCAAAAGCCTTAAAGATTCCAAATGAAATAAAATCTAAAGTACAGGATAAAATAAAACCCCCACAAATAACAGGTAT
Source organism: Methanobacterium sp. (assembly GCA_030539815.1). GTDB lineage: Archaea > Methanobacteriota > Methanobacteria > Methanobacteriales > Methanobacteriaceae > Methanobacterium. The sequence continues at coordinate 1,235 of JAUNXM010000200.1, forward strand.
ATAAATTTCGAGTAAATCGACTAATAAATCTTCCATCAGCGTAACCTCTTAAAAAAAATCTGTTCCAAATATATACCAAGGACAAGAGCCAGTAAAAAGCAGCTTATAGCAGTTAAAGAAGACAATTGTTCCTGACTATGCACAAAGACTTCATATTGTTCATTATCCAGAACAACAGTGAATTGATCTGGATATTCAACAGTAATTTGTTGCGAACTCTCATCACTTAAAATTGTTGATTCTTCCTCTGGTACTGTTGTAGTTTCATCCATGTTATTATCTCCATACGCTACACTGTAACCAAGGGGGAATGTTAAAGAACTTCGTTCATTACCATTTCCCCTCACACCAGCTTACTTTGTTGTGCTTGTCAAGAATAAACCCTAACGGGTGCTAACGCATTCTTGACAAGCTTCAATGTATTGAAAATTATGAAAAAGCTTGTTTAATCCATGTTTTGATTCTTACTGATAGTTGCATTTTCAACCCTTAAATAACGATATTGGTCATCATAGACCATATGCAAATCAAGAAATTTAAAACGACAATGATTTTCCTGAGACTGCAAGAATTTATAGACTTCATCAGTACAAGAAAGAGTTCCTGCTTGTCCATTCTGTTCAACTGCCACATTATAATATTCTTTTGTTCCGTCTTTAGATAAATTTGTACTTGAATTAATTAATAATACTCTAGCTCCTAAATTGATTTTCATTTTTTTAATTCCTTTCTTTTCTTCTTTAATTTTTTATAAATATTTAAAAAGTATTGAATGAACAATCTTTTTTTAACAATGAGTAACAATTTAATTATGTAAATATATAAGCCTGCACCAGATATATGATTATTAATATAAGCATTCAACAGCATATTCGTATTAAAGACAAAGTAAGATACAAATTTATTTTCAGAAATATTATATTTCTTCATTTGTTTTATGCTGTATTCCATTTGCTTTTTATATTCAATCACATTAACCCCCAATTCATATTAAAGGGGAAAGCCCCAAGAAAGGGGCGTCCCTGATTAACAAACTATAGATATTTCAATTTCAATGTTCTTATCTGGATACATAGCTTTTATACTATCAAACATTTTGTTAAAATCAGCAAATAAATTTTTGTCAGCTTCTTCATTTAAAATCTTATCAAAATCATCCTTAAACATCTTCTTAACAACGAATTGATTCGGTTTTTCTTTAACAGGTTTTTTCTTCTCTTTTTCTTCAATTTCATCCTCATCATCAATTTCAACTTTATCACTGCCAGCAGACAAACCCTTAAGTTCTCTTTTCTTTTCCCTTATAGTCCTGGCACTCATGACAGGGTCAAATATCTTTAAAATATCCTCTAAAGATAAATTAACAGAAACAAGTAAACAAAGTTTAGAAAATGCAAATCTTTCAAAACCATCAATGAGTTTATTTTCATCATTCAAAATAACATTTCCAGATTCATCTTTTAATGCAAATTTTTCTATGACATTAATGAAATTATTGCAAGTAGCTCTACTTAAGCCAAAATGATAATATGCAAAGTCATAAATATTTTTAAAGTCACCAATTGAAAAATACTTTTTCTTATAAATCTCATATAGATAAAAAGAAATTTTTAAAGAGGAATTTTCAACATTGCTGTACTCTTTTGAAATTCTGTTGCATAAAGATTTATATCTTCTTTTTTCATCAATGCTAAGCAAATCATTAGACATTTAATAACTCCTTTCTTCCTAAAGCTTTCCCTGATATTTTCACATTAAAAATATCAAAAACTTGTTAACCAGCACATACAGACAAATTAAATTTTCCCTTATTTCTTTGTCCAGTTTAATTTTACAATTAACGAAAATACGAATATAGTTCAAAAAAATGTTGACATATAAGAAATGATGTGATATATTATATGACGTTGTCGCCGAAAACAGGTGATACCGATGAATCGGAGGCAATAAAGAAATTAAAAAAAGTTGTTGACAAAGAGATTGAAATGTAATATAATAATATCTGTTGTCGCAAAACAACAAAAATCACAAAAACTTAAAAAAATAAAAAAACTTTAAAAAAGTTATTTACAAATAAAAGCGGATGTTATATTATAAATAATATTTCAGCGAAAAACAT
>JAUNXM010000201.1 GCA_030539815.1 Methanobacterium sp.
CGCCTCAACTTCTTGTCTGGGTGTTTGTGTGGTGCTGGCAGAATCCAAGTATATTTCATCTTCCAGTAAAGGAATGTCCCTTCTAACTTGGGCTGTTTTCATAATTTAACCTGATATTTCTTTAAATTCAGTTACAAATATGATTTGAATAGTATATAAAAATTATAAAATAAAATGTCTCAATTCCAAGGGGATAATGAGAAGGCAATTAAAAAAAATAGGGATTAATTGAAAACAGTTCACACTTGGAGTTAATTTATTTCTTCCAATTTACTTCTAACTTCTGCGGCCATTTCCATGGTGGATGATTTGCCACCCAGATCTCCGGTAACCACTTGGCCTTCTGCCAAAACTTCCACCAGGGCATTTTCCAGTTTGCGGGCTGCGGCGTTTTCATCCAGGTAATCCAACATCATAACTGCAGATAGGATCATAGCCGAAGGATTGGCAACTCCTTTCCCTGCCAATCTTGGGGCGGAACCATGAACTGGTTCGAACAATCCCTGATTTTCTCCAATGTTGGCAGATGGTATTAAGCCCAATCCCCCTACTAATCCCGCTCCCTCATCGGAGAGGATGTCTCCAAAGAGGTTGGTGGTTACAATCACATCGAACATTTCTGGTTTGGTTATGAAAAACATGGCCGTAGCGTCCACGTAACGGTCATCCAGTTCAATACCAGGATAGTTTTCAGCCACTTTATAAAAAGTTCTTTTGAAGAGCCCGTCGGTTTTTTTAAGAACGTTAGCCTTGTGGACTGCAGTTACTTTTTCCCTACCTGTTTTTTGGGTGTATTCAAAGGCGAATTTGCATATTCGCTCGGAAGCTTTTCGAGTAACTACTCGGGTTGCAGTGGCTCCCTCTTCAGTTTCCTCTTCCAGGCCAATGTATAATCCCTCGGTGTTTTCACGGACTATCACAAAGTCCAGATTGTCGAAAAGACACTTGGTTCCAGGGTATGATTTTACTGGCCTTAAATTCACGAAAAGGTCAAGTTCTTGCCTCATTTTAACGATTACATCAGCGGCTGATTCTCCTGCCGCTCCGAATAAACAGGCTTGTGATTCTTTAACTATGTCCACTGTTTCCGAGGGGAGAGCCACGCCAGTTTTTTCCAAGTACTCATCTCCAGCATCAGCGAAGGTGTAATCAAAATCAACATCTACTGCTTCTAACACGTGGAGAGTTGCTTCCATAACTTCTTTTCCAATCCCGTCTCCGGGTATAACTGCTATTTTATACATATGAACACCTATAATCTTTTTAAGTGATTTGAATCTTTTGGAAAGATTGAATCAATGACCTTGATACTTCACATAATCCCAATCTAACCCAAATTCAATTTTTAATCTTTTATCTCAGTCAGATGGTTTTTCAGGTAGTTTATTAGGCCTCCTTCATTCATGATGCCCATCATGAATTCCGGGAGTGGTTTTATCTCAAATTCTTTAGACCCATTAACTTCTTTTATAACACCCTGGTCAATGTCTATCTCAATTTCATCCCCTTCTTCAATGTTTTTGGAGATTCCCTTGGCTTCTATGAGGAGTAAACCAATGTTGATTGAGTTTCTGTAAAATATTCTGGCGAATGATTCTGCTACCACTGCTGATATACCTGCTCCTTTTATAGCTATTGGTGCGTGTTCCCGGGATGATCCGCAGCCGAAATTTTTCCCGGCCACAATGATGTCACCTTTTCCTACTTTTTGGGCAAAATCAGGATCGTGCCCTTCCATAACACAGGCTGCTAGTTCTTCTTCTCCAGTTAAAACCAGATATCGGCCAGGGACGATTATATCAGTGTCCACGTCATCTGGAAACTTCCAAACCTTTCCTTTGAGTATTTTATCCATAATTACACCTTTAAATGATTTTTGAGTGATTAAGTTGTTTAATTGAATTTTTCTTTTTAGAGGGAATAGAAATTATTCTCGGGGATCTGTTATTTCTCCCTTGATTGCTGATGCTGCAGCAACGGCAGCTGAACTCAGATAGACTTCTGCTTCGGAACTTCCCTGCCTACCCTTGAAGTTACGGTTAGAAGTGGATAGACTCACTTCTCCGGGCCCCAGAAGTCCTACATGGCCCCCCAAACAGGGCCCACAACAGGGGTTGCATACCAGTGCCCCGGCATCTACAAATATTTTCATGAGTCCCTCATCCAGTGCCTGGCTGTAAATTTCACGGGAGGCAGGTATTACCAGCATCCTTACAGCACCGGATACCTGTTTTCCCTTCAGGATTTCTGCTGCTACTTGCAGGTCATCCAGTCGCCCGTTGGTACATGATCCCAGAAATACTTGGTCTATTGGTGTCCCATCCACCTCGGTAACTGATTTTACATTATCCACATTGTGAGGACATGCGATCTGTGGTTCCAGGTCGTCAACATTGACGTACATAGTGGTGAGTGAATCTGCATCTTCATCAGTTTTAAAAGCATCGTAGGAGTTTTTGGTGCGCCCTTTAAGGTATTTTTTAGTTTTTTCATCAACTTCCACCATTCCAGTTTTGCCCCCCATCTCTATGGCCATGTTACACAGTGCCATGCGCTGCGATATTGACATGTTACTGGTGGTCTGCCCTCCGAATTCACAGGCCTGGTAGGTTGCACCGTCAGCCCCTATCTGGCCGATGATGTTGAGGATTACATCTTTGGAGTATACATGTTTTCCTAAATTACCCTCTATATCGAATTTGATGGTTTCCGGGACTTTGAACCATAATTTTCCAGTCGCAAATACCATGGCCATGTCAGTTGAGCCGATTCCAGTTGCAAATGCACCTAATGCCCCGTGAGTGCAGGTGTGAGAGTCTGTTCCTACGATTACTTCACCAGGAATTACGTGTCCTTTTTCAGGGAGTACTTGGTGACATACTCCTTCTTTAACATCGTAGAAATTGGTTATTTGTTGTTTTTCCACGAATTCTCTCATGAATATGTGGTTCTGGGCTGCTTCCAGGGAGTCTGCAGGTACTTGGTGGTCAAAAAGAACCACGATTTTCTCGGGATCCCATACCTTTTCCACCCCAATCTTCTGGAATGATTTCACTGATAATGGCCCGGTTAGATCATGGGTCATGGCCAAGTCTATATTGGCCATGACAATCTCTCCTGCATTTGTTTCCTCTAGTCCTGCTGCTTTTGCCAGTATTTTTTCTGCCATGGTCATTGACATGTGCATTTCCTCCATATAATTTTGTAAATATTTATTGAATTCATCAAGAAATTTACTTTCAATTAATTTTTTTTACGATATTAGATCAGGATATATTTAATCACGATAAG
>JAUNXM010000202.1 GCA_030539815.1 Methanobacterium sp.
AGTCTACTGAATCCAGTAAAGTTGCCAGTGATCTGGTTACCAGCAATCTCCAGAAAATAGAGGTGAACCTGGAAAACTCACCTGACCTGCTACCCACGGTTGCTGCCCTGGCAGCAGTGGCCCAGGGAACCAGTCACATCAGGGGTGTGGAGCACGCCCGTTTCAAGGAAACTGACCGGGTGCATACCATGGCCCTGGAACTGGCCAAGCTGGGGGTCCAATTAAAAGAAGAACCCGACGGCCTCATTATCCAGGGAGGAGTTCATGGCGGTGAGGTGGAAAGTCACGGTGATCATCGCCTGGTAATGGCATTGACCCTGGTGGGAATCCTTACTGGAGATGTGAGGATTAAAGATGCATCGGCACATGAGGTATCTTTTCCCACATTCCCCCAGGTGATGGTAGGTTTGGGATGCCCCATGGAAATCATTTAAACCCCATCAATGTTTTCCATTTAAAAAAATAGAAAAAAGCAAGGGAGAAGGGTATAGTTTAATAAAGGATATTCATTAGATAAGATAATAACTCAATACTTATACGGGTTAGGTAACTATGCACTGTGGTAAATTGAAGATTTATATAATGCATGTAGCATTGGAATTTTAAGGTGGTTAAAATGAAACATAACAAGGAAACCAAAATAGTGGTTCTGGGCGCCTATAACTCGGGAAAAACCACTACCTTAGAACAGATATGCCATAACAGGGCTAAAGTTGAATACAATGGAACCACCACCGCCCTGGATTATGGTAACACTATGATCAACGGAGAGAAGATTCACTTCTTCGGGACACCTGGCCAGGACCGATTCCGATTCATGCGCCGCATACTCTCCGAAGGTCTGGATGGAGCGATACTGGTAGTGGATAACAGTAAGGGGATCACCCCCACTGATGAGGAGATCCTGGGACGGCTAAAGGAATTCAAAGTTCCTTATGTTGTTTTCTCCAATAAACAAGATTTAAACTCCGATGAGCTGGATATAGATTCTGATGCCCCTGTAATTCCAACCATTGCCCAGGAAGGAGAAGGAGTTCTGGAAGGATTGGGATCACTTCTGGAAATTATTAAATCAAGCAATTAGTATTAAATAACCCCAATTTATTATTTTTAATAGATTATTATGACTAAGGCGTGTAGATATGCTACTCCATTTGCAGCAATCAATAAAACTAGAAAGTGAAAAAAATGGATCTGAGTGAACGTATAGACCTGGTCATGGAAAGTCTGCAGCAGCAGTACGATTTAAGGGTATTTGAAGATGGGGACCCGTACCGGGTGCTTATCCGGACCATCCTGTCACAGAGGACACGGGATGATAACACTGACCGTGCTTCAGCACAACTCTTCTCCAAATTTCACACCATGACTGAGATTGCCCAGGCAGACCCTGCAGAATTGGAACCCCTGATCCGTCCGGCTGGTTTTTACCATGTTAAGGCCAGGAGGATCGTGGAAGTCTCTCGTAAACTTCTGGATGAATTTAAGGGGCAAGTACCAGAAGATTTAGATGGTCTCCTTAAATTGCCTGGAGTGGGCCGAAAAACCGCTAACTGCGTACTGGTTTACGGTTTCCAGAAACCTGCTATACCTGTGGATGTGCATGTGCACCGAATTAGTAACCGTTTGGGTCTGGTGGATACCAAAAACCCAGAAGAAACTGAAGTGGAACTGGAAAAGATAGTTCCCAGGGATTACTGGATTGAACTTAACGATCTTATGGTGCAGTTCGGGCAGACCATATGCCGTCCCCTGTCACCAAAACATCAGGAATGCCCTCTACAGGAAATCTGCCAATACTACCAGAACATGGATTAAAAAATTTTACCATTTACACCCTCGACTGATAAAAAAAAGGTTAGCTTCTCACTAGGAAAACGCCTCAAAAAAATAATTTTTGAAAATAAAAACTTGCAAGGATGATACAATATTGTCTTTAACTACTAATTTTAACTGTTCTAATTAGCATGCTAAAGAATAATGGTTATTAAGTAATTACTACTAAAAATAGTTAGGGAAGTTAATGATATATTAGAATCAAATGTAAACTATTTACAACTCGATATCATTATTGCCAAAAATATTAGTGGGGGCGATTTATATTACTGTTAACTATCTCGATATCTATACCGAAACAAAGGACCTGATAAAATACACATCCAGTTCAGCAGTTAGAGTTAAAATCCTGATCTGCCTATACAAAGGCCATGAAACCATGAGCGATCTGAAAAATGTAACCGGAATTACCAGTTCCACTCTGTCCCATAACCTTAGTGACCTGGAAAGAAGGAAGATAAGCGCCAAGGAAGGTGAAAAATATTTTCTAACACCCATGGGCAAAATAATCACCATAAATCTTATTGAAAATATAAAAACCAACTCTGCAGTTACCAAATTCCAGAGGCTATGGATGGGCCATGATCTTAGCTGTATACCCCTACACTTAATTAAGAGCATCGGGAATCTTTACAACTCAGAACTGGTGGAATCAGAATCAGGGGAAATTTTCAAACCCCATGAAACATACCAGAGGATAATATCCGGATCCAAATATATTAAAGGGGTTTCACCTATTTTCCGTTTCGATTACATTGGTTTATACCAGAAATTGGTGGTTGAACACGATATAGATGTGGAACTAATACTGACTCAGGACATAGTTAACCAGACCATGAATGGAATTGAGGAGAATGGTTTAAAGTACCTTCAGGACTTCATGTCCAGAGAAAAAGTCAAATTTTGGGTTATTCCTGATGATGTGAGGATTGCGTTTACCGTCACCGACAAATATTTATCATTGGGTTTATTCCATGAAAATGGAACATATGACAATACCAAAGATTTGATAAGTGATGATCATGACGCTGTTACCTGGGGTAACCAGCTCTTTAACTACTATAGAAGCCAAGCTGAGAAACTCAAATTATAATTTATGGCGAAGAGTACTGGTAGTATTATCTTCCAGTTCCATATTTATTGCCCTTAACGGTTGTTTAAAAACATTTTTTTCTTATAATCTATACGGAGCCCAGGTTTCCTATCCACTCATAATAGCCACTTTCCTGGTAATTTACTCAGTATACGGCCTGAACAAAATCACCGACACTGAAGAAGACCAGTTGAATGCTCCAGAACGATCGAATCTTATTTCCAGCCACCAGAAACTATTCACTTACAGTTCAGTTGCTGCCTACATTCTGGCCGTGGTTATTGGAATTCTACATGGCTGGCAGGTGATACTGGTACTCCTTTTCCCATTACTGGCTGGGGTTATATACAG
>JAUNXM010000203.1 GCA_030539815.1 Methanobacterium sp.
GACGACCTGGAAACTGTCCTTTCTGCAGATTGTGTGGTTTTGGTTACGGATCATGATTTATACCAGGACATTAAACCTGAAATGATAAAAAACAGATTATTAATATGTACTCGGCCTATTCTTGACCGCGAAACCTTCCGGAAGAATGGAGTAGTTTTTAAGGGAGTTGGAAGGTCTTGAACCTCTTAATTTTTGAATATGCTAGTGCACTAGGGATAAATGACCCTACTTTAGCTTCAGAGGGTAAAGCGATGCTCCGTGGCCTTACCTGTGACCTGGAATGTTTACCGGCCAGCTATCTTATCTCTAAAAATATAGATTCAATCGAAGGAAGCCAATGTAAACCAGTGGTTATAGAAGGCTCCATTGGTGATTGGATCTCGGATAACATCTCCCAGTATGATTATTGCTTGCCCATAGCGCCTGAAGAAGATTTCATACTATGCGGATTAACCAGAACCATTGAAAAAAATGGGGTAAAAGTGGTAGGATCAGATTCGGATGCAGTACGTATCTGTTCTGATAAATACCTCACCTACCGGATCCTCCAAGGTAAAGTTCCATTGATCCCCACTAAACGGGTGACCTGGGAAGATATTGGATCATATTCCCGGGGAATATCAGGTGAAAAGGTGGTTAAACCTTCGGATGGGGTTTCCTGTTCTGCAGTGCAGATCGTGGATTCTGAAAAAACCTTTTTAGATGCAACTCGTAAAGTGAGGGAGGTAAGCAGCCTCCCCTACTTCCTGGTGCAGGATTACATGGAAGGAGTTAGTGCTAGTGTAAGTTTACTCAGTAACGGTAAAACAGCCATACCACTAAGCCTGAATAAGCAGAATATCAGCACTGAAAATGGGACCATAAGTTATAAAGGGGGAAAAGTCCCAATGGCCCATCCACTAGAAAAGGAAGCCAAAAAAGTTGCTAAAAATGCTGTTGAATCCATCAGTGGACTGAAGGGTTACGTGGGTGTGGACATGATCCTGGGTGCTGATGAGGTTTACCTGGTGGAGATAAATTCAAGGATAACCACGCCCTACGTGGCCCTTAGGAACATGCTTAACTTTAATTTAGGGGAAGCCATAGTTCAATCTGTACATGGCAAACTTCCCCAAAAATTTACCCTGGAAAGAGAGATAGAAATTCAAAAAGATGGAAACCGGCTCCGTTTGAATGTGATTAGTTGAAAACCTCTGGATTAGGATATAAACTTTTAGTTAGTTTGAAATAGTAGGGTATAGGCTGAAATTGGAAATAAAATTTAACATTGAATCTTTAGTTTAATTAAAAATTATTACATTTAAGGTGATTTATTGAAAATTGCAGGTTTTGATATTGGAGGCGCCAATACTGACTTGGCTGTGGTTGAATTTGATGATAATGGAAGCATCATCAATATAAGAACTGATTTTTCTTACTTACCCATGTGGAATAAAAAAGATGAGTTATCACAAACCCTCCTGGATCTATTAGGTAAAGATATGGATGAAATCGATGCAGTAGGTATTTCAATGACTGCTGAACTTGCTGATAGTTATCAGAGCAAGGCTGAAGGTGTATTGGATATTTCTGCAAGGGTCATGGAAACCTTCAACATTCCAGTTGCCTTTGTTGGTCTTAATGGTATGAAGGATTATGAATCAGTTCAAAAAAATCCTCAGGAACTCGCTGCTGCTAACTGGATTGCCACCGCAACGCTGGCTGCTCACATGGCACCGGATTGCATCTTTATAGATACTGGAAGCACCACCACCGATATAATCCCTATTAAAAATGGTACTGAATGTGCCAAGGGAAGAACTGATCTGGAGAGGCTGGGCACAGGGGAACTGGTATACACAGGGACTCTCCGTACCAACGTGGCCACCCTGGTGGATAAAGTACCACTTAAAGATAAATGGTTGCGCACTGCCTCGGAACTTTTCGCAGTCACCGCTGATGTGCACCTGGTCCTGGGAAACATCACCCTGGAAGACTACACCTCAGAAACTCCTGATGGTGGGGATATCTCCCTGGAAAACTCGTTTTTAAGATTATCAAGGCTGTTATGTGGAGATATGAATCTCTTAAGTAAAGATGATGTGGAGAAAATTGCCTGGTTCATCTACCAGAAACAGGTAGCGCAGGTGGCTGAAGCACTAAAAGAAGTCAGTGTTCGGGAACATATTGAACTGGTGATTGCCACCGGGCTGGGTATGAACATCATTGGAAGTGAAGCTGCAAAATTCCTGGGTCTGGAAATTAGGACCATGGAAGAAATCCTTAGCAAGGAGGATTGTGTGGTGGCACCCGCAGTGGGCACTGCCCTTCTAATGGAAAAGTTTCAAAAAAGCTGAAAATAATCCAATTTCACAAAAATTGGTTCAGGGGGCTATAATTTAACATAAGATTATAATAATTACTCATTATAAATAATCGGATTATTGAATTTTTGCTAGATGGATAATTACACGTTACAGAGGTTTATGATCTATGAAAAAGAGTTGGGTAATTTTGGTTATAATTCTGGGGTTTTTGGCAATATTCTTATTTGCAAACTCCAGTCAACACTCCATTTTAGGTTCTGATCAAAAGGGATACGTTACCAAAGAAGTTTATTCTCATTATGGGAATCCTTCCGCTAAGATTGTAGTGATTACTGGCATGCATCCCCGAGAAAATCTCTCCACCAACCTGGTACCCCATGTGGTGAAACTTTTTGCCCTCCTGAACAACGTGGAAATGGTTGATTACCATGTAACAGTAACTGACCAGGCTAATGACTTCTATGTTGGCCGTAGTAATGGCCAGGATCTGGTTGAAAAGTATGCCCTTCCCGATATTAAAAAATCAGATTATCAGTTGGTAATCATTGCCCATGACCATGAACCGGGTTATGGGGATGGATATTACATAGCCACCCCCACCCATGATACTGAATCGGTCACCCTTGGTGAAGCAGTTCATCAATTACTCCCCTTTTTTAATTATTATCCTGGTTCTACCCGTGCCCTTGAAAAGAGTAGTTCCATATCTCAGATTGACAGGCCTTTGACCAATGCAGGTTTCCCCGTATTTGTCTATGAAATTCCAGAGTGGGATAATCAGCTGCAAGCTGGACTAATGACATATCAACTTTTCAGTGCCACTTTCAAAGTTATTCCGGTTTTAAGTTAAAAATTTATCATATAACTTAACAGTTATCATCTTAACTCCCGTAACCTTACCCTGCATCACAATATCGAAAGTCCCTAAAGATATCATATCCCTAAGGATCTCA
>JAUNXM010000204.1:0-490 GCA_030539815.1 Methanobacterium sp.
AGATAGGTGTGATGACATGCAGGCATCACAATCAGTTGGCATTTTATCCTTTTCATGGTGTAATTGACAGAGGACTTCATCAGTTTTCACTTTTTTACAGATTTCACAAACATGAGGTATTATATCCCTCTGGGTGTGTTTCCCTTCCATCAGGCCCCTAGCAAATTCTTTGATGAGGGCCTGTGTTTCATCATTAAATTTAATACCATGGCCTCTTTTATCACTAATGTACTGGGAAACTGCAGGTTGAGTTATATCTAATAATTCAGAAATTTCTTTTTGTTTCATGCCCAGATTAAGTAGTTCCTTGGCCAGTTCAGATCTTATTGTGGGGATTACGTACCACACTACTATTTCACATGGAGGTCTCATTTTAATCACCAATTTCCCCTAATTTTAATATCATTTTTATCATTATTTGTTCTATTATAAATCCTAGTTTAAACTAAAATCCATTTTAAAGATTTTTTTGATATTTATTTATAATTTT
>JAUNXM010000204.1:500-3228 GCA_030539815.1 Methanobacterium sp.
GAAGCAGCTTGGGAAACTTATAGGGGACAGCAGGATTTATTTATATTTTTAATGTAATATTTTAAAATGTATGTATTATGTTTGGATTGCTTGATTTTGTAAATGGCAATGGCACATTGTAAATTTATGTAAATTCCTTTTAATTATTCAGATCCCTGCTCCTTCGGAAAATATTTCTTCCATTTCAGTCTTGCGAGTTAATAATCCATTAGCTTTCATCACAGTTGAAGTGATTCCCAGTTCTTTGATCTGATCTTCCATTTCATCCTGACGTTTTAAAAGTAAGGTAATAACTTCAGCCACAGGGTCTGGTAATTCCCCGTGATCCAGGTCAATTGCACATTTTCGTTGTTCCTGAACCACCCTTCCAGGTATGCCCACGCAGGTTGAACCCGATGGGATTGATTTTAAAACCACTGATCCTGCCCCAATTTTAGAAGCATCACCAATTTTAATGTTACCAATGATCTTGGCTCCAGAACCTATAACCACACCACTACCAATGGTAGGGTGTCTTTTTGTCTTCTCCAGGCTGGTACCTCCCAGGACTACACCTTGGTAGATCAGTACATCGTCTCCCACCTCTGCGGTTTCACCAATTACTACTCCCATGCCGTGATCGATAAACACTCTTCTGCCGAGGGTAGCTCCAGGGTGTATTTCGATACCAGTTAACAGGCGGCTTACTGCTGATATGAACCTACCTAAAAATAATAATCTATGGTCCCAGAACCAGCTGGCTAATTTGTGGAACCAGATGGCATGTAAACCAGGATAGCAGAAGAATATTTCAAGATTGCTCCGGGCTGCAGGATCCCGCATACGTACCATTTCCATATCTTCTTTTATCCTTTCGAACATTATTATTATCCTCCTGTTGGGTAGTTATAAATATCTGGTTAAGAAAAATATTAAAAACATTCAAACCAAAAGTATTGAATGGTTTATCTGAATTTCCCTACTTTTGATTATATTTGGGGTATTGCATTTTCATAGGTTTTGTAAATCTTTTCAAATACCCATTCTACACTTAAATAGCGTTCACCAGTGTCAGGGAGTATAACCACGATCTGTTTTCCTTTGTTTTCTTCACTTTGGGCTAATTTTACTGCTGCTCGGGTGGCTGCCCCAGATGAAATACCTGCCAGTATTCCTTCTTCCCGGGCCAGTCTTAAAAGGTACGCTCCAGCATCTTCGTCTGTTATTGGAATGACTTCATCAATTAGATCGGCCCGGTATATTTCTGGAATGAATCCAGCACCGATTCCCTGTATTTTATGAGGTCCCTTTTCCCCTCCCGATAAAACCTGGGATGTTTCAGGTTCGACTGCAACTGCCTTAATTTCTGGTTTCTTTTTTTTCAGAGCTTCAGCAATACCAGTAATGGTTCCGCCAGTACCTACTCCGCCCACAACGATGTCCACGTTTCCATTGGTGTCTCTCCAGATTTCCTGGGCTGTGGTTTCCCGGTGTATTTTGGGATTGGCTGGATTTTTGAATTGCTGGGGCATTACAGCATTTGGTATCCCTTGGGTCAGTTCTTCGGCTTTAGCCACTGCACCGGGCATTCCATCTGCCCCTGGTGTTAATACTATTTCGGCTCCGAAGGTTGCCAGAAGTTTTCTTCTTTCAATGGACATGGTGTCGGGAATGGTAAGTATTAATCGGTACCCTTTTGCTGCGGCTACAAAGGCCAGGGCAATTCCGGTGTTACCACTGGTAGGTTCTATTAAAACTGAATCCGGTTTTATGACTCCAATCTTTTCCCCGTGTTCAATTAAAGCTACTCCAATTCTGTCTTTAACACTGCTTATGGGGTTGAATGATTCAAGTTTCACTAATATTTCTGCATCTAAACCTTCGCTTATTCTGTTTAATCTTACCAGTGGTGTGTTACCAATGGTTTCGGTTATATCGTTGGCAATTCCTCTTGTTAATTCTGGTATCTTTACCATTTTTTCACCTTTTATTTTATATAACTCCACTTATATAACTATTGTTATATTATTGGGGATATTTTATAACTATTGTTATATAACTATGGTTCTTGTCGGTAAATCTTTAATAAAATTTTCCGTTTTTAAAGTTCATTTTAACCAGTTCATTTGAACGAAGGCTTAACTAATTTCAACGAAGGTTTTATAATTTTATGAATAATATATTTATAATGAGTCTTTGCTAGTGTTTTTGTTAAGTTCTAAAGATTTTAATTCAAAAAATTATCATTTCTTTTTCATAGCTGCCAGCTCTTTTAAAGCATCTTCAATGAATGTAGGGGCAATGTAGGGTTCAATTCCATTTTCCAGTAAAATATCAATGGCTCCTGGGCCTATTTGGCTGGCAAGAACGACTTGGCAGTCGGATATTAATTTTACACTATTTTCCATGGATAGATCACTGTGTCCCTCCACACTGCAGGCGGGCTTGTTTTCCCGGAGTTCCAGGAATTTATGTGATCCATCTGAGTTTAACTTAAAAATCAAAAATTGTGAAGCCATTCCAAAATGCTGGTTAATGTATTTCCCATCTCCGCTGGCCACTGCTACTTTTATAGACATTACCATCACCATCCGCTATCCATTACTATAATTTAAGTATAATTAGTTTATTTCCTTTGTTTTCATTTATTTTAGTTTATTTCCTTCATTTTCTGACAATTCCAATTCCTTTTTTAACTACTTCAAAAAGTTTTAAAATATTATTCTAAATTAACAATAGTTATATAACT
>JAUNXM010000021.1 GCA_030539815.1 Methanobacterium sp.
TAACAATATTTTTATGCATTTAAAAATAAATTATATTTGGTTAAATATGGATTTAACCAAAATTAATGGAGGAGTTTGATGAAAAATCCTGTATTAGGTATTTTAGCAATAATTCTTGGTTTAATTGTTTTAGCGTTTCCGCTAGCAGGTCTCGTGGCTGCAAGTGTGTTGACTGGCTTTGTAGTGTTGATGATTGCAATCTGGCTTTTAGTTGTGGGTGGATCTCAGATGGAGGTCAGTAAAAGTGCGGGGATAATGAACCTGATCCTTGGTATAATAGTTCTAATCGTGGGAATTGGTCTCATTTTCAGCCCAGCTTTGTTTGCATTCTTAGCAGGATTCTTATTATACTTGGCAGGAATCTTCCTGATTCTTGCAGGAATAATATCCCTGGCGTCCCGTAATGAATTCAAAAACGCCACATGGGCGGGTATCCTTGGAATAATACTGGGTATCATCTACATAATTCTGGGAACATTTGCCTTTGACCCCATATACTTGGGAGCTTTAATTGGTGTTTGGTTAGTGATAAATGGTATATTTGCCCTACTTGAGTAAATTTACTACTAATTAAGAACTAAAAACTAGCAATCGGCCCATAGAAAACCGATCCGTTAAAAAAGGTGGAAATAAGTTCCACAATTTTTTTTTATTTTCCTTTTTTATTCAGCAACTCTTTGATTTCATTTATTTCTAACTTAATATCATTCAAATCAGCTTCAATACTTTTAACTTGTTCTTCTTTAACAATTTTTGATTCTAAGTTGTTTACCTGGGTTTCTAATTTTTTCACGTAATCAACACTTTTTTTTGCAAGTTTCTCCCGGTCTTCACGTAGTTTATCCATTAAAGAAGAAGTAGTAGCTGCAGTTAACAGGCTTGAAATACCGATGGCACTAACCATGGCAATTACTCCAATTAAACGTCCCCACTCGGTGATGGGAACCACATCCCCGTAACCAACAGTGGTGATGGTTTGAATAACATACCATAAGGAATCCTCATAGGTGCTAACTTCTGGATTAACTCCAGTTTCCAGTAAGAAAAATGTTATTGAGCAGACTAAAAGCACTACTATAAAAAATGCAAATCCGTAAACCAATTTACTTTTCGAAACAAACTTATCTACGGCTTTACCTACTTGACGGGCGGCCATGAGTAGGGTCACTACTTTAATCACCGCGAGAATTTTAAGAAGAATTGAAGCTGAATCAAGATTTAAAATAATTATTCCAATAAAATAAAATGGTATGATTGCTATAATACCATTCCAGTTCTTTTTTAAATATCCTTCTTTTGATTTACTTCTGTGATGCTGGACCCAGTATCCGAATAAAAGCAGTACACTGGTTATCAAATCAAAATATGCAATATTTGTATATGAACCTAGTCTAATTGGTAGGAAGGCACTGATAAATAGTAGTAAACTGTCTAAAAATATAAAGACCAGGAGAATTACTTCCATGAGCAGTTCCAGTTTACGACTAAGGTCATAATTCATGATGTAACTTGTTAGTTACCATCAAATATTTTTTTCTATTATCCTCTAAATTCTTTCCTAGTAAATGGAAAGTAGGATCTTAAAAAAAATCTGTAACTTAGTATACTAATTTAACTCGAGATTTCTAATATTTTCCAACATTAATTCAACTTATTTCCCGGTATCTTTTTAAGGCACCGTTTTTAAGGCCTAATTCCACTCCTTCCTGGATAAATTTAACATCACTTCTGATCCAGTCCAGATAGTTTTCAAGAGGAGTTTGTGAACCCTCAACATATCTATCAACTCTCGCCCGGGGAAGCACTACACCTTTATCCACTGAAAGAGCCAGATCATTCAATGCATCAATCAACTGCCTTTTAAAACGGGAAATATCTGGTAAAGAAGCTCCGGATTCCATTAACGTTGCCAGGGCCGAAATATCGGCTGTCAACTTCCTGTTAGCTGCACTGAGCTCATTATAAATGGATAAATCATCTCCCACATCATTAAAGGTGTCACTTATCTTTTTAATAGTAGATTCCAAGTTCTTTTCTTCTAACATGTATTTCCTTAAATTGGTAACTGCATGTTCATGATGATAAACCATTTCTTCACTGGGGATAACGGCATTCACATATTCTCGGTTGGCGCGAATGGTTCTGGCAATTTGACCCGGCAGGTCCACGGTCATCCTGCTGGGTAAGATTAGGTAGGCGCAGATGAAAGCTAGAATAGCTCCTATGGAAATGTCGATTATTCTAGCAACCGCATTTTCAAAGACAGTGCCGGTGGGCCAAATTAACACCACAAAGATAGTCATGGCCATAACTGAAAGTCCCATATATGTGGGATAGAATGCTCGGAATAGGAATAACATTATAAATGCTATCCAGACCAGGATGTAATGAGGGAAGAAGAATCCAAGGGCAATGGCTAAAATAACTGCTATAAAATTAAATGAAACCCTGGAAATCATATTGTTTAAGGTACTGGTCACGTCTGGCTTAATGATAATGAGAATACCCATGGTTATCCATATAGCGCTGCGTTCATGGGTTAAATACACTACCATGAGTCCCAGAGTCATGGCCAGTGTGAAACGCAGAGCATGGCGTATGTACATATTACTAAGATTAAAATTAGCCTTTAAAACTTCCTGAAGAGAGTTCCTGGGTGATGTTATTCTCAGTTTTTCGGTTGATGTTTTTTCATCTATCAATAATTCTTCTACTCTTCTAAACAACCTTATCATGTCTTGAGCCACATTAAAAAAAGTATTCATACTCTGATCTCTAGCAGTTTCTTGTAGTTTCACTAATCCTCCCTCAATAGGTTTCAAATCAAACTCATTTTGATGTTTAGTGATACCATTGGCAACTTTCAAACTGCTTTGGCTGGCAGTTTCCATAAAATCCTGGAAGATCTCTTTAGATTCACCAGATAAACGGGATAAAATTAGTTCTCCATAACTCCTGAACCCGTTAAGATAGATACCTATCTGGAATAATTCATAATTTTTCTTGGAAAGGGGCACACCGGATAATGCTTGTCGGGTTAACAGAACTTTTTCCAAGGATGTTTGGGGATTGTAAGGGGATGCTACCATTTTTAAAATATCGGTTTTTCGGTGAATAAACTTGGGAATGAATAGTATAGATGCAACCAAGTAAGCTAAGACTATGTAAAGCCCCCAATCAAGGGGGTTGGCTTTTTCATTAACCAGGAGAACTGAGATAAAGTAACCGGTGAATATCATAAATCCAAATAAACCAGCGGTTTCGCTGAATATATACAGGGAGAGACTAAAGAACGCCCAGATTACAGTGAAAACTAAAAAAACAGGTAGGCTTGAAAGTGCCAGGGAAGAACTTACAAAGGCCAAAAAGGTCATTAAAAATCCTGCCAAAGCCAGAGGTATGATCTTACGTAAAGGTAGTGGTAGATCAATGATGATGGTGGCGATAAGGGTGATGAACATTACCGCTTGCAGGCCTTCATCAAAACCCAAGTATTTAGCTATTAATGCAGCTAAAATCATTAAAAAAATAGATTTTACTGCCTGCTTCCACAATGGCTTACCAGTGGGTTTAGATAATATTTTTAACCTTCCAAAAAAACCCTTCTTTTCCACATTCACACCAACTCTCGATTGAATAATTTAAATCAATCCCGTCCTTAAATTATACTTACTTCGATCATCCATCCGGTTACTTATATTTTAAATAACTTAGTATCAGTTGACACTATAATTCCAAATTCGTTCCCCAAATTAATAATATTTAAAATCTGTGATATTAATTAAAACATTGGGTTAACCATCTGATCTACTAGATTGGAGTAATATGTAATAATCTCAAGTCCAAGTTCTTTTGTATATTAAAACTCTCTTTTATTTCAAATTTCTCTTCTATTGGTCAAATGAATAGAAACAGTAATATGCCTATTCAAACTCCTTAAAAATAACGAATACTCTAAAATTTACAAATTAAATAAATTTTCATCAGTAATAAGAACAAGATACTAATGTGGGAAGATTGAGAGAATGAGCTTTTTAAATCCTAATTCGAAAGATATGAGTCCATTGCAGAAGAATTTGCTACGATTAATGAGGATATTCCTTTTAGTTGCCGGTATTTACATCACCATCTTTGGAGGGGTCAATGGTGCGGAGCGAATATTCGGGATTCTGATCCTGTTGGCACTGGCCATAATCAACGCACCAGCACTGGTCACTGGAAACAGAATACGCGCCCTTCCTGTGGAAATAGAACTCCTGCTCTTGGCCATGGTGTTATTTGAACTAGTGGGAGGGGATGCACTGGGATTATACGTTAGACTTCCCTATTACGATAACTTCATGCACTTCATGTTACCATTGTATATTGCCCTTATGGGGATGATGGTTGTGTACACCATGTATTATTATGGTCGGTTAAAAGCATCACTGGTTGAAATGGCTATCTTAATTGTCATTGTAACCATAGGATTTGGAGGTATACTGGAAATGGGCGAATACACCTATGATACTTACTTATCCCAGGGGCCAATTGGTCAAATAACAGGAAACACACAGATGCAGGGTTCACCAACACAGGACCCCTTGGATGACACTATGAACGATTTATTCACAGACACTGCCGGGGGGATTGTGGGAGCGCTTTTAGGAGTGTTTTTCATAAGAAGATCAGAACGAGAAGGTGGGCATTGGAGAGTAGCCGATGAAATAGAACATATGGGTAATTAATGTTAGAATAAGTCATAATAATTTTTATATTTTTTTACTCAAAAAAATACCTATTTTCTCCTAAAAACGGGTTTATGGGGTTTAAATCATTTAAGAAATTTTATATAAGGTAATTGTCATAAGTTATTGTGTAAGATTTATTTCAATACCACAAATTTTGTTGTAGTAGGTTATCAGTGAATTCTAAAGGAATCAGTTTAAAATGACAGAAAAGGATCCCAATGCTTTGAAATATAGGCAGAAGTTACAGAGGGGCATGACCCAGTGGCGACATAAAATAGGGAACCCTGAATTCAACCATAAGGATTTCCAGGTGGAGCAAGTTGAAGTTATAATACCTAATCTTGATCCTGTTTTCAATAATTATCGCCTTTTAAACCTCTCGGACATACACTTGGGGCAATGGATCACACCAAAACACCTGGAAGGTGTTGTTCAAATGGTAAATAACGAAAAACCAGATTCTATAACGATAACTGGTGATTTTGTTTCATATATTTTGGATGATGTGGCTTGGGATCTGGAAAACTCCTTAAGGAATTTAAAACCTAAAGAATTATCATTAGCAGTTTTGGGAAACCATGATCACTGGTTAAATGCGGATAAGATACGGGAAATATTACAAAGGTCTAATATTATTGATGTCAGTAACAATTTCCACACCATCACTCATGATGGGGCTCATCTGCACATTGCAGGTGTGGATAGTGTGATGTTGGGTAAACACCGACTTGATTTGGTACTGGAGAAACTCCCTAAAGAAGGACCAGCCATACTTCTGGCCCATGAACCTGATTTTGCAGATATAAGTTCTACCACCGGACGTTTCAGTCTGCAAATATCTGGACACTCCCACGGGGGTCAATTCTTAATACCTGGGCTGGGCACATTCATCAGGGGTCCACACTTCATGAAATACCCTGCTGGAAAATACATGGTGAGAAATATGGTTCAATACACCAGTAGAGGCTTGGGAACAAATATATTCTGGTTTAGAATTAACTGTGCACCAGAAATCACAGTATTCACACTGAAATGTCCAGAATAAGTGATCTAGATCACCATGTTATGTAGATATGATAGTTAAAAATTTAGTAGATTTTTTAATATTTTATTAAATGGATTAAATCTTGATTTAAGGGGAGAGAATGTAAATGGAGGATATTTCAGATGGGAGATGGGGAAAAACATTCATTAAATTGGCATAGTCAGATCCAAGACCGTTCTCGTTTCTACTGGTTAGGCAGAACCCTGGTTATGTGGGTAGGGGGATTTCTGGGATTTGTAATTATTGATTACTTATCAGTGGGGTTGTATTTTGATGACTGGTACACAGCATTTATAGCTGCGGGTGTAGTGGGAATTTTAAATGCAGTTTTCTGGCCAGTGCTAACTAGAATACTATTGCCCTTTATGGTATTTACCGTGGGAATAGGGGCGTTACTGTTAAACTCATTTTTATTATGGCTGGCCAGTGACTTGGTGGTTGGATTCACCATTGAAGGGCCAGCTTTGATATTGACCCCAATTGCCATGGCTGCAGTCACCGCAGTGTTATCCGCCATTTTAACGATTGATGATGATGCTACCTATTACCGGAGTGTCATTCGAAAGTTAAAAAAGGGTAAAATTAAATTTGATGAAAAACCAGGGATTATATTTTTGGAAATAGATGGCCTTGCATTTAATATATTAAATGAGGCTCTGGAGAAGGGAACCATGCCCACCCTTAAAAAATGGCTGGAAAATGGCACACATAAGGTGATGCCGTGGGAAACTGACTTATCCAGTCAAACTGGAGCCAGCCAAGCAGGAATACTCCACGGGAATAATCACAATATCCCTGCATTTAGATGGGTGGAAAAGGATAAAAACAATAAGATTATGGTTTCCACAGGATTAGCTGACGCCCCAGTTATTGAAAAAAGAATTTCTGATGGAAAGGGACTTTTAGCCTGTCACGGTGCCAGCAGAACTAACCTCTTCTCCGGGGATGCTGTTGATGTTATTTTCACTTACAGTCAGCTTAAAGACTTGGGAAGATTTTATACCCGAGCATGGTACTATGTTTATTCTTATCCATCTAATTTCACCCGTATTGTGGCTTTGTTCCTTTGGGATGTGATGATGGACTTTGCATCTCAAATAATTCACTGGGTAAAAAATATCCAACCTCGTGTAAAACGAGGTCTAATTTATCCATTTGTCAGGGCAGGCGCCAATGTATTCCTCCGTGAAGTAACCACTGCAGTAATTATTGGTGACATGTTGGATGGTAAAGTTGACGTGGCCTACGTTACTTACTTAGGATATGATGAAATAGCTCACCATTCTGGAACACGTGATTGGGATGCCTTCCATGCCCTTAAAAAGCTGGATATGCAGTTCCATCGTTTGGAAAATGCTCGAAAATACGCACCGCGCCCCTACCATTTAGTGGTTCAATCCGATCATGGTCAAACCAATGGATTCACATTCCTGCAAAGATACGGTTTGAGCCTGGAGGAGTTAGTTCGGGATTTAATGCCTCCAGAAACCCTTATTTACAGTGAACTTTCCTCCAATGAAGACCACTTTGGACAGGCCATCCAGAATCCCCTTGAAGATAGTAAAAATTATATATTGGGAAAAGGTGGCCCTGTTGTTGATGAAAGTAGGTATGTGTTCGATACAACAGTAAAAAAGGCTGATGAAACTCCCTTAATCCGGGGAAAAGTATTAGATTACTTGCAACGTCATAAAATTGGCAAAATGCCTCCTAAAGTATCTTCTGCGAATGCTCAGGTTATTGTATTGGCATCTGGAAATTTAGGTCTGATATATCTAACAGAGTACAAGGAGAGATTAACATTCGAACAGATTAAAACTTACTACCCTGATCTTATCCCTGGCCTGGTTCAACATGAGGGAGTGGGATTTGTAATGGTCAATTCAAGGGAACATGGCCCTATGGCCATGGGAAAGGATGGAATTTACTATCTTAAAGATGGAACCATAGAAGGAGAAAACCCACTAACACCGTTTGGACCAAGAGCACATAAACATCTCCTACGTACTGACAGTTTTCAATATACTCCGGATATTCTGGTAAACAGTTTCTATGATGAGAGGAAAAATGAAGTAGCCGCCTTTGAAGAACTGGTGGGTAGCCACGGTGGTTTAGGTGGTGAACAAACTCAACCATTCATTATGTATCCTTCCCATTGGTCGATGGATTCTGAAGAGATAGTTGGGGCTGAAAAATTACATGCGATTCTTAAAAAACAGTTAAAGCAATTGTAAACTGGTTTTGCACTATCCCTGAGTGAAATTTGGAATTTTTGAATTTACAGAAGTGGATTGTTAAAATAAAATTTAGTTGTAAAACTTCGAGATGAGACTATGAATCGAAAGAATGGTAAAAAAAGGAAGGATATAAAGATTGGATCAGAAGTATATATCGTGCTTAAAAAGGATCAGCGCAGTGGGAAAAGGACTAAAGGCGTAGTTAAAGATTTATTAACCCGTTCTGCATCCCATCCTCATGGGATAAAGGTGCGACTTAATGATGGAAAAATAGGACGAGTTCAAGAAATAATTCCAGAAACAGAATAGTGGTTAAATAATTTAAAAATTAGATTAACCAAAGTATAATTCATTATAATACCCAAAAAAAGCATTAAAATTACCTAATATAATCATATGGAATTTGGTAATTTTAATTCGTTAATTTAATAAGTTTTAAAGGTAAAAAAAGGTTGTTATATTTATTTATCATTCGGGGTGACCGGGATCTTCCAGAGATAACCGACTTTTTTCCCGTTTAACTGTTTATTTTTACCTTTTTTCTTGGTTAACTGGGCTTCACTACCTTCCCAAGATTCAACATTTTCGTCGAGGTATCTGGCTATTTCTTCACTGTATTTTTTGGTTCCAATGGTGTAATTATCACTTTTATTACGGATATAGCTGATTCCGTCACCTTTTTCTTCCATTACCTTGGATATTTCCATTATTTTTTTATAAAAATCTACTGACATATTAGGGTCTCCTTTCTTTTACTTGGTTAAAAAAATATTCCTGATTTTTAAGGTATCTATTACTAAGTTTTTTTGGTATTTTATTCATTTCGTAGCCCAGTCCATATAAGGATATAGGTGGCTATGAAAAATAATAAAATTGGTGGAGATAAAAGAAAAATTTCTTCATAATACTTCTCTAAATCTCTCCCAAATCACTTTAACAATCACTAGAGCGTAACTCCCATATCTAACTGTTCTGTGAGTTCTTTATACCGGTTACGGATTGTAACTTCGGTAACTCCTGCTATGTCGGCCACGTCACGTTGAGTTTTTCTTTCACCGAGTAATACTGATGCAATGTACAACGCGGCAGCAGCAACTCCTGTAGGTCCTCTTCCAGAGGTTAAACCCTTTTCCATGGCTTTTTCTATGATTTCTATGGCTTTGGATTGAACTTCTCCAGATAGGTTCAGTTCACTGGCAAAACGGGGCACGTAATCCACGGGACTGGTTGGTGGTAGTTTTATGTTCAGTTCCCTAGTGAGGAAACGGTAGGTTCTACCCACTTCTTTCTTACTCACCCTGGATACCTCTGCAATCTCATCCAGGGTTCGGGGAACATTGCATCGCCTGCAAGCGGCGTAAAGTGATGCTGCCACCACTCCTTCAATACTTCTTCCTCTGATGAGTTTGTTTTCCACAGCGTTACGGTATACTACTGATGCAGCTTCACGTACACTTCTGGGAAGTCCCAGTCGTGATGAGTCACGGTCTAGTTCTGATAGGGCAAATGCCAGGTTACGTTCTGTTGCACCGGAAATCCTGATTTTCCGCTGCCATTTTCTGAGCCGGTACCACTGGGCCCGGTTCCTGGCGGGAATGTCTCGACCGTATATGTCTTTGTTTCTCCAGTCAATCATGGTAGAAAGACCTTTATCGTGGATGGTGTAGGTTATAGGTGCACCTACCCTGGTCCTCTTGTCACGCTGTTCATGGTCAAAGGCCCTCCATTCGGGACCCATATCCACCAGGTTGTCGTCAATTACTAGGCCACAGGAACCACAAACGATTTCTCCACGTTCATGATCATTTATAAGTTTCTCAGACTGACATTCAGGACATTTAGTCTCGATTTTTTCAATCTCAGACATATCCTGTTTCATCTGTTCTTTTCCTGAAACTTCTACCTTCTCTTTAGCAGCTTCTGGATTTTTTTCAACTAATTCTTGCTTCGTTTCCGTCGCCCCCATTTCTTCTTGGCTTGTTTAGGCACATAAAGTGTCTCTCCAACTCGGTTTTCAAAGTTTTCAGAAATTGATGCAAGGATCTTCACTGATATGTAGGGATCCTTGGTAGGTCCGAAGACATCATGAATAAACCCTACTTTCTTATTACGAGAGTTAAAAACAGACAATCCTAAAGCGGGTGTTTGGTTCGATCGGAGTATAATTCGTCCTCTATTTGACAAATGTAGTATGCTTCCAAGTTTCTTCATGTACTAAACCGAAAATTTTATATACTCTATTTTCTCAAATTTCTAGTATATAAATCTTTCGATAGCTTTATAAAAAAGATCACTAAATGCATCCAAATTTTCACTAATCTACGTGCTATGAATCGGTTGATGATGAGTTAACACTTTTATTCTTAATCTTGCGCCCAAAGTAGAGTGCAGCCAGCGCACCAATTATGGTGGGAACAATATAACTGGCCAAACGATCAATGAGACTGGCTGCCATAACCACGTCAGCTGAAACACCAATCACTGCAAACAAACCAATTAAAGTAGCTTCCCTTATTCCCCATGCCCCTGGCAGTAAAGGCAAGAGACTAATCAGAATCCCAATGGTGTAAATGATTACCAGGGGTAATACTGGGGGGTATACTCCTAAAGCTCCAAAACATACATACATCCTTAACATGTCAAAACCCCACATGACAAAGGATAGAATAAAAGCCAATAAGAAGATTTTTCGGTCTTTAAGTGCAGTAATAAACCCAGTTGAAAACCGGTTGATGTAGAATATTATCCGGTCACTAATCTCATTAAATAAAATTTCTTTTTTGGTTAGGCGGACAGCAGTGGGATAAATGGATCTGGCAATGGAAATAATTACCTTTTGAGTGATTTCTTTCCTCAAACCCGCATAGATCAGTATTCCAAATAGTATTATGGACGTAATAATCATGGCTATTACAAATATTCTGGTTAGTGGAGGTATATCCCAGCTCAGCAAAAATAGGGCAGCGATAATTGATATCAAAACAAATGGCAGGAATTCAAATACCCTATCTGCAGTAGAGGATGCAAATCCTATTTCAAATGGTGTTCCTTCCACCTCCCTTAACAGGTACGCCCTAAGGGGCTCTCCACCTGCAGCACTGGGTGTGACATTATTCCCGAATAAACTGGCCAATAATAACATTAAGAGAGTGGTGAATTTAGGGGAGGAATCAACCACATCCAGAATCATCTTCCACCTTAAGGTCCAGACCACGTTTATCCCTATTTCCAATAATATATTAAACAGTACCCATTCCCATTTGGCTTTTTCAAGGGCTGAAACCACATCATTAAAGCCAATAAGAAAAGTCATTACGAAAATCAAAAAAGCAGCTACTGCAAAGGAGACAAGAATCTTCCATTTATGTTTTCGTAAAACTTGGTAAGTGTCCTGCATTGAAGACCTCTAAAAAAGTTAAATAGATTACATTTCTAAAACACGAATTTCAAATTTTAGGGAATCTTAATATTATAAAATTATGTGGGAAGGGGGATCCCCTCAATTAACTTATTTCATTTAATACTCAAAATATCGGAAAGTGATGCTCCAGATTCGAGTTGATGGATTATTTGTGCTTCCCCTTTCTTTATCTGAATAGATTCCTGGATTACTTCATCTAGGATTTCTTCAGACACCACCACTACTCCACATTCATCACCAAAGATCCAGTCTCCAGTTTTAACTTTAACTCCTCCACATTCTAGGGGAATGTTGATTTTCCCTTCAGCTCGTGGTGTTCCGGCATGAGGGACTATGGTACGTGAAAAAACAGGGTAATTCAGTTTCCGGACTGCAGCCACATCGCGCATTGCCCCGAAGATCACTGTGGCCTGAATACCTTTTTTTTGGGCGTATTTACTGAATAGTTCACCCCAAATTCCGATTTCATCCCCGTCACAACACACAAAAATTATTTCTCCATTTTTAGCAGATTCAATAGCTTTTAATGAGGTTCCCCAATCATCTTGATGAGTTTTAACCGTAAAAACCCTGCCACTGATCTTTAGATCATCATTAATAGGTTTTACACCGGGAATAACTCCGTATTCTCCGGTCAAATTTTTTAGTGCGTCTGAAATCTGGGAAGTGGTAACTTCCAGTTTTTTCAGGCCAATACCCATTTTTTTCCCTTTTTTGGGTGATGAAAATTGCCCTAGTAAAAATTCAGCGGAAATTTCCCTTTTTTTGCCCATAAAATCAGTCCTGCGGCGTGGTTACTTCTTCAACCATGGTCCTACCGGCCACAACTTCATCAACACTGTGTATAGAACCACCGTACTGTTCAATGGCCTTACTTATTTCCTCAAAATCCAAGTCATTCCCCTGCATGGTGACTTTTATGTTTTCAGTCTCCTTGTCAATTTCCATGAGAGTAACGTTAACACCTTCCACACCACTTACTTCGCTTATAAACTTAGCAAAATAAGGTAATGTTGGTTCATGGGGTTTTAATACATCTAGAACGATTCTAATAAGACCTTTTGCCAATTCAGGCCCTCCAATTCTTTGTAACTCTTGTTTTCATTTTAATTTCCATGTGAAATTCCATGTTTAAATTCTTTATTGGGAATATTATAAAACTTTATGCACAAATACATTCCAAAATTCACATCAGAAAATTTAACCGGCTGTTAAGACTTTAAAAAACTTTAAATTTATAAAAAAAATAGTGTTAAGCATAATGGGATATATAATGCTATTTAAACAATTTTCGTGGGAAAGAAGTATTGTTGACTACTTCAATTTTATATAGGAGATGGTTTATAATATTCTGTAGATACTTATTAGCACCATCAAAAGGGCTTTACATGAGTTTTATAAAGTTGTCCAATTTAATCGAAGAGCTTAAGATCATTGGGGAACAGGGAATACCAGTTCTGATTGAAGGCCAAAAGGATGAAAGGGCCTTGAGAGAACTAGGGGTAAATGGTAATTTCATAAAAGTTTCCGGTTCAGGACTTAGACTCTTTGAAATAGCGGAGATAGCAGCTCAATCATCATCAAGAGTAGTTATATTAACTGACTTTGATCGAAAAGGCAATCAACTTGCCAAAAGATTATCAGAGGATATTCAAAGCCTCGGTTCTCATCCGGACCTCCGATTTAGGAGAACCATTATGGGTATAACCCGTCGTTTTATTAAGGATATCGAGAGCCTCCCTCGGCATATGGAACAACTGGAACTTGAAGAAAACCCATCTGGTGGGCAATGGTATTACTATCACTAGTAGTATTTCCAGATACTGATACTTCAGGCTGCATAACTAAGCCTCATTATCAGCAGTATCTATACATTGATGGAGGCCCAAAAATGGGAAAAGAAGAAATCAGTACAACTAAATATCTTATTCACGCTCAAATAAATGCTAATGGAATTGTGGAGAAACCAGATGTGGTTGGTGCCATATTCGGACAAACAGAAGGACTTTTAAGTAATGATTTAGATTTAAGAGAACTACAAAAAACTGGCAGAATCGGTAGGATTAAAGTAAATATTAACTCAAAAGCAGGCCGATCTAAAGGGGAAATTGTTATTCCCTCCAGTCTCGACCGGGTGGAAACTGCAATCCTAGCCGCATCACTGGAAACTATAAATCGGGTAGGACCCTGCGAAGCTTACATTCAGGTTAACAAAGTGGAAGATGTTCGGGCAGTTAAAAGAAGGAAAGTTGTGGACCGTGCTAAAGAGCTCTACAAGGGAATGATGGAAGAAGTCACCCCTGAAAGCCTCAAAATGATTGAAGAGGTTAAAGAGGCCATGCGAATCCACGAAATCACTGATTTTGGCCATGATAAACTTCCTTCAGGGCCCAATGTTGCATCCTCCGATGCAATACTGGTGGTGGAAGGCCGTGCCGATGTTCTAAACTTACTCCGCTACGGTGTGAAAAATGCCATAGCAGTGGAGGGAGTCAGCGTACCCAAAACTGTGGCTGAACTTACCAAGAAAAAAACCGTAACCGCCTTTTTAGATGGTGATCGTGGCGGTGACCTAATTCTCAAGGAACTTCTCCAGGTAGGGGAACTGGACTATGTAACCCGTGCCCCTAGAGGTAAGGAAGTTGAAGATCTTACCAAAGATGAAGTAATGGTAGCATTACGGGATAAAATACCTGTAGAACAGATCTACCATGACTTGGGAATAAAACTGGATAAACCAGAAAAGAAACCAGCTGACAAAACCCCTGATAAAATCAAATTACTCAAGGGAATACTCAAAGATGTGGAAGGATCAGGGAACGCAGAGATCCTGGACGACGCATTGAACATCCTCAAAGAAGTCAAAGTAGAATCCCTCTATGATGAAATAAAAGGTTTACAAAATGAGGGTGCCTACGCAGTGGTGTTTGATGGAGTTGTAAGCCAGAGATTGGTGGACATCGCTAAGGAAAAGGGATTAAAACAACTTGTTGCGGTAAGAATGAGTGAAGTTGTTAAAAAACCAAGTCCACTTAAAATCATTACCAGATAGAATACATGACTAAGGATACATAGTAGTAATTTCATCTAATGAATCAAAAATTTAGGATTTGCCGATGATAGTTATGGGAGTGCCCTGTAGCTATCAAAATCTTTTTATTTTCATTTTTACAACAATTTCTTTCTTACCCAATTTCAACCCTAAATGGGGGTTAAAAAAATTTTGAGGTGTTATCATGTATATTAACATGAAAAATGAATCTTTAAAAGATTTTCAGAGCACTGCTGATATTGAAATACCTCAAGACCCACTGGAAAGGGTGATTGGTCATGATGATATTATAAAATTTGTTAAAATAGCTGCTAAACAGCGTAGAAATCTTCTACTAGTGGGACCTCCGGGGATAGGAAAATCTCTATTAGCTCAATCAATATCCGTACACTTGCCGCAACCACAAGAAGAAATCACGGTTGTTCAAAATCCGGAAAGACCCGAAAGACCATTCGTTGAAATAAAAACCCGTAAAGAAATAGATAGCGAAATAAAAGATTTACAACGGGCGGAGGGTGAACTGGTCAGTCCCCAGGATGTACCTGAATTGGTGGCTGAACGACTTGGATTCCGATGCCCGAACTGCGAAAGTTACACCAGTGCTTACCAAAGTATCTGCTCCCAATGTGGTGCAGACAAATATTCCCATATCAACGCCCGCCGAAAAAACCTGGGAGATCTATTGGGAATGTTTGAGATGAACAGTGGCCCGGTAAGCATTCCCCAAGACAGAGTTACCACCACTCGCATGAACCAGGGTCGGGAAGAAGTGGTGATTTACCAGCGCTCTGATGGGGATAAAATCAAAATACTGGACCAGCACGCCCTGGAAAAGAGAAGGGAAATGGTTGAAGATAAACCCAAAAACATCATTGTCCCCCTGGAAAGAAAAAGCTTCATTCAGGCAACCGGGGCCAGTGAAACAGAATTACTGGGTGATGTCCGTCATGATCCCTACGGGGGGCATCCTGATCTGGGAACACAGCCCTATGAAAGGGTTGTCCCAGGTGCAGTTCATGAGGCTCATGAAGGAGTACTATTCATTGATGAAATAGTCCATATTGCATCTTTGCAACGTTATATCTTGAGTGCAATGCAGGATAAGGTCTTTCCTATTGTGGGTAGAAATCCCCAAAGTGCAGGAAGTTCAGTGAAAGTAGAAGATGTGCCCTGTGATTTTATCTTTGTTGCGGCCTGCAACATCCGGGACATCCAGTACATATTACCCCCGCTACGCTCTCGTATCCAGGGTGAAGGATATGAAATATTAATGCGCACTACCATGCCTGATAACGAGGAAAACCAGGCTAAGATGGCACAATTTGTGGCACAAGAGATTGAACTAGATGGTAAAATACCTCATGCCACCCGTAGCGCTGTTGAAATAATTGTGGAAGAAGCCAGGAGAAGAGCTCTTATAATAGATGATGAGAGCGATGCATTGACCTTAAGACTTCGTGATTTAGGTGGTCTAGTACGAATGGCCGGGGACATGGCAGTCATGGATGGAAGTCAATTGATTGAAGATAAACACATAAAATTCGCTGTTAAAAATGCCATATCCATCGAAGACCAGATTCTGGAACGTTACCAATCCTTTGAACAAGCCATGGACCAGGATATTTCCAGTTCACAGAAAATGCATTCTGCTAAAAAGGGCACTCCCAATGATCATGTAGACCGAAGCTACCTCTGAGAACCCATTATTCTTTGGGTTTATTTTATTTGTTTTTAATATGAATTTCTACTATAAATTCACTACTAAGGGTGGAATGAAAAGATTTAATTATTCCAAGCAGGATATTATAATAAGGATAGCTTGTATTTTAGTTTAACTAATTAAAAAAATTATTATTGATACTATGAACCATTATTCCAACGGAAACTGGAACTCATCACAGGGAGATCCCACCAAAATCAAAAAATTCATGGGAAGTCCTTCTGATTACCCTCAGGAGAAGAACTTTTTAGAAGCTTTTGATCTTCCGGAAATGATGGAAGATTACCTATTTGAACTGGAAATTCGTAACTACTCGCGTAACACCATTAAAACCTACCGATCTATCATTAATAATTTCTACAAGTTTTTAAGGAACGAAAAGGCATTATATGATGAAAATCAGGTCTTGAGGGGTTTTAAACGTTACATACGTTACTTGAAGCGTGAAAAAAATGTTTCACAGAATTACATATACTTGGTTACGGTGGTGGTCAAGAAATTCTTCGAATTCGGTGGAATACACATTCTGGAAGAAATTAAGACTCCTAAAAGGACTAAATCTCTCCCTAAATCCCTTAATGAGGATGAAGTTAGAAGTCTGATAAATGCTCTTGATACCTATGATCCTGTGGATCCGACATCCACTGCACATGAATCTCTAAAACTCAGGAATAAGTTAATATTAGCCTTGTTATACTCTTCTGGGCTTCGTGTATCTGAACTGGTAACAATTCAAACTAATCATGTGGATTTAGAAGAAAGAACCATCCGGATCAGGGGGAAAGGAGAAAAAGACAGGATAGTTCTTTTCGATGACACCACTAAGGTCATGATTGAGGATTTTCTGGATAAAAGAACCTGTGAGAGTGAATATATTTTTGTGAATCGTTCTGGAAACCATCTCACACCGCGCTATGTTCAGATGATGATCAAAGATTATGCGCGGGTGGCAGGAATCAAAAAGAAGGTAACTCCACATATATTGCGGCATTCATTTGCCACGCACTTATTAAAAAATGGTGTCGATATTAGGGCTATTCAACAGCTTTTAGGGCACTCTAACTTATCTACAACTCAGATATATACCAGCGTGGATATGGAGACACTTAAAAATGTTTATGATCGTGCTAAGCTGCGCTGAATAAATTATCCAATATTTATATCATTAATTTCAGTAATTTTCTGAGATAGTAAAAATATTCTCATGATTTTCTTCAAATTTATTATAAGAATGGTATCATTATTAATACGTGATATTTAATAATTTTTAATACTACTTTAATAATATAAGATAATGTTTGATAGATCAGTTGAATTACAGATTTATTTTATTCATGGGTACTGAGTCAATTTTTATTAATATTCGATTTTCTAGAAAAATCTAGAAAAAATTTGAATAAAGTATATGAATAAATTAAATCGATAAACGATATTGGAAAAGAATATTTAAGTTCGATATCGCTTATCGATATAAATGGGTAGGTGTATTAATGGAGAAACCAACACCCAACAGAGGTATAAAATGACATTAAATCGAAAATTCTTCCTAGGTTTTATCAGGTTACACATACTATACCATGCCAGTAAAGAAGAGATATACGGAGTTCAAATGATGCAGAAACTTAAAAATCATGGTTATGATATTAGCCCGGGAACAATGTATCCCATATTGCACTCACTGGAAGGTGAAGGCTTTTTAAAAAGCAGGAAAATAAATGTACAGGGAAAAATCAGGAAATACTATAAAATAACATCCGATGGCTATAAAGTCCTCAATGAATCCCGTAAAAAGACACTAGAACTAGTCAACGAAATTATGGATTTAAATCTTTGAATAATGGATTCTAAAAAAATATAAAGATTAAAAGACATAATATATTTTGTAATTTCAGATTTTTTGATATTGAAATCGGCTAATCAGTCTGTAAATTGGATTATTTGTTAAAAAAACGTGGATTTGGGGGTGTGTTTTTTGTATTTAAGGGAATTCCCGAGACCATGCCTGGTTTCAAGTCGTTGCATTGAATTTGAAGCCTGTCGTTATAACGGCCTTATAATAAGAAGTAGTCTGGTGGAAAAGCTTAAAAAGTATGCAAAGTTTACCCCGGTTTGTCCGGAGGTCGAAATTGGCCTGGGAATACCCCGGGAACCGATTCATCTGGAAAAAGACAATGAACAGATAGACCTGGTCCAACCCTCCACTGGATACAACTGCACTGCTAAAATGTTAGAATTTTCCCATTCATTCTTAAAGCCCCTGGAAGGTGTGGATGGGTTTATCTTGAAAAATAAATCCCCTTCATGTGGAGTAAAGGCAGTAAAAGTCTATCCTAAGGGTGGGATGTCCAGACCTTGGGCAGATGGGGTTGGATTATTCGCTGCAGCAGTTTTTAAATGTTACCCCCTACTACCGGTGGAAGATGAGGGTCGTTTACGTAATTATCATCTTCGGGAAAATTTCCTCACCCGTATTTACACCCTAGCTGATTTCCGGGAAAATGTTGAAAATGGTGATTTCAGTGATATACTTGATTTTCACCGAAAAAATAAGCTCTTATTTTTATCATATAGCCAAATATACTCACGGAAACTGGGAAGATTAGTATCCAACTATAAAAAAATGCCATTCTCAGAATTAGTTAAAAAATATGGGACTATTATGAAAGAGATGCTTCAGAATGATCCCCTGCCTACGACTAACATCAACGTTCTGATGCATGCATTGGGTCATTTTTCTGGGGATCTTACTTCTCCTGAGAAGTCATTCTTCCTAGATTCTCTGGAAAAATATCGCCAGGGAAGAGTTCCCATACTGGTA
>JAUNXM010000022.1:0-2028 GCA_030539815.1 Methanobacterium sp.
CTTTACCTTATTTAATAGACCGTGTTAGCAAATGGGATGTTGAAGTTGAAAAAACACGTTATTTTGTTTCTGAAATGGAAAAAATAAGTGGAGTGAAACAAATAGGGGTGCGTCCCACAGAACATGATCTAGTTAGATTTGAAACCCCATTTTTCCATAGTATAGCAACTAAACATCCACGTAAAGGTTTTTATCTTTATGAAGAATTGAAAAAACGGAACATTGTAGGAATTAAAAGAGGGCAGACCCAATGGTTCAAGTGCAGTGTATATGGTTTCAGTCAGGAACAGGTACATTACATTGCACATTCATTTGCCGAAATTGCTGATAAATACCGTAAAATGGCAGATTAGCCATTTGAACTCTGACCCAACCGATTAATGACCTTAAATAAGATTTCTTAACCTAAAATGATAACCTAAAATAATGGATATATAACCCCTAAAATGATAGTTATCTCTAAAAAAAGACTTTAACCACATAATATTAGTATGTAATCATTAATATTATATAAACTGGGAGGGAGGTTAAAATGATAACTGATACCAATAGAAATGCATCAAAAGCTCTGGTTCTAAGTGGAGGGGGAATAACCGGGACAGCCTGGGAATTAGGTGTTCTATTTGGGTTTGAAGAAAGTGGTGTGGATGTGACTGATGTGGAACTCATTGTGGGAACATCAGCTGGTTCCAGTGTGGGAGCTCAGATCACCAGTAGTCTCAGCCTGGAAGAACTTTACAATCTCCAACTTAAACCAATCCACGAAACCCTGGAAAGACCTGTGGATTTCGATGGGCATAAATTCAGACAAATGATGGCAGCTGCAATTATGAGTTCACCAGATTCCCAGACAGCACGAGCACGCATTGGTGAAGCAGCACTAGCCGCGCCCACCATGAGTGAAGAAGAAAGGCTGGAAATAATGGCTTCTCGCCTCCCAGTCCATGAATGGAATCCAGATATTAATCTGGTGATAAATGCAGTTAATGCTGAAACTGGGGAATGGGTTAAATTTGATAAAAATTCTGGTGTCCCACTCCTTTTAGCGGTATCTGCCAGTTCTGCAGTTCCAGGTATTTATCCCCCCACCACCATCAATGGGCGCCGATTCATTGATGGAGGTATGAGTTCAGGTACCAATGCTGACGTAGCCCAGGGTTACCAGCGGGTGATAATCCTTGTGGCTGAACCGAGTATGACTGCACCAGCAATGGGACCCACCATGCACAGAATTAGCTTTGAAGAAGAACTGACTCAGCTAAAGCAATCTGGTTCTCAAGTGATGGTTATCAGCCCCGATGAAAAAACTCTGGAAGTTAAAGGACCTAATCCCCTTGATGCTGATTTTAGAGCAGTATCTGCTGAAGCAGGTCGTGAACAAGGTAAAAAAATAGCCAAAAAAGTTAAAACTTTTTGGAATGATGACTGACAAGCTAGATAGTTATTTAGATTAATAACCAATTCATAACTACGGAAATTCCTTTAAGAGTAGTATATTTCTTATTTAATATTTTTTTGATAAAATTTGAGAAATAAATTGAATTAATTCATGAAATTTAATCAATTTTCATACTAGTTACGTATTCGTATCCGTGAGGAGAGTTTTCATTTCCAGTTTCATCAAAAATAATCTCTGGAGTTTTACCGAAATGTTGGGCTGCCAATTTCAAATGGCAAATTACAATCCCCATATCAATGGGGATATACTTTTTTAGTATTACAGCCCTTAAAATACTTGGTTTAAATGAATAAATATGAATAATTTGACTGTCACCTGTGAAAAACCAGGGTTGATTGTTAATTGCTGACGGGGCCAGGCGTGCGGCTTCCAATAATGCCCCAGTGTATCCTCCGTTTTTAATGTTGCTTATTTTGTTAACTGTTTTTCTCTTGAATTCCATGGTGCTGGTTCGATGTAAAGGTACATTTGCCTTTCCGAAGGCCATTAAAATAACGAATTCAAGATCTGAACTTTCTATAATATCCATCTTGGGCTTGGGAATACCCTGCCAGCAACTTCCCCATCCA
>JAUNXM010000022.1:2038-13544 GCA_030539815.1 Methanobacterium sp.
GGCAGAAAAAGATAGATCCATCTGTTGGATCATGTACCCCACATTGGTTTTGTATCCCTCTTTATTTTCTGAGAAAACCGCAATATAATAGGGTGCCTTCTTCATCATCCTCGAATTAACATCAACAGAGGTTATAATCTTTATATCTACCTTAATATCATCATATAATGGTTCTAAATTCTTAATATACTCAAAAACATATTTTAAAGCACTTTCTTCAAGAGGGGTGATGTCATAATTTCTAATGGA
Organism: Methanobacterium sp.; assembly: GCA_030539815.1. Classification (GTDB taxonomy): domain Archaea; phylum Methanobacteriota; class Methanobacteria; order Methanobacteriales; family Methanobacteriaceae; genus Methanobacterium. The sequence continues at coordinate 2,288 of JAUNXM010000022.1, forward strand.
CTTCCTCTTAAATATTTGTGGATATAAATCAACCTTCCCCATGGTTTCTCCCCCCCTTTAGGATATGATGAGAAATAATGTGCACTATCTTGATTTGTATTTATTATCAAATCTACGCCATGATTTCGCTATATATGGTTCGCATTTATCTAATTCTGTCAATAGGCACATTTTAATGGTTTCACTTTTTATTTCTTCATCTTCATCGATCTTTTTATTGATATTAGCAAATACCTGATTAATAATGTCTTTTTTTTCTTCCAGACTGTATCCTGCATCGATAGTTGCCTTTTGAAGTGAACCTTTAATTTTATTTGGATTAAATGGTTCAATTGCACCCTTCTTTTTTATTACCTTAGCCATTTTGACACCTCTATTTTTTTAAGCTTAATAGTTGTTATCTACTTTTTATAAATTCAGAGTCTCTTTTTATATTTTAATTCCTCAAATAGAACTTTAACTTCAGTTCCATCCTCTCCATTGATCATCAGGGTCCCATCTAACTGATTTACAAGGTTGGATACGAGTTGTAAGCCAAGGCTTTTTTTATTTTCTGATTTCTTAGTTTCGGGCAACCCTACGCCGTTATCAGCAATGTTTAAGGCGAATAGATCATCGTCTTTTGTAAGGCTAATCTTGATCCATCCTCCTTCTTTTTCATCAGGAAAAGCATGCTTAAAAGAGTTGGTAACCAGTTCGTTGATGATTAACCCTAAGGGTATTGCAGTATCAATTCCCATTTTAATGTCATCAACATCCATTATAAGATCAATAACCCCTGTTTTCATCATATATAGGGAAAATAATCCTGAAACAAAGCTTTTTATGTAATCTTTCATGTTTATACTGGCCATATCCGGTGATTGATATAGTTTTTCGTGTATCATAGCCATGGACTTAACCCGACTTTGACTAACCACCAGGATATCCTTAGAATTTTCATCAACATAGTTTGATTGGAGATTGAACAAGCTGGAGATGATTTGCAGGTTATTGTTAACCCGATGATGAATCTCCCGTAGTAGAACAATTTTTTCTTCTAAAGATGATTTTAATTGTTCTTCAGCTTTTTTACGGTCAGTTATATCACGAGAAACTGCCAGACTAACTCTTTTCCCATTATAATCAATGAAGTGGTTGTTAACCTCTACTGGTATTTCTTTTCCATCCTTGGTCACCAAAGCTATTTCGAAGGTATTTTGTCCCTTTTTGAAAAGTTTTTCAGCGTTTAGCTGGATGAGATTTGATTTTTCAGGGGAAACTAAGTCCGACGGAGTCATATTTAATAGCTCCTGATTTGTGTATCCCAATCTCTTACTGATCACCTCATTAACTTCCAGGAATTTCCCAGGAATTCCGTCTTCATTCATGACATTAACCGAGATCATATCGTTTGCTTTATTGAAAATTTCACGAAATTTCCTTTCACTTGCTTTTAAATATTCTTCAGAACGTTTAATGGAGAGTAAGTTCCTGTAAACTAATAGATATATCAAAATAGCAGTGAGAATAACAAAAAAACTTCCTTTGAACATGCCCAAAGCCGTATATAATTGACTGTTAACCGTAGTCATAAGCAGGATTTGGTCAGAAGCAATAATCCAAGCTATGCTAATAACAAAATAAATTAAAGCTATTTTAAAAGCATTGAAACGCGGGTTAATTCGATTTTGGGATTTTTTCATTTTCCCCCTGAATAAATTATACGTTTTGTATCATAGTTATAATTTTCTGAAAATAAAAAGGATTTATTATTACCCCCTAATCCAGTCCCCCTGATGATTATAACCTTAAAAAAAATAGTTTAATTATAAAATAGTAGATAAAGGAATTTTATCCCTAAAATTCCTCGAATGGTTGTACTATCACAAATCCCTGACCCTGGAATTTTAACTGGAATGTTTCACCACTATCTTTACCCAAGAGTGTTTTAAAGTCTACATCGGCCTTTACTGATGGACTTAAACCACCAGACCAGGCTACAGTGGCATTGGGATCCGTGTATACGGGCTGGTCAGGAGTTACCACCAGAGTAATTGGGGTAAAATGAGTGGTTATGGCTACCATGCCAGTGCCTTCCAGTTTTACATGGAATAGACCACCAGCAGACATTCCCACACCAGAACTCATCATGGTTATATCCCAGTCAATTTGCTCTTCAAAGGCCAGTAAATCATTCCCATTGACGTAAATCCTTTCATTTTGTAGGTTCAAAACAACGATTTCCTTTCCCTGATCTGCCAGGTAAACCTTACCCTGACCTTGCATTTTCATTAAGGTGCTTGATTCACCGGTTACTGCTTTTTTAACAAAACGGTTTAATCCATGTTCCAGGGTTCCCTCTCTTTTAAACTTCACATCCCCGGTGTAGGCAACCATTGCTCCTTTTTTAGACCAGGCCTGACCATTGAGGTTTATGTTCAGCAGGTAGTTGTTCTCAATCTCGAATGTTTCACCAGAGTCATGTTTTTCCATGGTCTTGTTGATGAAATCATTGACCGAATACTTGCTGAAAGTACCTGCTGCTGGTGCAGTGGTTGATGGCTGTATTTCAGGGTTTTGAACAGGTTCTTCAACTACTGTTTCCATTGCTTCTCCACAATTTGGGCAAAATTTTCCATTAACTTCAGTTCCGCAGTTGGGACAAAACATTTTAACACCTCTTCTAAATTCTATCCATGTCACTAATGAGTAAATCCTTAATATAGTAATAGTATTGGCTTTATTGGATATAAATCAATTTAACTGGAGTTTTACTGAAAGGCAATCACCAAGTCATCAGCTTAATTTAGTAAACTTTGAACATCCTTAACAATTGCAATAATAGCAGTTTCAAGCAGGTTTTTCCCTACTTTTAGGTCCACAACAATACCCTCACTTTCAACCTGGCAAGCTCCCTCATCAATACCCTTACTCTGCTGACGTGCCTCGTGAAGACCTACCATTCCCACTTCAGAGTATTCATCAAACTGGCAATGTTCATTAAGACAGGATTCATCAGCTATTCCCAGAACCACCCCCATGGAAAGTTCCCCAGTTCCAGCATGGGGTCCCTCTATTTCCACAATACGGTTGTTGAAGATTATCTTAATATCTAGTTCTTTTTCAATATCAGCCAAATAATCTTTTATGGGTACATTTCCACCGTGGCCATTCACCAGAACCACTGCCTCCAGATTAAGATTATTTTTAGCACTTCTTAAGGTTGGAAAAAGTTCTTTTTCTACCAATACCTCGACAGGTTTGTGAATTCCGTGTTTAACATAGTCATATTCCGTTGCAGCATATAAAACTCCTAAAAACTTGGCTCCAGTGCGTATGGATGCCTGCAATGCCAGATAGGAAGCTATTTTAGAATCTGTGTCAATGGGAAGTGCTGCACCATGGTTTTCCAGGTGGGAACCAATGGCCATAATACCTATTTTATGAACCTCTGGTGAAATTAGCTTACCCGAGGAGTATCTAAGTTCTATCATGCACTGACTCCTATTTTTTATGAATTATTTTCACATTAACTGAACGGATTATACCACCTTATTTAATAGATGAATTTACCACTTAATGAATGAATTTACCAATTATAGCATATATATATTAAATTTAAGAGGATTTATTGTTTTTTTTTGAGTTTTATGGTAAATTAACAGCAATATCATCAATAATAGGGGCATTAAAATGTCCAAGTAGAGAACTGCACTAGCATTACCTGCCGATAGGTTGCCGGACTGTTGTATTTCATATATGTGACCTGCGGCTGCACCCCACATGAATATAGCATATGCTATAACGGCTGGTGCCCAGAAATTCCTGAAACGTACTGCTAAAAGTCCTAAAATAGCATATGAAATGTTTGCAAATCCAACTTCACGCAAGAAGGGTGAATAAACCCATCCTGTTGACTGAGCTACTATTTCAGGACTGAAGACTTGCACCAATCCGCTGAAAAGGGATCCAATTCCAATACCCACACCCAGATACCATAACAGTAATAATTCAGTTATCCGGTTTATTGATTTGGTTTTTTTACTTAAGAAAAAATGTATTAACGCGCCGAAAAGAGGCAACCCCGCAAATATATACCACATTTCCATTGTATTATCCCCTTAATTATCATATAATGTTCATAACCATTGATAGTAGATAAATATGCCAAACGATAATTTGATTATGAAATCCATAATCTGTACAGAAAGTTGGATTAAACATCCAAATTCCAGATCTTATCCCCAATATAGTGTAAGGTACTTACTGCCTTACCTTTGTCGTTATTTACCATTTCTTCTCCAGATATAATGGCAGTTCCCATGGCCAAGGGTTTGCGGTGGTTTTCATCCACCACAATGACTGTGTCACCTTTCTGGATCTGGGAGTCCGCTTCAACCACACCGGGAGACATCACATCCGCCCCACTGGCCATGAATTTCACTGCCCCCATGTCCACGACCACCATGTGACTTTTTATGGGGTGTTTCAGGGCCCCTTTTAGAGTGGGGAATGGCTCCCCATCCAAGATTATAATAAGTGGATCACCATCTACCAGTATAAGATCAGGTAGATCGCTTTCCAAAATTTCTACCTTGGATTTAGATGAGATTAATGAACTATAAGGACCTAATTTAGTCTGAAACTCCTTTAGTTTCTTTTTTTTCAGATAGTATCTTTTTCTTATTTTCAATTACAATTCACCTTAATTCTAGTTTCCATTCTCAGTTTTATATTTTTGATGGCGGTACATTTAAATATAAATCTTACCAACATTCATGGTATAGGAAAGGTGATAATAGTGAGTGTACAGAAGAATGTAAATACTTCACGACCATTAGATGTATTAGGTAGAGCCCTTAACTCTCAAGTGTTAATCAAACTTAAAGGCGGCAGAGAATTCCGTGGAGTTCTTGAAAGCTTTGATATGCATATGAATTTAGTTCTAAACGACGCCGAAGAATTAGAAAGCGGCGAATCATCAAGGAGATTAGGTGTGGTCCTCATACGCGGGGATAACATTGTATACATATCACCAGGATGAAATTAAGTACCGGTTGAACTAACCGGGAGATATTATTAGGAGGATATTAAATTGAAAGGTACACCATCATTTGGTAAACGTAACAAAAAAACCCATATCCGATGTCGAAGATGTGGGAAAAACTCATACAATGCCAGGAAGCGCTACTGTGCAGCCTGTGGATTTGGAAGATCCAAAAGGGTCAGGACCTACAGCTGGCAGAACAAAAAACTTAATGGTTACAGGTTGAAGTAGATGGAAATGAGAAATCCCATCGATGTGCGCATCATTGTGGAAGGAGCTTCAGACGTGGAAAACGTTTCCCGGGCTTTACAGAACATTGCCCTGGGAGCGGAGTACCATATAACCATCTCCTCCATAATACCCACCACCAACACCGAAATAGCTAAAAAAGCAGTGAATGGTGCAGATATTGTTCTGATCGCCACTGATGTGGATGCCCCTGGAAGGGAACTGGCTGAAAAGTACCAGAAAGTTCTCAAAAAAGAAGTGGGTCATATCGAAAGAATGAAACTCCCCTTCGGACATGACGTGGAGTATATTGACCCGGTTCTTATCAGAAGGGAAATTAAAAACGCAATTATTCGTTCTGGTTTATTATCCATCGCCAACCTGGGGCGCTTCAGAGAAATCAAGAATAGACTCAAAGACTCTGAAGATAAAATCAAAGAATTAAATAAGGAAATTCAGGATCTTTCTTCCGAAAGGGATACGCTGGCCACCCAAAACCAGGAGTTAGCTGATTCAGAGGAAAGACTTAAATTGAAGCAGCAAAATCTTCAGGAAGAGTTTAAGGTTACTAAACAGCGTTATGCTGATGTGAAGAACCAGTACGGAATTTTAATTAATAAAAATCTGTACGAAAGATTCTCCCTCAGTGAACTGTGGAAGGAAACTTTTAAGGAAACCTTAAACGAAGAAGAACATATTACTTTTATTACCAGCGAATTTAAACCAGAAAACATTGTTTTAGGGCAGGGATTTATAGCTGCCCCATCTCGTAAGGATGCCGTGGACTGGTTAAAAGTTATTCGTACGGTGCTCATTTTTTACGATTCAAAAATTGAAGATCTCAAGGAAGAAATAGGTGATGAAAAATTCAGTCCACACTTACTCAAGGAGTAGTGGATTATGGAATTTTCAATCTTTTTTTAGAAAAATTACCTATGCCCAAGATAATAAAGGGAGAATTCTAAGTGCAGGATAAATGTGGTATTGTAGGTGCTTATTCCCATAATAAGTCCCACAACATTTCCAGAGAAATATATTACGGCCTATACGCTTTACAACACCGTGGACAAGAGTCTGCAGGCATATCCGCCCATAATGGTGAGGAAATGCGCACATATAGAGGTATGGGGCTGGTCTGTGACGTGTTCAACAATGGTAACATTGAAGGGCTGGATGGGAATGTGGGAATAGGCCATGTACGTTACTCTACAACAGGAGAATCACAAATACAAAATTCCCAACCGTTTATAAACAAATTCGACATGGGAAGTATTGCTATTGCTCACAACGGAGACATTATTAACTCAATGGAACTTCGGAAAGACTTGGAGAATGAAGGAATAAAATTCCAGTCCTCCACTGACTCAGAGGTTATCTGTCACCTCCTAACCAGGGAATACTCTAAAAACCAGGACATGGTGGAATCAATTAAAACTGTTTCCCAAAAATTAATTGGCTCTTATTCACTGGTTCTCTTAGTTAACGATGATCTGATGGTGGTACGTGACCCCATTGGTATTAAACCATTGTCACTGGGGCAGAAAGATGGGGTTACCATGGTGGCCTCGGAAACCGTTGCCTTTGACGTGGTAGGAGCGCAGTACGTTCGTGATGTTGAACCAGGGGAGATACTGCTTATCAACAATGACGTTAACAGTTTTAAAATTCCCCGTAATCAGGACACACCTCGAGCCCATTGTATGTTTGAATATGTTTACTTTGCCCGTCCAGATAGTATACTGGATGGAAGAGTTGTGTACAATGTTAGAAAGAATATTGGAAAATATCTCTGCAAGGAACACCCGGTGGATGCGGATGTGGTTATGCCTGTGCCGGACTCAGCCATCACCGCAGCCATAGGTTACTCGCGTGCTTCGGGAATTCCCTACGGGGAAGGATTGATTAAGAATCGTTACATTGGACGTACTTTCATCATGCCCACCCAGGAAGAGCGAGAAACATCAGTCAAGCTGAAAATGAATCCAATACGATCAGAATTGGAAGGTAAACGCATAGTGCTGGTGGATGACAGCATCGTTAGAGGTACAACCTCCAAATCTCTGGTGAAGGTGCTTCGTGAGGCTGGGGTAAAGGAAATTCATTTACGTGTGGGATCACCACCCATAACTTCTCCCTGTTACTATGGTATTGCCATGGCCACCAGGAAGGAACTCATAGCTTCAGATAAAGCTGTGGAAAAAATAAGGAAAACCCTGGGTGTTGACTCCCTGGGATACCTCAGCGTTGACTCCCTTGTGGAATGTATAGGGATCAACAGGAACGAACTGTGCCTGGGATGCCTCACCGGAGAGTACCCCACTGAGTTACCGGCTAACATTGACGAATACGAATCCTGCAGGTGTTAAAATCTCTGCAGGAGTTTAGATTTTTTTATACTGGTTCTTGGAACTGGTTTTTGACTGTTTAATTATAAATTAATTTAATGATGAACTTATCAGGATAAATTTATTCAAATTTTTATTTAAATTATTGATTAAAAGACAAATCTCAAAGGATATAAAAATCATTACAATGCTGATTTTTGTATGGATATGGTGGTTTTTTTATGGTAGAATTACTCTCCCCTGCCCGGGACTTTGCAGCTCTGGAGTCAGCCCTCAATAACGGGGCTAACGCAGTTTATATAGGATTAGATGGTTATAACATGCGTGCCCACTCTGCCAACTTCTCTTTGAAAAATCTTAATCATGCCACAGAACGCTGCCACCATCATGGGGCTAAGCTCTATGTCTGCACCAACACCGTGATGCGAAATAATGATATAGAACTTCTTAAAACTGTTTTACCTGAGATTAAATCCGCTGGAGCCGATGCCATAATCGCCTCTGATCTGGGAGTTCTTAAAATCGCCAGGGATGTGGGTATTGATGTTCACCTCAGTGTCCAGGCCAATGTATCCAATTTGGAGTCTTTGAAACTCCTCCATGAACTGGGAGTTAAGAGGGTGATTCTTTCTCGAGAATTACCTTTAGAAGAGGTAAGGGCAATGGCTGCAGATAGTCCCTTGGAAGTGGAGGTCTTCATCCACGGAGCCATGTGCTTGGCTATTTCTGGGAGATGTTTTTTAAGCTCCTTCCTCTACCAGAAGAATGCCAACTGTGGAGAATGCTTGCAACCCTGCAGGAAAGAATGGAAGATTATCTGTCAGGACGAAGATGGAATTTCCCTAGATTTAAAAAATGATAATAAAATAAAAAAGGATAATGAAATCTCACTTAGTTTAGGAGAGAATTATTTAGCAACTGAATGTGGGGATGATGGTGGATTTAAGGGTCATATTTTAAGTCCTCGAGATCTTTGCATGGTGGAACACGTTGGTGAACTTATTGACGCTGGAATTTCTTCATTTAAGATCGAAGGTAGGGCCCGGCCTGCGGATTATGTGGCCACAGTAACCAGGGTATACAGGGAAGCAATTGATTCATATAGGAATGGAGAATGGAAATTCCAGGACCGCTGGTTAGATGATCTCCAGAAGGTTTACAATCGTGGTTTTGACACTGGATTTTACTTCCAAACCCCTTACCAGACCAGTAGCTACAACCAGGCCACCCACGCCAAGCAGGATATAGGGGAAGTGGTTAACTATTATTCACAAGTTAATGCTGCGGAGATAAGGCTTTGGAATCCCCTGAAAGTAGGGGATGAGATTATAGTCCAGGGACCTACCACAGGATCCATCATCCAAAAGGTGGAATCGCTGCAAATAGATCACCAGAACATTGTTGAAGCCCAGAAGGGACAGAATGTGGGAATTCTACTTAACGGTAGAGTCCGCCCTGGAGACTTGGTTTACCAGAGAATTAAAAGGAATAAATAGGATATCAAAATTCCCAAATCATTCATCTAAATTTTTTTTATTCATTTACACGAGTCGAGTTTTTCACCGCCATGGAACAGCTAGTTAAATACAAAGAATGCAAAACCTAACACTGAGATCATCCTATAAACCTAGATTTCTAAAGGCTTTCATGAAATTATGAGGAGTGGACGAAGGTTAGCCAGTAAATAGTAATAGACCATGGACATCTAGATAAGGATGTTAGATGGTTAATGAAACCAGCCCATCTTCAAATATTGCCTGGTAAAAAAATAGAAAAATTTTATCACAAGTAAGGTCATACTAAGAGATGTGTGGAATAAAAAGCATAGGTTTATAGTAATAACCGAGAATTGTTCATGGAAAAGGAGTTGATACAAGTGAAAATTCAGGATGCCATGGAGAAAGAAGTAATCAAATTCCAAACAGACGACCGTATTGTCGACGTTGCTGGAAGCCTACGTGAAAACAAGATCAGCGGAGCACCAGTGGTAAATAAGGAAGGCAAAGTAGTGGGAATCATCAGTGAAGGTGATATCATGCGACTCCTGGAGGTTCACTCTCCCCACATCAACTTGATCCTACCTGCTCCCCTCGACTTAATTGAACTACCAGTGCGTATGAAATACGAGATGGATGAAATAGCCGAAGACATGAACAAAGCAGCTTCCGTACTTATAGGGGAGATTATGACCAAAAAAGTCCTGACCATCAAACCTGATGATGATATTTCCGATGCTGCCCAGCTCATGGACACCCATGATGTTAAACGACTGCCAGTGGTGGATGCCGATGGGAACATGGTGGGTATCATCACCAGGGGCGATATTATCGGAGCCATGGTGAGGGGATGAGCAAGAGCAAGCACATAGCTATTTATGGTAAGGGAGGCATTGGAAAATCCACCACTGTCTCCAACCTGGCAGCATCCTACTCCTCTGATAAGGATGTTCTGGTTATTGGCTGCGACCCCAAAGCAGACACCACCCGGACCCTGGTGGGGAGAAGGATCCCCACCATCCTGGACATCCTGAAAGAGAAAAGAGATGCCCAGGAAGAGGATGTTCTCTTCCCCGGATACGGTGGAGTGATGTGCGTGGAAAGCGGAGGGCCAGAACCCGGTGTTGGCTGCGCGGGAAGGGGAGTTATTGTGGCCATGAAACTCCTGGAGAACCTGGAAGTCTTCAGCCAGGAACCAGACGTTATCATCTACGATGTACTGGGTGACGTGGTCTGCGGGGGATTCGCAGTACCCCTCAGGGAAGACTATGCTGATGAAGTCTACATCGTCACCTCCGGTGAATACATGGCACTTTACGCGGCAAACAACATCTCTAAGGGTATAAAAAAGCTTAAAAGCAATCTCGGCGGTATAATCTGTAACTGCAGAGGCATCCACCGGGAACTGGAGATCGTGGAAGAATTCGCCCACCGGATTGGTAGTAAGGTTATAGGGGTGATACCCCGCAGTGAACTGGTTCAGCAGAGTGAAATCGATGCCAAAACCGTTCTGGAGAAGTTCCCAGAATCAGATCAGGCCCAGAAATACAGGGAACTATCAAAGGCAGTCTTAGAAAATAATGAATTCGTAATCCCCCAACCCATGGATGCTGATGAATTTGATGAATTTTTCCGGGGATTTCAATAAAAGGATATTTAATCGATAATTTCAAAAAGAAATATTTAATCGAGATCTTCAAGGGTTTTAACCTCTAATTTTAATTTTTTAAACCCTTCCAGGCAGTTTAAAGTAGCCAGTGACTCATTTTGAAAATAGAATAGATGCGCTAGGCATTTACAATCAGAACAACCAAAACCCTCAACTCCATCCCCACTAACTGATATCTCCCTGGCCAGTTCACACTCGTGTTTAACACCATCCGCATTGAAAAAGACGTCAATCACCCCGGAACTTGAATTATCCAAAAGGTAGTCAACATGCCAGTGCATCTTTTTATTCTTCCGCAAGTGTCTCCTGATCCTTCCCCCCAGTGAGTTGAGCGCAGAACCCACATAGACATAAACTCCCTTTTTAAACTGGATTTCTCCCTTTTTACCAACCCCTATGGGCTCATTTCTATTTAAGTCTATTAAAAGACAGTAGGTTCCCTTTAAAATAGTTTTTTTAGCCATTAACGACTCACACCAATAAATTAGAT
>JAUNXM010000022.1:13554-18797 GCA_030539815.1 Methanobacterium sp.
CAAGATTTAGATCAAGAGTTCAAGATTTAGATCAGGATTTCAGCACCAGAGTCTAGTGGGATGAATTTCTCACCAAATTCCCTATTAAACCTGCATAAACCCTCAAAACCAGTGCAATGACCCATGGCAATGATTTCAGGGTCCAGTTTCTTGAATGATTCCACAGTCTTTTCGATCCTCTCACCAGGAGCATCCATCAGATGGGATCCTCCAATAACACCATAAATATCATCCTGGAAATATTCCCTAACCGAATAGAGAATGTTGATTATACCCCTATGGGCACAACCTGAAATTACAACCAGTCCATTTTCTGTTTTAATCACCAGATTCAATTCATCCTTAAAGTTATCTGGTAAACATTTCCCATCCTCCTGAACCCGCAGGTATTCGGGTATGGGTTCGAAACCAGAATGATCATCTACCTGGTTGAAAATCCACATATCATCATTAATTCGGGTTATTTCAGTGACCCAATCCACATTAAGAATTTTGGTGTGAATATCTTGTGGAAATCCAATATAAAGTTCTTTATCTGGCTCAACCGCGAATTTAGCTCTAATAGCCTCAGGATGAATTAAAAATTTAGTATCATCAGATTTAAAATTGATTTTGCTATCTATAATGGCAGATATGCCTCCGGAATGATCGCTGTGACCGTGACTGATCAACACCTTATCCACGAAATTGATTCCCATGAGATTCATATTATGTTTTAAAACCCGGGGAGTCTTCCCTGTGTCTACCAAAATGTTTTCATTCTTTCCTTCCACCAGTAATGAAAATCCGTGCTCTGCATATAAACTTGATTTGAATCCTGCCCGGTTATCCACCACACATCTAATCTTCATAGAAACACCTCAAACAATTAATTAGATTTTCTAACTTGTTTCTAATTATACATCGTAACCCTAATCAATTATCATTAAGCCATTATATTTATTAAGCCATTATTCATTTACTGTAATAATTAAAATCATGAAAATTTAACTAGAAAAATGTTAAAAAAAGATATCATGGTGAAAAGATGAAATTCACATTCAAAGCCCAGGGACATCATAACGTAACCTCCCAACACAAAACCACCTTCGAAGTAACCCAGGATGAAGAAATAGGATTGACCGCTGATTGTATTGTGGGGGTGTCGTCAGAAGTATCCCTGAATGATCTTCCCATCCCGATGAAAGATGTCATCCAGGACGAAAACACCCAAATTCAGATTATTCTGGAAACAGAAAATTCAAAGGATGTGATTACAGGATATGGACATCCCAAACTATCTCTGGATCATCCCACCGATATGGTTTGTCGTAAAAGTGATTACACCTGCAGCCGGACACTGATGATACGCGCTGATAAGGCAGCCGTGGATCTTAACCATGACCTGGTAAGGGATCTTGCAGATGGAAAATCATTAAAAATAACCATTAAAATCTAAATAAATATTTAAAAATTTATTAAACCAATAAAACGAAATGAATATGAGTGCAGGGGACGGGATTCGAACCCGCGAAGGGACTCACCCACTAGGCCCTCAACCTAGCGCCTTTGACCGCTCGACCACCCCTGCTGTGCTAATTCTCACACAAGAGAGTGAAGCATACCATCTTCTCTCACTTACCCTATTTAAAGGTTACCGTTACTGATTGGTACCCTATTTAAATGCTTAAAACAGTTCACCTAAACAATAAAAAGCCCCTAATGTATTACCAGAGTTTTCTTATTATTGTGAATTACTTTAAAGGGTTTTAAGTAATTAGAAGATAAAGATTGAAATATTAAAAATAAATCAGTTGATCAGCAGGGTGTTTTCATTATGCAGGCAGTTAAAACCACTCCACAGGGAATAACCGTGATGATAGAAGTTTCACCTAAGTCGGACCAGTTCCAGATAACCGGCTACAACGAGTGGAGGAAAACTCTGGAAGTGAAACTCAAATCACCCCCCACCAAGGGTAAGGCCAACAAAGAACTCGTGAAAGAATTCTCAAGCCTTACCGGCCGTAAAACCGAAATTGTTGGAGGGCATAAAAGCCGCCAGAAGACCATTCTAATATATGACATGGATGAAAAAGTATTTTACAAACTTTTAGAGAATTTTATTAATTTTTAGAATATCGCCTTTAGTTTATAGGATTTTATTAGTTTTAATTGATTACAATTAATACCAAAATTCATATTTAATTTTAAATAATTTAATTATTAATCTATTATTTTAATTTTCAGATGTTTAAATAAAAAAAGAAATTTATTGTGCTTAAATAGCACAAGTTTACTTTAAATAACGGGAATAGTTCTCTTTATACCATTCCACAGTTTCTTTTAATGCATCCTCAAATGAGAACTCTGGTTTCCATCCCAGTTTCATTACCTTGGCTGAGTCCAGTGAGTAACGCCGGTCATGACCCAAACGGTCTTCCACAAAGGTTATCAGACTTTCGGGTTTGTCCAAAAGTTCCAGTATTAGACGGGTTATTTCCAGGTTGTTCTTCTCGTTACCCCCACCAATGTTGTATACTTCACCCAGTTTACCCTTTCGGAGGGCAGTTTCTATTCCTTTGCAGTTGTCCATTACGTAGATCCAGTCCCGGACATTTTTCCCATCACCATAGACTGGCAGGGATTTATCCTGCATTGCGTTCAGTATAAAAAGTGGTATCAGTTTTTCCGGGTACTGGCGGGGTCCGAAGTTGTTACTGCTCCGGGTGAGGATCACCGGGGTGTCGTATGTTTTCCAGTAAGCCCCTACCAGAAGGTCTCCACCAGCTTTACTGGCTGAGTAGGGGCTGGAAGGGTCTAGATTACTTTCTTCGGTGAATGAACCTGATTCTATGCTCCCGTAAACTTCATCGGTGGATATCTGCAGGTAACGTTCCACATCATATTTTCGGACATTTTCCAGTAGGTTGTAGGTTCCGATAACATCGGTTTTAACGAATACCCCTGGATCCTCGATGGATCGGTCCACGTGAGTTTCGGCAGCAAAGTTCACCACCAAGTCACAATCCTTCATTAACTGGGAGACCAGCTCCTCGTCTTCTATGGCTCCTTTGACAAATTCGATTTTGTCTCGGACTCCATTAAGATTTTCCAGGTCACCAGCATAGGTTAACTTGTCCAATACCACAATTTCATATTCATCATTTTCACATAGATGGTGTACAAAGTTGGATCCAATAAATCCTGCACCACCTGTAATTAGAATCTTCATTAAACCACCAGTTTATCCGTGTTTTTTGTTTTCATCCAGTATCCAATCGTAGGGGATTTCGTCGGTGTCAGGATCAAGGCGGTATTCATCCGGTTCATTGTAGTTGAAGGGTAATGTAGGGACACTTACAAAGAAGGCAGTTTCATCTCCTACTGCTTTAAATCCATGGTAGACCAGTGGAGGTACACTGATCAGCATGGGATTGCGGTCACCAATGAAAAATTCGTTTAATTCCCCATAAGTTGGTGAATCTTCCCTGCTATCATAGAGGGCCACCTTCATCATCCCGTGAACACATGTGAAATTGTCAGTCTGTTTTTTGTGTAAATGCCAGGCCTTCACCACTCCAGGATATGCTGTGGTCAGGTAAACCTGCCCAAATTCCTGATAAATATCATCGTCACATCTTAATATTTCCATGAGCCAACCCCTTTCATCAGGAATGACTTTGAGATTCTTTACTTTTACGCCGTCAATCATAAATACACCGTTAATTCTTCTTGGAAAGTTTTATATATCTCTCTCTTATTAATCATTACTATTGATGGTCTTCTAAATTAGATGATGAGAATGTAATTTAAGACCTCAAGTCCAAATGATTAAGAGCCAATAACTAACTCATCAAAATTATAGGATGACTTATTTAAGGATATCTACTTGTGTGAATGTGAAATACGCAAAGGTTATTTTAGAATAAATTAAAATAGTTTTACAATTAGTAATCAAATTTCATTATTTATCTAATTTACAAGATCCTAGTATATAATTCAGAATAAGATACTGGACATACGGAAATTGTCAGAATTAGGAGGCAAGATCATGAAAGCGGTTATACCTGCTGCAGGACTCGGGACTCGGTTTTTACCGGCCACCAAGGCTCAGCCTAAAGAAATGCTACCAGTTTATAATAAACCAACCATTCAGTACGTGGTGGAAGAGGCGGTGGCCTCTGGAATTGATGATATACTGATCATAACTGGTAAGGGAAAAAGATCCATCGAGGACCACTTTGACCGTTCCTTTGAACTGGAGTATTCCCTCCGTAACTGTGGTAAAATGGATTACCTGGTGGAAGTGGAGGCCATATCTGAAATGGCTGATATCTATTATGTAAGGCAGAAGAAACAGAAGGGACTGGGGGATGCTATACTCTGCGCCCAGAAGCATATTGATGGACAGCCATTCGCCGTGCTTTTAGGAGATACCATAAGCCAGTCAAAAGTTCCCTGCACCAAACAGTTACTGGACGTCCATGAAAAGTATAATTCATCAGCTATTGCCATTGAAAGAGTGCCCCATGATAAAATTGAACGTTATGGCATAATCAAAGGCCAACAAGTCGAGGAATCTGTTTATAAAATTCAGGATATGGTTGAAAAACCACGTCCTGAGGAAGCACCTTCTGATCTGGCCATAACCGGACGTTACGTGCTGGATCCTGAGATATTTGACCATATTGAAAGTGTGCCACCAGGTGTGGGTGGGGAAATACAGTTAACTGACGCCATGAGATGTTTGGACAGTATCTACGGCCATGTATTTGATGGTAAAATGTATGATATTGGGAACAATGTGGAATGGCTTAAAAGCTCCCTGGAAATCGCCCTGCAGGATCCTGCAGTTAGTGAGGAGTTAAGGGAGTATTTGAAGAATATTATAAAATAAATATTTCTCATTTTTAATTTTTTTAATTAAATAATGTTATATGGTTGATTTTTATTCATAATCAAATATTAGTTTCACTCATATTACTAAAGGTAAAGTTGTTGGTATTGAATATACTAAACTCACACAAGTTACTTTAAACCCATTTTTAAACAAATTAACCCACTTACTAAATTTAGGAAGTTCCCTTGTATCTTTTAAGGAATATTGAATAATTTTGAAAAAATATCCAATAATAAAACAATTAATCGGCTTTGTAGAAACCCTAATTTTTTTTATTTGAATTTGAGGTTTTTTGTAGATTTTTTTTGTAAAAAAAATTTTTTAGTTTTAAGTTTCGTTTTTCCTGGTTTCACTTGAAATTACA
>JAUNXM010000023.1:0-3937 GCA_030539815.1 Methanobacterium sp.
ATTAATGAAATTATTTTTACCCATTTGTGGTCTTATCCATCCTATTCACTGCTTTTTTTTACAGGTTAGTAAAACTTAACACAATATTTAACCGACAACCCGTAGACTGGGCACATTTAGGGGAGGTACAACAAAAGGCCCTAACTGACGTGTTTTATGAGTGGCTGCATTTGAATCCTTCAAAAGTGAAAAAATATTCCCAGAAAGCATAGCATTTTTAATTGGATAAACCAGTTCCCCGTTTTTAATTTTAAAGGCATTCATTGCTTCTACTGAGAAATCTCCAGATATGGGATTGGCAGTGTGTGCCCCTAATACATCGGTGACAAATAATCCCTCTTTTATTTCTGAAATTTCTTTAAAATCTTTAAAATCAACAATAAGGTTTGATAAACTAACTGAGGGCATGTCATTGAAGGAAGCACGCATCCCATTACCAGTACTCTGAACATTTCCCTTGTTTGCAGTGTGTATGTCGTACAGAAAGTTACGTAAGACCCCGTCTTCGATTATAGCCGTTTTCTGAGCCGGTGTTCCTTCCCCATCACAATGGGAAGAGTAAAGACCTCCGTTGAGGGTTCCATCATCATAGATGCTCAGGGAAGATGATGAAACTTCAGTATCCATTTTATTAGCATAGATTGATCTTCCCCTCTGGGCGTTATCCCCATTTATTGCCTGGGAGAAGGTGGAAAGAAGACCTGCTGCAGCATGGTGATCCATTATAACCTCCATGTCCCCAGTTATGATTGTTTTACCCCCCCTGGAATTTAAAGCAATTTCACAGGCTTTACTGGCAATTTTTTCGGGATCTATGTCCAATTTTCGGGATGAGTCAGATTCACTGGCTGTAGATATTCCTTCCCCATCAGGGGTATTCACGGCTATAAAACCGGAAAAATAAGTAGAAGTATCTTCACAGTTTACTCCCTCTGAGTTCATGATTAGAGTTTTAGCACAGCCGGCAGAAACCCCACCAGATGTTGGCTGACAATTATTGTCAATAACTGTGCCAATCATGACTTTTCCCAGTTCAATGGTATTTTCCAGTTCTAGAGTGTTGATTTTTTTATCATAAACACCTTTAACTCGAGGATATTTCGATTTTGATGCGAATGCAAAGTTTTCGTCCACCAGATTGGATTGGGCATTGGAAATTGCACGGGCAACTGTTTCCTTTATTCTTTCAGTTTGGGTGGTGTATGCAAAGCCCATCCTATCCCCACGGATAACCCGGATGCCCACACCCATTGAATAGGCTTCCTTGGCAAAATCCACTTGGTCATTCTGTATGGTGGAATCCACAGTTTCCGTGATTTCAACATATATTTCAGCCTGATCAGCGCCTTTAAGAGCATGATCCAGTGCCTGGTTGGCTAAATCGTTCATCATGATAAAAACCTCTCTAATGCCTCTTTAACTCCGTCTCCGTATGGTTTCTCAGTAACATAATCTGCAATGGATTTGAGTTCTGGTTCTGCATTGGCCACCGCCACCTTCACTCCCGCTACATTAAGAAATTCCAGATCATTTTCACTGTCCCCAATTGCCAGGATCTCCTCCGGTAGTATCCCCATATCGCCCGCCACTTGCACCAGAGACGTGCCCTTGTTTACTTCAGGATCAGTGATGTGCAGTGCAAAATTGGTGTCGTATATTTTCACATCAAAATCTTTCAGAGTTTCTTTCACCTGCTTTACAGGAATTGTTCTATAGAATGCAACTTCAGAAATCCTCTGATCCGAAAAATCCACTTTCTCTACAGGATGCTTTGTTAGTAAGAAATCATATGCATCTTTACATTTATTGATATCCCCCAAAACCACCCGTCCCTTGGATGATTCAATAACTCCGCCGTTTTCTGCAACCAGCCCTCCAGAAGTTCCAATGAATATAGATAGGGTTTTGGTAACTGGTAGTATATTACCAGTGACGATTATGACTGGTATGCCATTTTTTTCTGCTGAACGGATTGATTCCAGAGAACTGCAACATAACCTTCTCTTACCATCAGTTATGGTGCCATCAACATCTACGGCTACTGCTTTAATCAAGTTATTTCACCATTAATAAATTAGTTCATAATCCCAAAAATTTCCATTATTCACAGTTACTAGACCTATAGTAGCTTCAATCTTAAAATGAACCATACCTGTGAGCGATGTTACAAGTTCCTTCTTTACTGACCATGCAGGCTCCAATGGGGTTAGTGGGATTACATTCTTTTCTGAATAATTTACAGTCCTCTGGGCGGGCCACCCCTCGAAGTATGGCCCCACATATACAACCAGAAACTACCTCCGGGATCTTGCCGACTTCAATGTCGAACTTCTCCCGGGCATTTACATCATTGAACTCCTGCTTTATATCCATAACTGAGTCAGGTATAGATGGGAAGCCCCTCCATTCTTTACTGGTGATATAGAAAACTTCCTCCAGAAGTTCCTGGGCTTTTAAATTTCCTTCTTCTCTAACTGCCCGTTTATATTCATTCTGAACAAATGCCTTGCCTTCATCAATTTGTTTAAGGATTAAATATACGGCTATTAATACATCCATGGGGTTGAAACCAGTTACCACTTGGGGAATTCCATATTTCTCTGAGAAAAGATCATATGGCCGGGTTCCAATAATAGTAGAAACATGGCCGGGTTCTATAAGGGCATTTAGATTCACTTCACCTGATTCTATGAGGAATTTAAGGGCTGGGGGTATCATTCGGTGACAGGATAAGACTGAAAAATTTTCAGGAGGACCTGCAACTATCTCTGCAGCGGTGGTTGGTGCGGTGGTTTCAAACCCAGCGGCCATGAATACCACTTCATTATCAATTTTTTGAGCGAGTTCTACTGCATTGTTTACACCATAAACAATCCGGACATCGGCTCCTTCTGCCTTGGCCTCCGCCAGGGATCCACTTCCACCGGGAACCCTTAACATGTCCCCGAAGGTTGCGATGGTTACCCCCTGCCTGGCAAGTTGAAGACATTCTTCAACTTCACGTGCGGGCACGCAGCAAACTGGACATCCAGGTCCTGCCACCACTTCCACTTCAGAAGGCAGTAAAGTTCTGAGGCCGTGCTGCATTATGGTGTGTTCATGTGATCCACAGACGTGCATTATCTTTACTGGCTGGGCTATCTTGTCGATGCGTTTTACTATTTCCTGGGAGAAGTCTTTTATTGTGTTCATGAGTGACACCTGATACTCTTGATACAAACTATAAGTGCGTTATCCATAAAATCTGCAATATCCTATTAAACGTTTTTTAAAGATAATTTTTTGTCTTTAATTTATCTATTAGAATTATAGGTTTGATACTGTTATATGGTTTTGGGATATAAACATGAAAATTTAGTTCGGATTCATTATATTGCTTCCGAGTATTTGATAAAAACTTCCAAAAACCACGACCCCACCAAATATCATCCCATTAAAACGATTATTTTTCGAAATTGAATATTTAAAAAACCTATTATTCTAATAAAAATTCCTATTTAAGCCCAAATATCCTTATATTATCTTAAAATAATTATTCAACAGGGAAAGGGCAGTGTTAGAGTTATAGTTATATATGTAAAGTGTCAACTTATTTTTAAGAATACAATTGAATGATGTGCTTTAGGAAAATCAGATAATGGTTGTTAAAATGAAGGCTGCTGTGGTTGGGCTGGGGGTAGAAGGCATTAATGCCGTTGAATCGCTTCTCAATCATGGTTATGAAGTTTATGCTTCAGATATTAAAACTAACATTGAATTAGAATCGGATGAAGACCTAGATGTTGATCTGGGATTTCACGATTTTCTGAAAATAGAAAAATCAGATGCAATTGTTTTAAGTCCAACTTTGTGGAACAATTCTGTTTTTAATAATATTAAATCTAATGGAAAAATTTTATCAGAAAGCACGGGAGCTGGGTGCGGATTATATTTTAAT
>JAUNXM010000023.1:3947-18780 GCA_030539815.1 Methanobacterium sp.
TATCAGACATCATCACTGCTCATCGTTCCTTATTTACCATAGGAATCACTGGTACCAACGGTAAAACCACCACCACCATGATGATTGCCAGCATACTGCAAAAAGCTGGTATGGAAGTTCTTATCGGAGGAAATGCAGGTGGAGGTTTTAAGGGTTATACCGAAGTAATTTTAGAAGCCTCATCTAGTGATTATGATGTTCTCCTGGTGGAAGTCTGTGATATGACACTGGATTTTTGTAATGATAATTTTGATTTTGACCTGGTGTTGGTGACCAATGTTGGTCGAGACCATCTTGAATTCCATCAATCAGTGGAGAACTACCTTAAATCCCTGGGAAATTTTGTTCAGGGCAAGAAAGTTGTTTTGAATCATGAAACTGAAAATTTGAGCCATTTTGGTAAAAAAGCAACTGAAATTCATTTTTTTGACATGGTTCACTATGAACTAAATTTGTTCGGGAATTTCAACCGTGAAAATGCTGCTGCAGCTTCAAAAGTTGCGGAGATTATGAGGATATCCGATGATATCGTTGAAAGCACCCTTAAAGATTTCAAAGTTTTACCAGGGAGGGCGATGATCATTGATCTTCCCCACTCCCAGATAGTAGTGGGCAAAACTGATAATGCCGATGCAGCAGCAGCAGTTTTCAACGAAGCAGATTTTCCAGTAATTATCCTTGGAACTCCCCGTAAAGACGAAATGTGTCGTTTAGATATCTTCAGAGAAGCTTCCAGAACAAATTCAAAGATTATTGCTATTTTCCCAGGACTGGAAGATACTCGGGATGATGTTGTTGAGGTGCTGAATGAAGAAAAATACAGTGGAACAATTCATAACTTGACCAATGTGGAAGATGTGGTCAAATTCGCACTTAAGTGCTCAGAAAGTTATCCTAATATATTCATTGGCGGAAACGGGCAACTTAAGATCATGGAAATTGCAGAAAGTTTAAAGGAGGCCATTTCGGCAAAATAAAATGTATAATATTTAATTTGGAGGATTATGAAAATGCGCAGATCTTTGTTGAATCCGATACTGGCCTTTGGTGTTTTAATAATATTAATGATGGGTTTTATTTATATTGGTGACACCATTGCAGGCTATTTCCCTGCCCAAAAACCAGAAGAAATCACTGCTATGTCAATTGGAGACACAGTAGTTTCTGGTATGAGAGTAGTGGATGATGCCAAAATCAGGGAAGTGCCTGTTTTGTATAATTTTGAATATTTAAATAATTTATTTAAGGAAGAAAAATACTTGCAGATGATTAACGGACTCCTAACTGGATCAGTGGAAACACCCCTAGCTAAGCTAGCCAGTGGCAGTATTTCCGCCCAAGGAGTGGCCCATGGATTTGAAGGTCCGGGCTTTTTAAGTGTGCAAGGACAACAACTGGTAGTGAACCCACCCCAAACATTTGTGTGGGGTTATAAAACCGGTTACACCGTTGGAGTGAAAACCAAGAACGGTCTAGAAATAAGAGAAGGGGGTAAATCAGGTAAACTGGTGAAAACCATATCCTCCTCTGATATTAAAAACGAAACCATTCCCCATGAATACGTTAATATTAACACCTTCAAGAGGTGGTATAATAGTTCAAATGTGGGAGACCATATAAATCTGGATTATTCACTCAATGGATTCAATGATGGCCGAAATCCTGTCACTCCTAGCCAGATAAAAACCTTTTTCGGAGATTCGGTAATTAATTATATGAAAAATTATCCTGCTGGTTCACCAGTAATGGCCTACATGGGTCCCCATACTGAAAATGTAACTGGCACTTTTGCAGAATCTTTAGGTTCCCATCCAGAATATGGTGATGCAGCCCGTGCTTACAATGCCATGCAATTTGCCAGGGCCTGGAATGGTACCATAATACCACCTAAAACAGGATCAAATGGAAAGGAGAATATTGGGTTTGATCCCTGTCCAGACCCCAATGCCACCGGTGGATCAGCAGTCCACGGGGTTTGTCCCGCCGCCCGATCAATCAGGGGTGCCACTTCCGCTGCAGGTTTACCACTACCTAGCGGGATTAGATGGGATGAACTGGCTATTGCCTATGATACCAGCCCAACAGTGGGAGTAAAAGTCTACAACAATCAGAACTACCCCATAAAACTGGTTATGTGGACCGAAGGAAGTGGAGCGGGATTAGTGATCTACTCCAGAGTGATTAAACTCAGTTAACAGTCCTTTCCTATTTTATTTTCTTTATGGAGATTAACCATGAAAGGAGTATCATGTATTATAACCGCAGCCGGTAAAAACAGACGGATGAGAAAAGACCTTCAAAATAAAGGAATGGAAATAAAACATAAATTACTCCTTGAAATCAAAGAAGATCCTATAATTAACTTAACCATTAAAAAAGCACTCACAACCACAATAAATGAATGTATTGTAGTTCTGGGACATTTCATGGAAGAATTGTGCCCGGTATTAAAGATAATAAATGATGAAAAACTCCGTATTATAGAAAATTCCGATGTTAATGTGGAGCTATCCCAAACCCTACTGAATGGAGTGGTTAATTCTAAGTATGATTATTGTTTGTGTTTGGCAGGGGACCAACCAACTGTCACCAGAAGAACCATGCAGAATCTGATCGACCAGTTAATGGAAAGTCCGAACCCCGAAAACACAGTGACTATTCTCTCCCGTGGAGAAACAGGATATCTGAATAATGCCCTTGGACTGGGAATGCCCTTTGCCTGTCATTCATCACTCTTAAAAGATTACCTTAACGGTGAAGAAGACAACCTGAATCCCATTCTAAGAAGGATGGTGGCAGAGGGAGTGATCTTCTATGCTATTCCAGAACAAAACGATTTAGAGCTGGTAAATATCAATAAGTATGATGATTATCTTCTTGTTAAAGAAAAAATAAACTTTAATTTAAGAAAGTTTTAGAATAAATAGCAAATTCACAAATTTTCCTGAATTGTGAATGAAATTTTAAAGTGTTATTCTAATTTAACAGTGTTATTTCAAGGAATTTTTAAGGAAATTTCTTTTAAGCTTAAGCTGGTTGAAAAAATTATAGGAGAAATTAGTTGCTTTTAGCAAACTAACTTAAATCCGTACTTAAACCACAGTTATATTTTTTCCAAAGCATTGATCACGCAGCCAATATTCTCCCCAGTGAGACCCACGATTACTTCATCATCTTTTACATCGGCGTACTGGCGTGAACCACTACAACCCAGGGTGATATTGGGTCTACGGCGTAAAAATGGGCCTGCAACTGCATCTGCACATATGGATTGAATACCTGCAAAATCAGCTTCCATCCTACCACCCATGGTGTAAACCAGGGCCTGTGAAAGTTCCATTGCCTGTGCAGGGTTTGCCATAACTACAATAACATCCGGGTCGAAGTTAGCTTTTTCCAGTGGAGCGTAGACCAGGGCGTACATGATGGGATCAATTTTGGGTATGTCTTCCATGGTCTTTTTGGCAGATCCAACACTGGAAAACCGGCCCAGACCAAAGTAAAATTCACCTGTTTTTATCTTTTCAGGGGCTTCCAATAGTCCCAGTGCCGCTGCACCACCTTTACACATCTGTTCTTCGGCAGTAGCATAAAAAACATCACCTGCACTGGCTTTTAGAACGTATTCACAGTGCCTCATGTTTGCATCCGATTTGGGCACGCCTTCGGGAAGATCTTTCTCCCTTAAAATGAATTTAATAGCCACTGGAGATCTTTTAAGTCCCAGTTTTCCAATTAATTTTTCAGATATGACCTTATATCCCTCTGATTCACACTCACATGCATCTGATTCACACATAGCAATACACCTCAGAATAAGTTAGGGTGTGCTCAATTAAAATTTTTTCTATTTAATAATTGAAGTGTATAAAAATTAGAAATAAGAATCAAGATGGAAGTTAAGCATTACCCCATAGGATAAACTATTATTAGGGAGATTTAACTCCCTTGACTATCTCAGAAATCTTTTCTTTGATGTTAGAGGTATTTTCAACCACCGTACCAGTTACTATTATATCTGCACCGGCTTGAGCTGCTTTACGAGCATCTTCACCAGTTCTGATTCCACCACCAACCAGAACCACATGATTAGTGAACATTTTTACTTTCTGAATCATTTCAGGAGGTATTATTTGTTCTGCCCCGGAGCCCGCCTCCAGATAGAAGAATCTCATTCCCAAAAATTCAGCAGCCATTGCATAAGCAGTGGCAATGTCTGGTTTGTTGCGGGGGATTAGTTTAGCATCTCCCACCCATCCCGCAGTTCCACCAGGCTGAACAATAACGTATCCCATGGGAATAGTTTCCATCCCAATTTTTTTAACCTTAGGCGCACCCAAAGCTTGGGCCCCAATGATCCAGTAGGGGTTATTAGAATTGAGTAAGCTCATGAAAAATATGGCATCAGCATGGCCACTCACCCCGGTAGTGTTACCCGGGAAGAGTATAATGGGGACATCCAGATTTTCCTGTAGTATTTTAGCAGTAGCATCCAGATCCTGGGAGTCAGTGGTAGAACCACCCAGCATAATGCCATCAGTTCCCCCTGCCACTGCTTCAGTTGAAATTTCCAGTGCCTTTTGAGAGTCCTGTTCCTCCGGATCTAGAAGGGTTAAATGAACCTTCCCCTTTTTAAGGGATTCCCTTAAATATTCTTCTACTTTCATCAAGATCACACCCTAAACCATAATATAACAATAAAAACATAATCTTCACGCGAAAAGTTTATTCAAATTCCAATTTTAAATAAAATGGAAAAAAATGAAAAAATTTATTTTTCCCAATCCTCAGAAATAATGATACTATTAAGAGGATAGAAAGGGAAATTATCCTCTTGGTTCTTTGGCTTTGAACCTCAAACCCTTGTATCCGCATTTACGACAAGTTTTAGCGGTTGGGGGGTTTCGAGCGTTACATTTGAGACAAATTTTAATCTTGAATATTCTATTCTCTGCTTCTTCGAATCTAGCCATTATTTAGCCTCCTATAAATTCATTTTGAATATTTACAACTTCCCGGCTACTTTTAGCCAGGGAATAAGCCTCTAAGAGCTCATGATTGAGCTCAAGAAAATGAGGTCCCCACTTGAAGTGAGACATAATCTGAATAGCATTATCTTTAAGCCCCACTATATATAAGGTTGCTGCCACAGCTTCAGCAGTGGACAGTATACATGGTTTACCATAGTTGGTGGGATTGGCCGCCACCAGGAAAGGAAGGGAACGATGAGTATTAGTGCCTCTAAACATTGCTGATGACTTGTTAATTCGTTTCCAAGAACAATCCAGCCCGACAATACCCTTTTCAACCACCAAATCATGGTCTTCAGGGGACACTGACTTAGGTGAAAAGGGATCCAGTACCAAAGCTCCTCGGGGTATTTGGTTAAGGCGGTTGACCATTTCGATCTGTTTTTGCCGGGCCAATTTCCGTGTGGTACATTTTTTGGGATCGCACTGTTCTGCGTGGTATATGACTATTTTATGAGGCATAGAATCAAAATTTATATTTTACTATTATTTATCGTGTTTCATTTAAGGAGTTATTATAATTTCTTGGCAAAATTACACTAACAGCCTGAAGTATTTATTTTGAAATTACTGGTATTTAGTCTTTTAAAATATTATAAGAAAAAAAATATTAGAAAAAATATGTTTGAAATTCCATCTAAATAGATCTAAATTCTTTCTTGTATTTGAGTTCCTGGAACCGAATTGTGAAAGATGTGCCACCAGTTTTATTAAGCTCTATAGTCCCATCTATCTGTTTAACTAAATTATTAATTAATTGAAGCCCTAATGTATCTGTTTTGTGGAAATCAATATCCTGAGGCAGACCAATACCATTATCACTAACTCTGAGCATTATGAAGTCATCAACTAAACGCTTTAATTTAACTTCTATTTTTCCTTTAATATTAGGAAATGCGTGTTTTATGCTATTGGATAATAATTCACTGTAGATTAGGCCACAGGGAATGGAAGTTTCAATATTTAACATGATATCTTTATCCAAGTCTAAACTAATCTCAATTCCTTTATCTTTAATGAGGTAGGTGTAAACTAGGTCTGCAGTTAAACTGTTTAGATAATCACTGAAATCGATCTGCACCAGATTGGGGGATTGGTACAGTTTTTCATGGATCATGGCCATGGATTTAATACGGTTCTGATTTTGTTTCAGTATATCCAACAATTTAGGGTCAGTTACAGTGAAAGATTGTAGATTTAATATGCTGGATATGATCTGCATGTTGTTTTTTACCCTGTGGTGTATTTCTCGGATTAAAAGGTCTTTTACATCGAGTGATTTGGTTATCTGTTCTTCGTAACCTTTACGTTGAATGGCCAGGGCAAAAAATTAACAAGGTAATCTTAAAATCAGCATCCATACTCCATATTCCCTCATTAGCCGCTTCAACGATAAACCGGTAACGCTTTTCACTTTCTCTTAATTTTTTTCCATCTTACTTTTGTAAAGTGCAAGTTCTATGGCGTATTTGAGTTCAGAAGAATCGTAAGGTTTTATAATATATCCATATGGCCCGGTTAATTTTGCTTTTTGTACTGTTGAATCCTCAGAATGGGCAGTTAAGTAAATTATTGGTATTAGTGAATCTTTAAGTTCGGATGCAACATCTATACCATTTTTATCTCCTTTCAGAATTATATCTACCAAAATAAGATCGGGGCGTATCTCTATGGCCTTTGTTATGGTATCATTACCCCGATGTGCAACGTAGGGGACCTCATAACCAAAGGATTCCAGGGTTCGTTTAATATCCATGGCCTCAATACAATCATCTTCCACCAGGATAATTTTTTCCTTTGCCAAAAAATCACCAAACCAGATTACTTGAAGAAAACTTAATATATTCAATAAATGACGCCCAAAATCCATGGATCAATATTATCTAGAATTAATTGCTTCAATTAATCCTAACCTAAACCTTATCTTTTATATTAATATTTTATATTGAATTTTATGTTCTTTACCCTATTTTATTATTGTTAAAATACCAAAGGTTTTTCCATCCTAAAAACATAAAATAATTAAGAAGTACAGGAAGTAGGTAGGGAAAGGTAGATGGTATGGAAAGACAAAATTTCATTCTGGTAGGGGTGGTCATACTAGTAGTATTGTTGGTTCTTATTTTTGCTATGGGCCTATCTGGAAATAATACCTTCCAAAATGGCCAAGTATACCTTGAATATCCTCGTGCCTGGAGTCAAGATCATGTCATTGGTAACTTCAGCCAGGACACCATTTATTCTGAGATAACATTCAAATCCAGTTACCCCGATACAAATGGACAAGAACAACCAACCTTCATTATACTGAGCATGCTACCAAAGTCCCAGGGTTTAATTAACACCCCCAATGCAACTTCAATGTTAATCAATACTAATAATTCATCACAGGTTTCCGTAGGAGTATCTAATTTAACAGCCATTCAGTTAGGAAGCTACAGCCAAAACATAGCACAGAAAACAACGATTATTGAAAAAAATAATTATTATTTCATGCTGGAATACATATGCCTTCCTTCATCAGTTAATCAAACTGAAGAAGCATATAATCAGATTTTAAAGACATTAAGAATTGTTTAATAGATTAAATTGCCTTTGAAATCAATTTTTTTATTAAATTTTTTATTTAGTTTTCCTATTTTTACTCTGTTACTGGGCTGGTTCTTGGAACAACAGAGATAAAAAGATTAATAAAGAGTTAAGATTAAAAAAAAATTAAATTTTTTCCCGTTCGTAATCTAATATTTTGGAAATAACCCCACCCGGATTTTTTAACTCTTCCAAGTCATAGTATCGTCCACCGGAAGTCAGGGCAAGTTCCATATTTACTTCATGACCATACCTAACTGATTTTTCAAAGTTTATAACCACGGTGTGTATATCTTTTTCCTTAATCTTCTCTGCAATGTCAAGAGCATCTTTCATGGGCCCTCCTTCCATCCCCACATTGGGCATACCATCAGATAGTATTAGCAGTAAGGGTATAAATTCAGCCCTTAATTTTTCCTTTTTTAGTATCTCCAAACCTTTTTTCATCCCGGCAGCCAGAGGAGTGGTTCCTCCCACCTGGATGTTGTCCACTTGCTCCCGGAAAGAGGTAGCCCTACGGGTTGTGGGGATAATTATTTCTGCTTCCTCGCCTTTAAAGCCAACAACGCTTATTCTATCTTGATGACGGTTGGCATCCTCAATAACATTGTTTATTATCCCCTTCAACCGGTTTGCTTTTCTATCAGAGAACATGGATCCACTGATATCCACCACCATAACAATAGAAGCTTTAGCACCATGTTTGCGGATTTTATGACGTAAATCCTCACCTTTAACTCTTATTTTACCATTTGAACTTAACGCAGCTGCTCGGAGTGTAGCATCAATGGCAATATCACCAGAAGTATCTTTGGGAAGTTTGCTTTTAATATAACGACCTTTTTCCGTCTTTGAATCTATTCTTTTACCGTAAATACGATTTTTCTTTTTTCCCCTCATTTTTAGGAGTTTTTTCACATTCACGTCTTCATGATGGGAATCAACCTTCTGCTCATCTTTTTTAAGGGTTTTAAGTTTCATTCCCCTCTTTTTTTGTTGTCTTTTTTCATTTTCTGGGACTTTTTTTTATCATCCCCAGTATTTTCCTGTGAAATTTCATTTTTAGCGTTTTTTATTTGTTTTTTTATTTTTTCTTCATCTAAAGATTTTTTATGGAACCTTTCACCGAGAACCAGAGCTGCAGCCTCTTCCACATCTATTGATTCAACTTCTTCATGCTTGTAATATGCGGCCAGAGTTTTTGAAGTCTTTAAAATTGCTATATCAGCCCGGTGACCATCCACTCCCACATCAACACAGAGATGAGCTATTACTTTCATCATCTCGGGTGAAATTTTAACTTTAGGGAGCATTTTTCGGGCTTCTATGATATTTTTCAGTATCTCATCCTGATATTCCCTAAATTCTTCCTGAAAAGCTTTAGGGTCCTGTTCAAAGGCTTCCCTTCTTTCCATGATTTTCACCCGGTCCCCTATATCCATGATGCTTTGGACTGCTATCTGTAGGCCTATCCTATCAGATAATTGAGGGCGAAGCTCTCCTTCGGCAGGGTTCATGGTTCCCACCAGTATAAAGTTAGAAGGGTGAGCCAAAGATATTCCCTCACGCTCCACAGTATTTATTCCGTAAGCAGCAGCATCTAACAAAACATCCACCAAATTATCATCCAAAAGATTTATTTCATCAACATACAAGATGTTACGATTAGCTTCTGCAAGTATTCCCGGTTCTAAAGCTTTAATTCCTTTTTTAAGTGCTTTTTCAATATTAATTGACCCAAGAACCCTGTCTTCAGTGGCACCTAGAGGTAATTCCACCACCTTCATCTTTTTCTCCTCCACAAGGATCTCTCCAGATTCAGTATCCTTACATGAATCACATAAAGAGGTTGGATCAGCGGGGTCGCAGTTAAAAGAACATCCCCTAATAACCTTCCGTGAGGGTAGAAGATCCGCAAGAGCTCGTACTGCGGTGGTCTTTCCAGTCCCCTTATCACCCTTAATCAACACCCCCCCAATGGAAGGGTTGATTGCATTTAATATCAGTGCTTTTTTTACTCTTTCTTGGCCAACGATAGCTGAAAAAGGGAAAATCAGGTTTTTCAATAGTCTCACCATCACAACAGAAATATGAGTTCTGTAATTAAATTTATTGATTGTTTGAACTGTTTTAACTGTTATAAATATTTAATTTAATAGGATAAATATGTATCCTGGATTTTAATACTAATTTTCGGTTTTTAATACTTTTCCAGTGTTATCTTGAATCCAAAAAACTAAATATAGATAGAGAAACATAACAAAATTGGTGATATATAATGTGCACTGTAGGCGGACCAATGGCTGACATTAAAATGAAAGAACTTAAAACCAAAAGATATCGTTGCCTGGACTGTGATAACGAGTTTAAAGGAATTGGTAGGCGAATTGTTTGCCCGTCATGTCAGTCAGATAACGTAGAAGAAATCTAAACGTTGGAATTAGTAAACATGGTAAACATTCCCCTCCAGTACAATGAAATTATTTTTTTAAAGGGAAACACCGGAACTGTAGGGGTGGCCAAGTTTGCAAAGAACGGCCAAATATTTATTGGAACTCCTGATAAAGACGAAATTGTGATGTTCTTAGAATCTAAAGACATTATAGCAGTTTCTTCCTTAAAGGATAGTCTTTACAGCGAGGAAGGGATAAAATCATTGATTTTTTTGTTAAGGGATGTGGGAGCTCCTTTAGTGGTGCTACCTTCTGATCATCCTACTTCCAAAAGATTGCCCATGGTTGCCAGTTGTGGGGAAAACATTCGCCTAGATTGTAACATCACCCCCGGAACTCATCCTGAACAGGACATTCTATGTGCCTGCGATGATCTCTCTGGCGTGGAAATTAAGGCAGTTAAAGGCGGATTAGAAATAAATGGCAACCTGAATGAATTTAAAATAGAAAAATTGAGATGAACATCTGAAAATAACCAAAAAACAATTTATCTAGGATTAGTCCGATTATTATATGACAAATTGTAGATTAGTTAATAAGCAGTTTAATATAACATAATAAATAGATGATAAGTTACTAAAAATTCAAGCTTAATTTCATATTTTTTCCAGATATATAGAGATTGTCAGGAGTCATATTTCTAGATAAGGATATGTTCCAATAAATTCTTAAAATTCCTAAAAACAAATTATAAATTCTAAAATAGTGGAAGAATGATAATTTATTAAATAAAATCTAAACAAGAGATAAATAAACGAGATATAACATTAGATGATCGATATGACTATTTCCGCATTTTACCAGATATTTGGCCAGATTGTCTTAGTGGCTGGAATTCTCCTTCTGATTCTTTTATCAGTCACCCTTATACTGGGCCGCATGCTAATTGAAAAAGACCGACTTGTGTTTCCCAAGTTATTGCTTTTTACCATGGACGTTTTTTACGGGCTTTTCAAGAAATTTGCGGAAAATGTTGGTGTTGATGCTAAAATTGTGGATAATATCGGAGTAGAAGTTCGAAATAAGGTTAATGAAAAGGATTTCAAAATAATTGAACCTGACGATACAATTCTGGTTTTACCCCACTGTCTTCGCCACACTGAGTGCGAAGCAAAACTGGATTCCTCAGGCCTGGTGTGTGAAAACTGTAACCGCTGCGTAATCGGTGTCTTAAAAAATAAAGGTGAACAAATGGGTTACAAAGTGTTCATTATCCCTGGTTCAACCTTCCTAACGAAGATAGTAGAAAAAAACAGGTTCAAGGCAGTTATAGGTGTGGCCTGCTTCCAGGATCTTAATCTGGCCATGATGAAACTCTCCAATTTCTCCTGTCAGGGCGTACCTCTCCTGAGGGATGGGTGTGTCAATACTAAAGTTGATAGCCGAGCTGTGGGTGTGAAACTTAAAGAAGCCAAAAAGCTAGCACCGAAAAGTTCATGCAGTCAAGATCCTGATAAAAGAGGATATTTCTAAGTTAGAGTTAAACTGGGGAATACTAGTAGTTAAAAAATAAGATCAAATCTTTAAAATTATAATTGGTTTTTTAGTTTTTAAACTTATATTAAAAGGCTTATAAACCAAGCCAACCATCCTACACTACCTATAATTAATATAAGATATAGAGCCCATTTAATACTTCGACTGGCTTGGAATGTTTGTATTCTTTTTTCTTTAATTAAGATAATGACAAGTGTGATGATAAAAATCCGCAACCCCCATGTAAATAAAGGAGACTTTAAAGTTCCTTCTAAAGCCAGAAGTTCTTTTTCAAAGAACTGGCCAAAGAGATAAACAAACAATATAAACCATCCCACCATGGCTAAAATAAAGGCAGTGATGTATAATCTGTTCTTGAAATAAGTTTCCCAATACTTTCTATTTTTAATTCTATCTTTAATTCCAAACACATTATCACCCTTATTCAGTCAGCATAGGAACAGGAAGATTTTTTTATATTTTCAGGAAGGTAGAATCTTTAAGAAGTTGTAAGCTGTAAATCTTTAAGGAGTTGTAAATCTTTTTATACGTAGAAGTGTGGGGATTAATAAGAACCTTCACCCCAATGGGGTAATTCAATCATCCGGGTATGTGAAAACATCCTCGATCTGCACTTTAAAGAATCGGGCTATCTTAAAAGCTAATAACAGTGACGGATCGTATTTTTCTTTTTCTATGGCAATGATGGTTTGTCGGGTTACATCCAATTTTTTGGCAAGTTCTTCCTGGGTTAAGTCCTGCATAGCTCGGTAAACCTTAAGATTATTCTTCATACAAATCAATACCCATATTTTTTATTGTAATACCCGTAAAAGATGTAATAAAGAATTAAAAGGGCAACTGACGAATAAGAAAGAGTATATCCTGCTTGGACATAATCCGGATACGCATTTTGCAAGGTGATGAGAAACATTCCAATTAAAGCTATGGAAATGGAAAAAACTACTATTGCAATGCGGGATGCTTTTTCACTCACTTTAGTAATTCTTTCATCCTCCACAATTTCATTGGTGCTCTTTTTGTAAATATAAGATACCATAGCACCGATTACAATTCCAAGAATGGCCGGTAGGATGTTTCCTATGGAAACCGATAACCCCACCACTATAGCCACAAACATGGCAACAATTATTCTTAAAATTTGATAATTTTTCATAAAATCACCTTTTAAAATTTTTTTTTTTAAGTTTAATACTTCCTAGAGTAATATGCACGAGATGTGAAGTACATGATAAAGCAGAAGACAGCTGATAAAAACAGTGTATATCCTGCCTGTAAAAATTGAGGATAGCTGCTCCTTATAGCAACTAAAATTATCCCCACATAAATCATTACCGCAATAAGGATTCCTAAAGTCATTGTAGATGCTTTTTCATTAATTAATTGGGTTCTTTCATCTTCAACAATAACCTTGCTATCCCCTTTAAATATTTCTTCTAAATTATCTCTGTTTATGTACAAAACAATACCCAGAGCACTTAAAAGTATAACAGCCACAATAATAACATAAATATTCGCTAATATCAACCCAGCTACCCATAAACCGGTTATAAAGACGGATAATATTTTAATAAATAAACCAGACTCAAATATTGAAAGTATTCTCATCACTGTTCCACTTGGTTGCATATTTTTCCCACCTTCATCTATTTTTTTGACAATCTCCATAAAGTTACATTTGAAGCAAAAATTGTAGTAAGTAGCTGTAAAAACGGAGATATGAATATCATAAGAAATATCCATCCTATAAAACTTATTTTAGAGTCATACAGAATCATTGGAATCCCGAAATTTGCAAAATCAGCACCAGGATCAAGGAGCATTGTACTTACAGGCACCCAAACACCTAACATTAATATGAAGGTAAATAGGGAAGTATACAGTGCATATTTTAAGATTTCATTCAGTATGTTGCCCAGATCTTTCTTTGAGAGTGTCAAACGTTTGGATAGATACCATCCCACTGGCAATCCAAACAGTATGCAGAAAAAAGGAACACCCATTCCAATTCCAACGAAAATCAAGTCTAAAAATACATAAACTACAATAATGATTTTTTTGTTCATTTTAAGAAATTTATTCATTTATTTTACACCCAATCCTCAATCAATTCGGGCAAATAGTTGATTAAAGGATTTTAAGTTTCCTTTAAAACTTGAATATACCCGGAGCATTTTTTCCAATCTGAATATTCTGAGATTTACCAATGTAAATTAA
This sequence comes from Methanobacterium sp., assembly GCA_030539815.1. Classification (GTDB taxonomy): domain Archaea; phylum Methanobacteriota; class Methanobacteria; order Methanobacteriales; family Methanobacteriaceae; genus Methanobacterium. The sequence continues at coordinate 17,734 of JAUNXM010000023.1, forward strand.
ACTATACATTATGTTATATATACTTTACTAAAAGTAAATAGTAGTTTACAAATCTTAAGATTAATTCCCCAGAATTCACTTAATATAACTCATTTACAGAAATAATAAACAAATATAGTAATCAAGCCTAAAAATGACTTATTTTTGAAAAAATGAATTTAATCAACAATTATTAAGATAATTAAAGATTAACAAATAATGAATAATCAAACCAGCGCGAAAAATTTGAATAATTGAAAAAGAAAGAAATTATAAAGACTAATGAATACTAATGAATTATTAAATAATAAAATAAATAGAATAAAATAAGTTAATAAGAATTAATTTAAAAAATGAGATTATTTAGGTTTGCTTAACTCATTTAAAATCTCAGTGGAGACCCGCAGGAACTTCTCTATTAATTTACGATATTTTTCTTCGCTTTCCTTTAATTGTTGTTCCATTTTGTGTTTGTATATGGCCATCTCTATGGCACTCTGGATTTCACGGTCTTCAAATGGTTTAAGAACATACCCAAAGGGTTCAGTAACTTTAGCCCTTTGAAGAGTTTTTTCATCTGAATAAGCAGTTAAATAAATTATAGGTATGTCAAAAAGCTCCCTTATCTTTTGAGCAGCATCAATTCCATCCATTTCTCCTTTAAGGACAATATCCATCAAAACCAGGTTGGGTTTAAGTTCACCTGCTTTTTCAATGGCCTCCTCACCAGTGTCAAAAATCCCCAGAACTTCATATCCCATATTTTCCAGTCGATTCTTAACATCAGCCGCAACGATAATCTCATCTTCAACTAGCATGATACTTGTATCGGGCATCCAGTTCCCCCTTAATATAAAACTTCATTTATTTCATATAATAATTGAATATTGATGATTATGTTCTATTTCATATTATATAAATGGCTAAATATGAAAATATCCTTTTCATTTTACTCCGGTGAATTTATCATCCATTGTACTCCCCTAATCATTTAATAATTATAAATCCTGTTTACCTAAAAATAGTTGAAGGGATTTTATCTAAAGTATTATCCTGGAGAAAGTTTTG
>JAUNXM010000024.1 GCA_030539815.1 Methanobacterium sp.
ATACATATAAACAGGAGAATCATTATGGCTGAAGTAATATCAATACTAAATCAGAAGGGGGGTTGTGGTAAAACCACTACAGCAGTAAACCTTTCAGCAGCATTAGCTCTTTTAGGAAAGAAAGTTCTGGTAATTGACATGGACCCCCAAGCTAATGCTACCACTGCATTTGGAGTGGAGAAAAATGAGGAAAATTCAGTGTACCGGGTCCTAACTGGTGAACAAACACTGGGTGAAGCTATTGTATCCACCGAAATTTCTGGACTGGATCTTCTACCCAGCCACATATCCTTGAGTGGGGCCGAAATAGAACTCAGTAAAGATATAGGATTCCCATTCATACTAAAAGAGTCTATGGATGGTATTCTGGAGGAATATGACTATGTCCTACTGGATGTTCCCCCCTCCCTTGGTATCCTAACCATCAATTCTCTGGTGGCTGCCGATAGTGTTATCATACCCATTCAGGCCGAATTTTATGCACTGGAGGGAATGGCTGATCTATTGGATGCCATGAACCTGGTGGAAAGTCGATTGAACAGTCCCTCACCCATAAAGGGAATATTAATCACTCTGTATGATTCACGTACCCGACTGGGTAGGGATGTTTACCAGAATGTTAAACAGTACTTTGGTGAAACCGAGTTCATCTTCAAAACCACCATCCCCCGTAACGTGAAACTTGCCGAGGCCCCCAGCCATGGGAAACCATGTATTATCTACGATGAGGAATGTATCGGAACTGAAGCCTACAATGATCTGGCCCAGGAATTATTATCATTAAATGAGGATAGTCAGGAGGATAACCAATGACTCCGGATAAAAAGGGTGAAAGTGCGCTGGGAAGGGGATTGGATGCCCTAATACGTAAAGAAAAACCGAAAAAAAAAGAAACACCAGATGTTAAAAAAACAACCTCAGAAAAGAAAACCACCAAAAAAACCCAGGCAAAAAGTTCTTCTAAAACTAAAAACTCTCCTAAAGACAAAAATAGTAGGAAACTTCGGGAAGATCCAAATAAAATCATTGTTGATGGAGTGATCCTGGAGGTTCGTAAAAATCCACGTATATCATTATGGTCTGCCAGGTCTGCGGCGGTTTTGAGGTTTTTAAAGAATACAAAACCGGCATTCAGCATTAGTAAGGAGGCCTCGTCCCTCATTGAAGAGGCAGTACAACAGAAATATCCTGAGATATGGGAAATGTTTGAAGGGGAAGATTTTTAGAAATTAACGGTTAAAAGGAGGTGGTTAGTTATAAGTTATAATTAATAATAAGTTAGAACTTATTAGTTATAACTTATAACTCATTATATTGGAATTCATTACTTGATTGAAAATATCCTGAAAAAGTTTTTATTAAATTTATATCTATTTTTTTGAATAAATTTCATTAAAACAGGGTGGTCTGCCTGGAACGGTTCATTTGAATGAATGCTTCAGCTCTCTTGGTCACTACACCCAGTTTTTTAAGTTCATCCAATTTACGGAATGTTATTCCCTTTCTACGGGATTCCATGATTCGCTGGGCAGATTTTTTCCCGATTCCGGGAACACGCAGTAATTCTTTAAAACGGGCTTCATTCACCTCCAGGGGAAACAGGTCTGGATGGGCCTTTGCCCACAGCAATTTGGGATCATCATCCAGGAATAGGAAGCCATCATCATCCAGAATCAGTTCATCCAGTGAAAAACCATAGGAATTCAGAAGGAACTGGGCCTGGTATAGTCGAGGGGTTCTTTTTTCCTCAGGTTTTTCATGATCAGCTAGAGGGGTTTCATCAAGTGGTTCAAAAGGGCTTAAATAACTTAAATTAATATTCAAATGTTTATGAAGCCATTTTGCCCTTTTAAGTATATCCTGATCTGTTTCATGGTTGGCACCCACAATTAATTGGGTGCTCTGACCGGAAGGTGCCAGATCATGGTGGCGGTTTTTAAGACGCCCAATCCACTTCATCCTCCGCAGAACATCGTTACGATAATCTTTGGTGCTGGTTAGCTCCTGGAAACCCGATACAGTGGCTGATTCCAGGTTCACACTCACCCGGTCAGCCAGGTTCATGGCCCTTTTAATCATGTCATAGGATGCTCCGGGAATAACTTTTAAGTGTATATACCCCTGGTACTCATATTCCAAGCGCAGTTTACGGGCTACTTCCACCATATTTTCCATGGCCACATCGGCATCCCCGGGCATCCCTGAACTTAAAAAAAGACCTTCGGCATAGTGATTATGGTAGTAGTGAAGGAAAACTGAAATTAACTCTTCAGGTGAAAATTCGATTCTGTCAAAACGGTTATGGCAATGGTTGATGCAGTAGTTACAGTCATTGGTGCAGTGATTACTCATCAGCACCTTAAATAGGGGTACCTGGCACCCACTCTGGGTTCGAGCGTGATAAATCCCAGGCAACTTTGGTGATGTGAAATTCTCCTTATTCAGACTTACATAATTGCAGAGGTCATACTGCGAGGCTTCACCAAGGATACGAAGTTTTTCTATCTCCATCAATCTATTATGTGTGGGTGAGATTAATAAAAATTTAGAGAGGGGGCATGGTAACTATTAAACTGGACTGGTATTCAGGAAATAGTTTCAATTAATAGTCCCATAATCATCCCCCCAATTAAGGATCATCCAATTAATTATGTAATCTTAGATCACCTAGTTTTTTAAACCATCGAATCCAATCCATAGAATATGCGTGTTGTTTTAGCAGGAACTGGAAGTGCAGTAGGGAAGACCACTATCTCCACTGGAATAATGAAAGCCCTATCCCAGGAACAGAAGGTTCAACCATTCAAGGTAGGCCCGGATTACATTGATCCCACCTATCACACCCTGGCCACAGGGAATGTTAGCCGGAACCTGGACTCATTTTTCATGAAGGAAGGTCAGATCAGGGAGGCATTCGAAAGGGGATTAAATATTTCCAATTCAAAGATGGGAGTAATAGAGGGTGTCCGGGGCCTTTATGAGGGAATAAGTCCCACTGGGGACGTGGGAAACACGGCATCAATAGCTAAAGCACTTAATGCTCCGGTTATTCTTATTTTAAACTCACGTAGTCTGGTTAAAAGTGCGGCAGCCATTACTATAGGGTTTAAAACATTGGATCCATCCATAAAAATAGAAGGGGTTATTCTCAACCTGGTTAAAAACCGGAAACACTACCTCAAAACCAAGGAAGCTGTGGAAAAACTAGCAGACACTCCGGTGATTGGTGGAATCCCCCGGGATGATGCCATCAGTGTGGAACAACGCCACCTGGGACTGGTACCTGCGGTGGAAAGGGAAAACATCAAGAGGAATATTGAAGACTGGGGACGGGTCATGGAGGAGAACATTGACCTGGATGCACTGATTACCATAATGAAGGGAGCTGGTAGCTTGCCAGAAGGTCGTGAACCACTCTTCCAGGAGGAAGGCACCCGGAAGGTTAAAATGGGTATTGCCAGGGATGAGGTATTCACCTTTTACTACCAGGATAACCTGGATGCACTGAAAGCCAACCAAGCAGAGCTGGTATTTTTCAGCCCACTCCATGATGAAGAACTTCCGGATGTGGATGGTATCTATATTGGGGGAGGTTATCCTGAGGTATTTGCCCCGGAACTGGAGGCCAACCAGTCCATGCGCAATTCAGTTAAAAAATTCCACCAGGAAGAGCGACCAATCTATGCCGAGTGCGGGGGATTAATGTACCTAACCCGTTCCATAAACCAGCACAGCATGTGTAATGTCTTCGGCTACAATTCCCATATGACCAAAAAACCACAAGCCTTAAGTTACGTTATTGCCCGGGCATCCCGTGACAACATCATCATCCCCGAGGGAGAAACTTTCCATGGCCATGAATTCCACTACTCCAAACTTGAACTGGAGGGTACCCAACCGGAATTTGCCTTCGACATTCTGAGAGGTCGGGGTGTGGTTGATTCCAGGGATGGGTTGATGAGTAAGAATACCCTGGCCAGTTACGTTCACACCCATGTGGCAGCGTGCCCCACCTTTGCCGGTCGACTGGTTAAGGCTGCTTCTGGTGATTATTAAAATTTACTTTTTTGTAACCTGCAAGTCACTGGAATTAGAATTATCTTAAATTTTTTCTCTATCTGTATTCAATTACTCATTTTTACAACATTTTCTTTAAAGATTATAAAGGCGTCTAAATGTGAAAAAGGTTTTGCTTGGACCTCATTAATATTTTCTACTGTAGAACATAATGGGATATTGCCGCTGTATTGTGTTGTAATTTCAAGGGAGAACAGTGAAATTATTTCTACTGTAGAATATAATTATGCAATTTTCTAGGGAGCATTCTACAGTAGACTTATTTTAAAGATTGAAATCTGAAAATTGAAAGGTTTTAGATAAGTTAATGTCTTTAATTAAATTTGGGCTGGGTGAGGGGTCATGATAAATAAGTAGTTCCCACAAAAAAAGTTTATAAATAAAGGTAATAAAGGAATTAGACAAATAACATTAAAAATTAGAATTAAAATAATTCAAAGAAAACTACCTGAAATAGTTATTAAGGCTTAAAATTATACCGGGACTCATAATAAGATGAAAATCCCTTATCAAATGGCATTCTTATGTTTTTGATTCAAAAATATTCATTACAAGAATCATCATTACAAGATGTTATTTCCACTGGATAAAATGGTATAAATGGTAAATGTATTCAGTAAATTTTTAGGAGACTATTTATGAAATTTAAAAGCGTTGATCTTTTTTCGCCATACATCCTGGTGGCAATCATATTTATTTACGTATCCCTGGCGGCAATAGCCTATCAGGAACACCTGAGGAACTTACAGTGGATATCCACCACCACATGGATCTATGTATTAATGGGGACTATTTTCTTCATTGCCGGAGTTTTCGTACCAAAATTCATCTATAATCGCAGTGAAAGACTTAAATCCATATTAGGTGGTTCTGGTGTCACTGAAGATAATTCAGCTCCATGGTACAATAAAATTCGCGTACTTGTGGATGAAAGAGTGGTACTGGCAGCAGTACTAATTGGAATACTCCTGCAAATCATCAACCTCTACCTCCTGGGAGGCATCCCCATCTTAAGCGGTTATTTGAAGTTCAAAGCCACCACTGATTTATGGCGTTTTGCATACCCTCTATTCCTGCCAGCCATCACCATTCTCCTGGCAAAATATCCACGAAAATGGTACTATCTCCTGTTCATCATAGGGCTGGGAGCCTTTGCCATTAACGGTTACCGGACCACCACCATGGCCATACTTATCAGTGGATTCATAACCCTGTACTACACCCGGAAGATGAAAACCAGCCACATTCTAATCGCTATCATTTTAATTGGTTTGGTGGGGGTAGCAGCCGGTTATGTGGCAGTTATGTCCATTCAATGGCAGCAATGGTCATTAAACCCATTACAGCTAGTTGCTTACCGGGCGGGATTCACAATGATGGTATTTGATAAGATCGTGCACATGGCCGGAGCCACCGGAGGAGACCTGTTCCAGCAAGCACTATCCACCGGACATCCCCGGGTTACCGTGGGACAAGTTGTTCTTAACTATCCAGTATCAGGTAGCACTCCCACCACCAGCATCACCTCCACCATATTCGGACCGGCAGTACTGGACTTTGGATTCTACGCCATGATCATCCAGATGTTCATAATAGGGGCAGTGTTAAGGGTAATATATGCCGCACAATTAAAGGCCAACGGGGCCCTCACTGCATTGTATGCTATTGTATTGACCCACACTATGATCTGGGTGGAAACCGGACCTACCGATAGTGTGGTTTACCTGTTCTATCTGCTGGCACTTATTGCCGTGGCCTTATACGCAACCCAACTAATGAAAAATCCAAGTACCAGTTAAGATTTTCCCATATTTTTTGGGAGTGTTTCCTATTTTTAGGGGGTTTATTTAATATTTAAAGGGTAAAAAAATCCCTAATTTTAATTTTAAAATACATAATTAGAATTATAGTTACACTTGAAATGCATGTCTTTTTTTTAGATTAATTTAGGGGGGTATTAATTAAGGTCCGTTTTTTAATTTTAAAAAACTATTAACCATGTCCAGAACACCATTTAAGAATGTACATCCTGATGTTAAAACAGCAGCAACCATAAAAACCATTATTATATCTATATATTTTTTAGATAACAATTATATAACCGATTGGACATGTATACTGTCCAAAATAGTTTCAAAACTCTGTTTTTCATCATTATAATTTTCACTGGGAACTGTAGTAAGAATGGTGAATGTGCTGTTATTCTTCACAAAAACTACCTCTTCATACCTCATATCTTTAAAAAAGTATACAATATCATTTCCGCTGAATATAATTCTGTAGGCGGTTTGATTGTCTAATATGAGAGTATCTTCGGAAATTTTCTTCCAACCAGGATAAACAGTTTTATTCCTCTCTTTAAGCACACCTTCTTCAGACATACCATAATTGGGCGTAATCATAACCTGCAGTTGAGTATGGTAATCTTTGGAAACAATGATGCTGGGTCCGGTATCGTCATCTGAAACAGTTACATGCCAGTTAGAAGGATAATTAAAGCTAAAACCGTTAAAAGTAAAATTTTTAATGGCATTACTGGAAGTATCGGGGTTGGAAAAACTTATACAGCCGGAAATCAAAACCACCAGAACCAGAAATCCTATTATTAAAAAATAGCCATGATTATTATTCAACATACACCACCACTCGTAGTAGTATCTTATTATATTTAAATATGCATCATCATAATCAGAACAGAATAGGATCCCCTCCTTTTCAAGGGGCCCTTGAATCTCCTATATAAATCTTCCCCTAATAATTAAATGAAAAAATACTTATGCCGATCTTCCAAATAGCAAATCGGTGATAATATGGTTGTAAAAATAGGAGTTATTAAATGCGGTAATATCGGTACCTCTCCTGTCCTTGACTTAGTCTTAGACGAGAGGGCCGACAGACCTAACATAGATGTAAGAGGAGTCAGTTCCGGAGCAAAGATGAACCCAGAACAGATCGAGGAAGTCGTACCAAAAATAATGGATTTCGACCCTGATTTCGTTATATTCATCAGCCCAAACCCTGGTGCTCCTGGACCAGCTAAAGCCCGAGAACTATTATCTGGAATGGACGTCCCAGCACTCATTATTGGTGACGCTCCTGGAATGGGTAAACGGGAAGAAATGGATGAACAGGAACTAGGATACATCGTAGTCCTGGGCGACCCAATGATCGGAGCTCGAAGAGAATTCCTAGACCCAACTGAAATGGCCTCATTCAACGCTGATGTAATAAAAGTGCTGGCCGCTACCGGAGCATACCGGGTGGTACAGGAAACAATCGACGGAATGATCGCAGCATGCGAAGCAGGAGAAGCAATCGAACTACCAAAAGTAGTCATTGACGCTGCTAAAGCTACTGACGCTGCTGGATTTGCCAGCCCATACGCCAAAGCAAAAGCAATGGCTGCTTATGAAATGGCTGCTAAAGTAGGTGACATCGACCTCAAAGGCTGTTTCATGGTTAAAGAAATGGAAAAATACGTACCTATCGTGGCTTCAGCTCACGAACTCATCGCTACAGCTGCTAAACTAGCAACTGAAGCTCGTGAAATCGAAAAAGCTAACGATACTGTTCTACGTAAACCACACGGTGCACAGGGCCAGACCATGTCCAAAACCGTGTTAGTTTCCAAACCAGAATAAGTGTATTTATATCAACAGTCCTTTCCGGGCTGTATTTTTTTTATTTTTAATTCAATAACTTTTTCCTTTTACATCCCATAAATCAAATCATTATTATTTAATGTAGTTTTATACATAACAAAACAGGGGATGTATAAATGATCGAAAACATAGTAGAACGTTTTTCCAAGGCAGCTAGTATGCAACGCTGGAATGATCATATCCGTCCTGTGGAATTCACAGAATTGGATAAACAGGCCCATAAGATGGTAATTGCCTACGTGATCGCCAGGTTCGAGGAAGACCGAATGGGTCTGGGCAGTGTTAACTGGATATCACTCATAGAAGGAGGTATATTTGAATTCCTCCACCGAACAGTTTTAACTGATATTAAACCACCAGTATTTCATCGGATGATGAAGGAAAAGGGTGAAGAACTCAATAAACATGTATTCCATAGGCTGGAAAATGATATGGAAGGTCTAGATCAGGGTTTCCAGGACCGATTCAGAAATTATTACCTTGAAAGTCCCAACACTCTGGAAAGGCGCATACTAAGGGCAGCACACTACCTGGCTACCCAGTGGGAGTTCAAGATCATTTACCATACTGCACCATTTATCTACGGGATTGAAAAAACCAAGGAGAATATTGAAAACCAGATCGAGGATCATTACGACTTAATCGGTGTGCAGAAGATCCTCCTGGGAAAGAAATCCTTTGGATTCATTGACCTGTGTGGCCAGCTTCGCTTCCAGAAAAGATGGGCACACATTCCCCGTATACCCGAAACTTCGGTATTGGGGCACATGTTTATAGTTGCAGCCACTAGTTACCTGTGCACCATGGAAATGGGAGTTGATGCCTGTTCTAAACGTTTTTATAATAACTTTTACGCAGGATTATTCCATGATATCCCCGAAGTCCTGACTAAAGACATAATATCTCCAGTTAAGGGTTCTGTGGAGGGACTTAAGGAGATTATCAAGGATTATGAGGATTTTCAGATGAAAGAAGAGCTTCTACCTCTATTACCCCGACCATGGCACGCAGATATGAAATATTTTTCAGAGTCTGAATTTGAAAACAAGATACAGGACAACCATGAAGTTATAAAGGGTTTCAGCTTCCAGAATCTCACTAAGAAGTACAATAAGGATGAATTCTCTCCCCTGGATGGTGAACTTTTACATGCTGCTGATCGCCTGGCGGCATTTATCGAAGCTAAAATGTCCCTAGATCATGGGATAAAGTCTTTTGAACTGGAAGAAGCCGCAGAAAATATATACTCGGATTATGCAGGGCTCAAGATATCTGGTGTTGATTTTGGGAGGATATTCAAATACTTCCGATAAAATTTCAGAAATTATAATTTTGTAAAACTGATAAATGGATTTTTTTTATCTAAATGATTGTAAAAAAATAGAAATTTTAGAGGGATTTAAAATTCCTCTTATTAATATTATTCTTACTTAAATTTCCTGGCAAAATCATTGGTCATGGATTCCCATTCTCCACTTTTCTGGGCCTTGCCTCCGATAACTATCTGCCCCATAAATTCCATTCCCTTACCTTCCAGAGCATCACGTATCTGTCGGGTGGCCATCTGGGAACCATCCCCGCCCATGGTCATCAGAACAGCATATTTTTTACCAGAAACATTTTCCAATTCTTCCAGGTACTGGTTAACACCGGGAGTGGTTCGGCCAGCCCACACCGGACTGCAAACTATCAAACAATCATAATCACTGATGTCAGTTATGCAGGTTTTTATCGGCCATTTTTTCCCCATATATGCATTGATGGCTTTGATAACATACCATTTATCTTTAACAGGTTCTAAACGGGTTAAATCAGCATTTAATGACTCCTGTAATTTCTGAGCCACAGTTAGGGTGTTCCCAGAGTAGGAGTAACAGGCAATAAGGGTTTTCATCTTTTTATCTCCATTTATTTTATATTTCATTGGGGGATGATTTTAAATTCAAGGTGTTATTAAACTATAAAGTTCTATTTTTCTTTTTAACTGCAGTACTGGACTATGTTTTCCTACCAGCAACAAAAAGAACAGGAATCACGAATAGGTCTGCGTTGTGGATTGGTCCGATTGGTCTCTGGATTTTCACTACCATGATGGTCCTGACAATGGCAAACAGGCCATCAGTAAGGGATTTCAATCGGTTGGCAGGTATTAATATGCGGGGGAGATATTCAGCCATTTTACATATCTCCTAAATCACGCCCTTGGTACTGGGCACCCGCTCATGAACCACCTGGGTAGCGTCGTGCAGGGCACGGGCCAGTGCTTTGAAGATGGCCTCCACCTGGTGGTGGTCATTGGATCCTTCAACACGGGCGTGTAGATTTATCTTACCAGTCTGGGCCAGAGACTCTAAAAAGTGACCCACATTTTCAGTGCTGAGGTCTCCTACCTTATCCTGATGAAAGTTCAGGTCCAGGACACTATAGCTGCGTCCAGACAGGTCTACAGCTACCATGGCCAGGGATTCATCCATGGGCACCAAGGCATGGCTCATTCTGCGTATACCTTTTTTATCACCCAAAGCTTCAGATAGGGCTTCACCCAGTACTATGCCTATGTCCTCCACGGTGTGGTGGTCATCTATTTCAATATCTCCCTGGGCTTCTACTTTCAAGTCGAATAGGCTGTGTCTAGTGAATGATTCCAGCATGTGATTAAGGAACTGGATTTTGGTTTCTATCTGATACTCTCCTGTCCCATCCAGATCCAACTCGATTATTATGTTGGTTTCAGAGGTCTTCCTCTGTATCTTGCTTTTTCGGCTCATTTGGATCATCCCTTACTATAAGTATGGCACCTTCCGGGCACTTGGAAGCGCAGATTGTGCACAAGTGACAGTAGCGTAAATTTGTGGCCATGGCCTTTTTATTCACATCCCAGATCTTGGCCCCCTTGGGACATTCTTCCTTACAAATACCGCAGCCAGTGCACTTTTCTTCATCAACTTCGATTCTCATTAAGATACTCCTTATAACTTATAACATATTTTATGATTTTTCTAAACTGCTTTTGAAGGTGTTTAAATTTATTTAAAGTTAATTTAATTACGATTTAGTTATAACTTATACCTTATAACTTTAGGTTTATGTGGATGAGAATTCAAGGTTCCCTTGCAGGATATTTTTCCAGGAATTCACCAAACCTTTTAATGGTTTTCCTGAGGCTCCTGAATCCTTCTTCATCTTCCTTAACACCTTTGAGGGTATCCTGTGACCAGAAATTAGCTCCCAGGTTTGAACCAAAAGGCCCCCCACTAACTGGTATGGTTCCGTTTAGAATGTAAAAAGTCATGATCTGTTGTATAGCCAGTTCTTGACCTCCAACACGGTCACCACCCACAGCAATGGCCATTCCTACCTTAAGTTTTAGGAAGTCAATATCCACAGCTGCAGCCGCACGGGTGCGGTCCATAACTGCTTTGATCTGGGCACTTACTCCTCCATTGTAGATTGGTGTGGCCATTATAATTCCATGAACATCCTTAAAGAGTGGGTAAAGTTGGTACATATCGTCTTTGAGGATACATTCCTTTTCTCGGAGACAGTAATCACAGTTTCTGCATGGGCCTATATTTTTACCCCGAACAGTGAACATCTCAGTTTCGTAACCTTTATCTTCCATCATCTTCAGGGCTTCACCTAAGACATGCTCGGTGGCCTGTTTCCTGGGACTTCCGCTTATTCCTAAAATCATTAATCCACCCTCCCTGCAGTTTTGTGTAAATAAAGAATGAGTGGTTTAAGATAATAAAATTTTACATTTCAGTACTGGGATTTTAGGAAATTTGATAAAAAATTGATTTTTATTAGTACTGGGATTTAATGAGTTGAAAAAATGATTTTTCAAATAAAAAAAGAGATTTAAAAGCATATAATAAATTATATGCTTAGTTTAGATGGATTCATCTTCATCCAGAGCCAGACGCATGGTGTCAGGGTCCTGGGGCATTTTTTCCAGGAAGTCCTCAGCAGCGTGGCGCACATCTCTGGAACCTATGATGTAACGGCCCACCACTATGATGTCTGCCCCACTATCCAGGGCTTGGTCCATCTTTTTAGGGACAATACCCCCGGCAACTGCCACCAGTCCATTTTTACCAAGGAGATCCTTGATCTGGTTGATGTTACCCCATTCAGTCATGTCGGCCTGTTCTTCCCCACGTTCTGCTTTCATGGTTTCCAGATCCACGTTACGGTGTAAGAGGACGATGTCTGGTTTGAAGTTTAGGGTTTCCAGCTTTTCGGTGAAATTGTCCACGTTCATCATGTCCAGTATGGAGTATATTCCCTGTTTCTGGGCCTCGTGGATTGCTTTTTCAATGGACTCCTGGGTTCCCAGTCCAGAGATGGCCACTGCATCAGCAGTCTCGTCAGCTGCCATTTTAACTTCTATCCGTCCCACATCCAAAGTTTTAAGGTCGGCAATGATAAATGCGTCCTTCTTGAGTTCCCGGATTTTACCGACAATTCCCACTCCAAACTTCTTAACCAGTGGTGTTCCAGCTTCTATCAGGATTCTCTCCCGGTCTGGTAGACTGTCGATTATGCGTTCCATTTCCTGCATGTTATCCAGGTCCAGGGCCACCTGCAGGTATGGAGGTTTCCACAGCCGGGTAACTTTGAAACCCATAATAGGATGCGCTCCTCTATCTTTTTCAGCTAATACTTTTTTAACAGATGGATATCCTTCCATTGCTCTTCTCAATGCTAGTTTGGTTGCTCCGTAGTTGTACTGGTAAATCTTACGGTAATCTGATGCTTCAGGGTGGATGAACACGCTGATGATCAGGACCATGTCTTCAGCTTCTTCAGCAGGTAAAATACCTTCTTCGACAGCATCGGCCACTGCACGGCCTACAGCAGTTTGTGCCGGTCCAAATATTTTGTTGGCATCATCCAGACAACGTACACTGACTTTGGGCACTATTAAAGTTGCGGGTTTGGTCATCAGGTTAGGTCTGACCACTGAAAGTAACGGTGTGTGGCCCAGTGAAAGACTGGACATGTTATTAACGAAAGCAGTTCCTACTGGTCCGTTTTTGTCCCCAATTACTAGATCAATATGAGCAATTTCATTTCCATTTCCAATTAAGGCTTCCCCTATCTGGTACATAATCATGATCCTCCATTTAAGTCTAAATTTACATTTTTAAAATTTGTACACTAATTCTATGAGTGATAGATTATAAATAGATATATTCTACTATTTGTAAAAAAATTTTAATTCAACCAGTTCTTTTCATGAAAAAATAAGATGATGGAAAAATAAAAAAATTTATTGAGGGTAAAAAAGTAGGATAGTTTAATCTACTATTTTACCTTCCAAGTAATCATCGTAGCCCTTGAGATCCAGGAGGCCGTGGCCCGAGAAGTTGATCACGATGGTCTTTTCTTCACCACTTCTCTTGCATTCCATAGCTTCATCTATTCCGGTTTTTATGGCGTGACAGGTTTCTGGTGCAGGCACTATTCCTTCAGTTCTGGCAAAGGTAACTCCGCTCTGGAAAACACCGGTTTGGTCTACTGCTCTTGCTTCTACAATACCTTCGTGGACCAGGAGAGCCACTAGTGGGGACATACCGTGGTAGCGCAGTCCACCGGCATGGTCTGATGGGGGTATAAAGTCATGTCCCATGGTGTACATCTTGATGAGGGGAGTTAATCCTGCCGTGTCTCCGAAATCGTAGCAGTATTCACCCTGGGTCAGGGTTGGACAGTGGGATGGTTCCACTGCAATGAACTTACAGTCAATCTTCTCGTCTAACTGGTCTTTGATGAAGGGGAAAGTTGCCCCTGCAAAGTTACTACCGCCACCAACACAACCTACCATGATGTCCGGGGTTTCGTCGAATATTTCAAGTTGTTTCTGAGTTTCCTGGCCGATAACAGTTTGGTGTAGCATCACATGGTTTAAAACACTTCCCAATGAGTAGTAAACTTTTTCATCGTTTAGAGCGTCTTCAATGGCTTCGGATATGGCCACTCCCAGGGTTCCAGGATGGTCTGGATTTTTTTCCAGAACTTTTCTTCCGAAATCGGTTCTATCAGTTGGTGAAGCTAACACTTCTCCGTTGTAGAGTTGCATGATGGTCTTACGGTATGGTTTTTGGTTGAAGGATACTTTCACCATGTAAACTGTGCAGTCCATATCCATTAAGTTACATGCCAGTGAAAGGGCGGTTCCCCATTGGCCGGCACCGGTTTCAGTGGTTAATCGATCAATACCATCTTTTTTGGCGTAGTATGCTTGTGCGATTGCGGTGTTTAGTTTGTGACTTCCGGTGGGAGAGGTGTCTTCCCTTTTGTAGAATATTTTGGCGGGAGTATCCAGATGATCTTCCAGAGCTTTGGCTCTGACCAACGGTGTGGGTCTGCCTATCTGTTTGTAAAGCTCTATTACTTCCTTAGGAATCTTTATATAACGTTCTGTGGATAATTCCTGTTCTAATACTCCTTTGGAGAATATTTTTGGCAGATTTTCCAGCTGTTTTCCTTCTTCGGTCTGGTCGTATGCTGGGAACTCCACTGGTAAATCAGCAGCTATATTATACCATTTTTTAGGTATTTCATTTTCAGTTAATTTTACACTGTACATGGATTTCACCTCTTAATTTGTCCTTAATTAGAAATTTAAATTCAATCTAATGATTAACATTAAATTAAACATTAATTTATGATTTGGTTCATTAGTGTTTAATTTTAATGAGTTATAATTATACTTCAATTATTTCTATTCAATTATTATTGAAATTTACAAGACATTAGTATGACTTCATAATATACTTAACGTACTATTTAAACCTTTGTTGTATATATTTGTACATTAATTTGGGGGTTTAATTCTTAAACCTTAAAGGGGCATATACTGTAACCATGAAAATACTGGCAATCGACGTGGGTACCGGGACCCAGGATATAATGCTCTACGATTCTCAAGATTCAATGGAGAACGCAGTGAAGATGGTCCTCCCTTCTCCCACTAAAATAATGGCCAAACGAATAACAAAACATCATCATGACCTGTTTCTAAGTGGAGAAACCATGGGTGGCGGTCCGGTTAACAAGGCCATAAGAAATCACATTGACAGAGGTTACCGGGTGATAATGAATGAAAATTCAGCCAGAACAGTCCGTGATGACTTGGATAGGGTAAGATCCACCGGGGTGGAAATTGTCCCGGTCATGGCCAAACATCCAGAAATTGCCGAATTAGAACTGAAGGATGTTGACTTAGCGGCAATTAAAGATGCACTACTGAATTTTGACGTGGAACTTGAATTTGACTTTATAGGTGTGGCAGTACAGGACCATGGCTATAAGGAGGGAACTGGGGACCGAAATTTCCGTTTCCAGAAAATAAGGGAAAAACTGGATATTCCTCGCACCCCGGAAGAGTTTGCCTATTTCGGGGAAATCCCTGAATATTTCACCCGTATGCAAGGAGTTAAGAGAACTCTTAAAGGATACAAACCAATTATTATGGATAGTAAATTTGCCTCCATCTGTGGTGCAACCCTAGACCCTCAGGTTGATCAATTGGACAGTTATGTGGCCCTTGATGTGGGTAATGGCCACACTCTAGCTGCATCATTTATGAAAGGGAAAATACACGGAGTTTTTGAACACCATACTGGGGTATTGACGCCAAAAAGGATAGAGGAACTTGTAAAAAGATTATCCGAAGGTACCATAACTCACGAAGAGGTTCATGATGAGCATGGTCACGGGGCATGGGTGGTAGATGCCATAGATTCCTTTGAATATGTGGTGGCTACAGGGCCTAAACGTTCGATTTTATCCCAAACTGATCTCAAAGTCTATAATGCGGCTCCAGGGGGGGATGTGATGATGACCGGACCAGCAGGATTAATAAAATCAATTACTGACATTAGGAGTTAACTGATGATTATCGATCCTCACATACACAGCACCTATTCTGGAGACTCCACCGCCACGGTAAAGGATATAATCAAGCATTCCCGTAAAATTGGTCTGGATGCCATTGCCATTGCTGACCATAACACCCTTAAGGGCTCTGAAGTTGCCTTGAAAGAATTTGGTAAAATGGAGGATCTGGTGATCATACCGGCCATGGAAGTCTCCACCAATAAGGGACACATCGTGGCTCTTGGTATCAGTGAGGAAATACCCAAGGGAATTTCCCCGGAAGAAACTGTTGAACTAATCAGGATTCAGGGAGGGATAGCAGTAGCTGCCCATCCCTTTGTTACCTACCGTGAAGGACTTTTTACCCAAGTAAAATTTGTGGATGTGGATGCCATGGAAACCCTTAACTCCCGTTACATATTCGGATATTCTAACTGGCGAGCTAAAAACATGGCCAAAGATAGGAACATCCCCCAGATCGGTGCCAGTGACGCCCACTTTTTGGGGGCCATTGGAAGCTGTGTTACTGAGGTGGAAACAGACTTTTCAGTGGAAGGCATTATCCAGGGTATCCTTTCCGGTAAAACCAATGTTTTCGGGGATCGAACTCCGCTTCCGCTTATCCTTAAAGAAGTAATAAATAAAAAAATTCGCCGGGTTTAGTAAATTTTATTCTTTTAGGATTTTAAATGCCTGGAATCTTTGGGGAACTTGTTAAGATAAATTTAAATATTTTAACACCTTAAATAGGGCCATGGTTCTTGATCAAATCATACAGTATATCCAGGAGAACTTCATCTACTTGCACCCGGGTTACACCACCCTAAATACCATTGTATTTGGCGTAATTCTGGGCCTGGTAATTCTCCTAATTATTAAAATATTCCGCTGGATTGATAAAGACCCTAAAGATCTTTTTATACCACTTATTCCCTTTATTTTCTTCGGATCCAGTGCTCGAGCCCTAGTGGACAACGGCATATATCCTTTAACCTACCTGCTGGTCACTCCCGGAATATACCTTTTAACTGGAATCACAGCTATTTTAACTCTTTTAGGGTCTGTTTTAGTGGAACGGAAGATTGGCTGGGATTACCGTTATATAATCTTCATAGTGGGTCTGGTCATGTGCCTTCCCAACTTGTTTTACAGTCAACACCTCAACATGGTGGTAGTATTTCAGGTAATGGGATCATGGGTCCTGGTATCGGCACCATTTATATTGTTAAGCTGGAAATGGAGTCTTTTAAAGGATAAATTCAATTTAAGTGTTCTTTTAGCCCACTTGCTTGATGCTAGTTCTACTTTTATTGCGGTGGACTACTATGGTTATGGTGAACAGCACGTACTACCCAACGCCCTCACCCAAATGGCAGATAGTGCCATAGTAATGTTCCCCTTAAAAATAGCAGTTATCCTACCCGCCCTCTATGTTATTGATACCTACGTGGAGGATAAAACCATCAGGAACATGTTGAAACTAGCCATATTTATCCTGGGATTGGCACCAGGCATTAGAAATTTCCTGAGCCTGGCCATGGGTACTTAGTTTCCAGGATCACTTTAATAAGGGATCACTATATAATACACTCTCCCCTTTTTTTACACAATTTTTTTATGAAGTCCAGTTCAAACATTATATAATGTCAAACCATTAGGGGTCTTCCCATGTACATAGATAAGGTAAAGCAAGAGATGAAAATACCTGAAAAGGTGCGAATATTTGACACCACCCTCCGTGACGGTGAACAAACGCCAGGGGTGGCTATAACTCCGGACGAAAAGATTAGAATAGCCAAAAGGCTGGACCGATTAGGAGTGGATGTGATAGAAGTGGGCTTCCCGGCCGCTTCACTGGGTGAGCAGAAGGCTTCCCGTAAAATTAAGGGTCTGGGTCTGAATGCACAAGTATGTGGTTTGGCAAGGGTGCTGCAGGAAGATCTGGATGCAGCCCTGGACTCTGACGTGGATTACATTCACACTTTCATTGGAACTTCACCCTTACATAGGGAATACAAGTTACATATGGATCAAGAGGAGATACTCAACAAGGCGACCGAAGCTGTGGAGTACATTAAAGATCATGGAATCATTGCCGAGTTTTCGGCAGAAGATGCCACCCGAACCGAGTTTGAATTCCTTAAAGATATTTATATTGCAGTAGAAGACGCTGGAGCAGATATAATCAACGTTCCAGACACAGTTGGGGTATTAGTACCAGCATCAATGCATAGCCTCATCAGTCACCTGAAAGAGGTGGTTAAAATCCCCATAAGTGTTCACTGCCATGATGATTTTGGTCTGGCTGTGGCTAACAGCCTCTCTGCAGTGGAAGCAGGTGCCGAGCAGGTTCACGCCACTATCAACGGTTTAGGGGAAAGGGCAGGAAACGCATCCCTGGAAGAGGTGGTAATGGCTTTAAAGGTGAATTATGGTGTTAAAACCAATATAACTACTGAACTTTTAGTGGGCACATCCGAACTGGTTTCCAGAATCACCGGGGTGAAAATGCCCCCTAACAAGGCCATTGTAGGTGAGAATGCATTTGCCCATGAAGCAGGAATACATGTCCACGGAGTACTACAGAATGCAGAGACCTATGAACCACTTAAACCAGAAATGGTAGGTCACAAACGTCGTATAGTCATGGGAAAACATACGGGTGCCCGTGCCATACGATCTAAGCTGGATGACTACGGAATTGAAATGGAAGAGGATCAGTTCTGTACTTTATATGACCAGGTGAAAAAGCTGGGAGATAAGGGCAAAATGGTAACCGATGCTGATCTCCAGGCCATGGCCGAAACGGTATTGGGGAAACCCAAGGAAGAAAAGGTCAAACTGGAGGGGTTCACAGTAATGACTGGTGACAACGTACTTCCCACAGCTACAGTTAAACTTAACATTGATGGAAAGATTAAAACTGCTGCTAAAACAGGGGTGGGTCCAGTTGACGCGGCAATCAATGCAATACAAAATTTAGTGGCGGATACTGCGGATATAGAACTTAAAGAATATCATATTGAAGCAATAACTGGGGGGACCAATGCTCTGGCTGAAGTATTTGTGATAATGGTGGATTCTGATGGTAACAGTGCTACTGGGCGGTCAACGGTTGAAGATGTGGTAATGGCAAGTGTCGA
>JAUNXM010000207.1 GCA_030539815.1 Methanobacterium sp.
AAAAACTACATTCATTTCCATGATAAGCCTCCAATACTTTTTCAAGAATACAAATTTAATATTTCTTTAAATCAATTTAATATACTTGAATCAAAGTGTTTTCCCCTATTTATGAATAAATATAATCAGAAAAAATTATCATCTCCAGAAAATCATCATCTCATAATCATCTCCAGAAAATCATCATCTCATAATAATATGCTATTCTTTTTTTAGTTCCATACAAACAAATAGAATTAATGATATATCTTAATTGGTTATTCTAATGGTAAACGAGAAAATTCTATTGGTAGAAGATGAAAGCATAGAAGCCCTAGACATTAAGCGTACATTAGAATCCTTTGGTTATAAAGTTCCTTATGTCGCTACCAATGGTGAAGAAGCTGTAGAAAAAGCTTTAAAAATCATGCCAGATCTTATTTTGATGGATATAGTTCTTAAAGGAGATACTGATGGTATTGAAGCCATTTCTAAGATTAAAGGCTTAAATATTCCTGTTATTTATTTAACTGCTCATTCTGAAGAGTCTACAATTGAAAGAGCAAAACTAACACAACCTGCGGGGTACATAATCAAACCATACGATTCTAATGAACTTAAATATGCCATAGAACTTGTTATTTACAAAAATCAGATGGAAAAAGAATTGAAAGCAAGTGAAATGAAATACAAGACACTATTTGAAGGAGCAGGTGTGGGTATCGGTTATTATGATTTGGATGGTAGAATAATAAGTTACAACAACATAGCCTCTGCCCATATGAACTCTTTACCAGAAGAACTGGAAGGAAAAACATTAAATGAATTATTTGGTGTAGAAACAGCTTCAGAGTATATAAATAGGCTGGAAAAAACTTTAGAAACGGGTGAAAGCAATATTTACGAAGACCAAGTTAAGCTGCCAAAAGAAACAAAATGGTTCCAATCAACTTACAACAGAGTAGAAGACGCAGAAGGAAATATAATCGGTGTTCAAATTATCTCACAAGATATAACTGAACTTAAACGATCAGAAGAACTTTTACGTGGTCTTTTTGATAACATGCCCAGTGGAATGGCAATATATCAGGTCAAAAATGATGGATCAAAGGGTAGCGACTATATGATAAGAGAATTTAACCAAACCAGTCAAAAAATTGAAGGAATGAAGAGGGAAGATGTTATTGGCAAAAGCCTCTTTGATATTCGGCCTAATATTGATGAATATGGCCTTATTCCAATTTTTAAAAAGGTTTGGTTGACTGGAGAACCTGTTCGTTATCCAGCAAAAATCTACACTGACGAGAATTATGCTAACTGGTATGAGAACTATGTTTTCAAAGCCCCTACCGGTGAAATAGTCTCCATTTACAACGATGTCACCGAGCAAACAAAAACCGGAAATGAACTGAAAAAAAGTCAAGAATTTCTGGAAAATATTGTGGAAAATATTCCCAACATGATTTTTGTAAAAAGTGCTGAAAAACTAAAATTTAAAATGGTTAACAAAGCAGCCGAGGAATTACTAGGACGTTCAAGAGAAGAATTACTTGGTAAAAATGATTTTGACTTTTTCCCCCAAGAAGAAGCGGATTTTTGTACACAAAAAGACAGAGAAGTTCTCCAAAATAAAAAATTACTCGATATTCCTGAAGAAACTATTGAAACCAAGAATTTGGGTCAAAGAATATTACACACCAAGAAAATTCCTATTTTAAGCAAGGATGGGAATCCCCAATATCTCCTGGGCATATCCGAGGATATCACTGAACTTAAAAAAGCAGAGGAAGCACTGATTAAAAGTGAAAAAAGATTCAGCTATTTATTGGAGGGGATGAAGGATGGTGTTACATTAACCCATCATGGCATAATAACTTATGCTAATCCTTTCATGGCCAATATACTGGGTTTTAAAAGCTCTGAACAGCTAATAGGTAAAAATTTACTAGATTTTATGGCTCCACAATCAAAAAAAGATGTTTTAATTGAGATGAACAAAATTCAAGCCAGAAGTGACGACATTAAACCTTCTTTGGAAATTGATTTTGCACGTCCTGATGGCAGTATAGTTACTACTGAAACTATCACCGGTTCAATGGAATTAGATGGAAAAATTTACGGAATTGGCATATATAAGGATACCACTGACAAAATAATCATGCAAAAAGCCCTTCAAAGAAGTGAAGAACGATACCGAACGCTGTACTCCTCAATGAATGAAGGTGTGGCCATTCATGAAGTAATTTATGATGATAACAATGTTCCTGTAGATTATGAAATTGTCGATGTTAACCATGCATATGAAGAAATTCTAGGAATTAAAAGGGAAGACGTTCTGGAGAGGAAGGCTTCAGAAATATACGGCACTGGAAAAGCACCATATTTAGATATTTTCTTTAAAGTGGCCCAAACAGGAAATTCAGAAAACTTTGAAACCTACTTTGAACCTATGGATAAATACTTCCGCATCTCTGTTTTTTCACCATCAAAAGGAACCTTTGCAACTGTATTTGAAGATATTACCATCCGTAAAAAAACCGAAGAAAATCTTCGAAAAAGTGAAAAAAAATATCGTCATATGGTTGAAGATATGAAATCTACAGAGAAAGCTCTTATTGAGAGCGAAAGAAATTACCGTGAGTTAGTAAACAATTCCCTGGTGGGAATTTTTAAAACTAACCTGCAGGGAGACATCTTATTTGCCAATGAGGCCATAGCCAAAATATTACATTATCAAAGTATTGAAGATCTGATGGAACATAATATTAAAAGGATATACAAAAATCAGGGTGAGAGAAATCTACTAATTCGGAAACTTGAAAAAACGGGCCAGCTGGCTGATTATGAAGTTGAGGGTGTGGGAAAAAATGGTCAAACAGTTAACTTGCTGGTAAGTGCCAATCTAGATGGGGATGTTATATCCGGGATGTTCATGGATATTACCGATCGTAAAAAGTCTGAATTAAAGTTAAAAGAAAGTGAAGAGCAGATCAATGCCATTTTTAATACGGTTATTTCGGGGATAATTTTAGTTGATCCAGAGGGTTTTATTAATTTTGCAAATCAATACATGGCGAAAATGTTTGGTTTCAAACTTCAAGAACTTGTGGGGATGTCTTATTTAGATCTAACAATAAATAAAGAAAGGAC
>JAUNXM010000025.1 GCA_030539815.1 Methanobacterium sp.
AAAGGAATAAAAAAAGTAATTGTTTTGATTATCTATGATCTTGTCTATGCTTCTCCTTTTATCAGGGCTCCAATGGCTCCACCAACAGCCATCAGGATCATGATTCCAAAGAAAGCTATAAACAGGAATATTGAAGTTACTGTGGCTGCTGCAAAGCCTAGTATACCCAGAATTATGGTTCCGAATATGAGCATCAGTATGGAAAGTACTATGGCTCCGAACAAACCAGATATCGCACCGTTTGCCATACCATTACCGGCAGTTCCCCCTACCATGTAGCCCACAACCATTCCCGCTAGTATGATACCAATAACCGAACCCACTGCAGGGATTATAACCGCAAAAATGGCTCCGAATATTATAGATAAAATGAATCCAAAAATTACTGCTCCCCATTCAATGTCCATTTTTTCACCTCTTTATGAAAAAATAAAAAAAAGAAAAATATGTATTTCCTATGCTTCTCCTTTTATTAAGGCTCCAATGGCTCCACAGATTCCACCGATAATTGCAGCTATTATTATTCCAATAATAACTCCAAGGATTCCTAGTCCTGCTCCGGCTGCTCCAGCTACGGCACCTAACAAAAGTATTGCTATGATTCCCGTAATAAGCCCTGAAACGATTCCTACTAGTGCTCCGTGGATTGCACCGTTCATGTATCCGCCTGCAACAGTGTAACCAACATAGACGGTTGCTATTATATATGCAATGAAACTGCCATATCCAGGAATAACCATGTCAAGGATTACACCTAATATCACTGAAATCACTATACCAATTATTACTGGCATCCATTTTACTTCTACCATGCGTTTTCACCTCCCTTTACTTTTTAAAGTAAACGTAACTTATTAATTAATTGTTCATGGTTTTAGCCCCAGAGTATGCATCATACAGACCATAAAGCCAGACAACCATGTACAAGATAAATGCAATGGCCCCTACAAAATAAATAGCAGCCCATGATATCAATGCTAGGATAAAAATTATGATTCCCATCAAGGTTTTACCAGTAACTATACTACCTATACCGGGTAAGAAGAATGATATGATCACTGCTAACATTGGATTTGGTACATTTCCCAACACTTCCAACCTCCCTTTATCAATCTTACTATATCCCTTCATGTCCTTAATATTTTTTTCCCTTTAATTTCCCATACTCATTAATACAAACTAAAAATCAGAGGGATATTCCTATTGACCCTCAGATTTCAAATAAATTTTCCAAATAAAAGACTATTGAAATTTTCCACATGTAATGATATTTCTGGTTTTCACAATTCCTCAATTTTTGAAAAAAAGATAAGACTGATAATACAAATCAATATTATAAAAATCTTAATTATCACACCAGTATAGTCATTTTAAATACTAAGGAGGGTTGTCCAATGGCATATTTTCTAATCCGTAACGGAACTTTAATCGATGGACATGGTGGAAAACCTGTAGAAAATGCGGAAATTCTTATTAAAAACCATAAAATCATTGATTCAGGTGTTGAAGGTTCTTTAAAGCTCCCCAATGATAAGATCAAATACTTGGATGCTCGTGGTGGATTCATACTCCCGGGTTTTATTGACTGCCATGTGCACATGATGTTCACCGGATTCCGCTTTGAAGACCCTTTATACACACCCTTATCCCTTTACTTCTACCAAACAACTGAAAATCTTAAAAAAACTCTAAATGCAGGGGTTACCACTGCCAGAGACGCGGGAATGGCTGATTATGGGGTTAAAATTGCGGTGGAACAGGGGCTAATCAAAGGGCCCCGGCTTCAGATTAGTGTGATGCCCCTTTCCATAACAGGAGGTCATTTCGATTTCCATCACAAATCAGGACACCAGATTAAGACAACTTATCCTGGACTCCCTGATTCAATCTGTGACGGCGAGGATGAGGTTCGGAAAAGAGTTCGGGAAGTTTTAAGGGCAGGAGCAGATTTGGTGAAAGTCATGGTCACTGGAGGAGTGATAAGTGCCAATGACAGCCCCGAACATCCCCAGTTCACCATCGGCGAACTGCGTGTGATGGTGGAAGAAGCTTCTTTCCGTGGTTTGCCTGTAATGGCCCATGCCCACGGATCATCAGGTGTTAAAAACGCCCTTAAATCAGGGATTAAATCAATTGAACATGGAACCTACTTGGATGATGAATGTATCTCCCTATTCATTAAAAATGATGCCTGGCTGGTTCCCACCATGCTGGTGCACCAGGTGAACATGGACAAATTGGAATCTGGAGAACTTCCTGAATTCAGCCAGGAAGACGCCAGGAGTGTATTCATTAAAGGCCTGAAAAGTGTTAAAAAAGCCCATGAAGCTGGAGTTAAGATGGTTATGGGTACTGATAGTGGTATAGGTCCCCATGGACAGAACTTGCGTGAACTGGGATTGCTATGTGAGGTGGGTATGAAACCCATGGAAGCCATACAGGCCGGCACTAAACACGCAGCTGAACTTTTAGGGTGGCAAGATAAAATCGGCACCATAGAGAAGGGTAAACTGGCAGATATAGTGATAACTTCTACCAATCCCCTGCAGAATATAGATTCTATGGGAAATCCGGACAACATAGCCCTGGTTATGAAAGAAGGAAAAATTTACAAGGATATTGAACATGAATTCAGACTTCTAATCGATTAAAGACAAATAAATATGAAAATTATATTAGAATTAGATTAGTTAACTAACGATTATAAGAAAAACAGATTGATTTGATATCTGAAAATATAATTACTTCAAAATATTAACGAGAGAGATTTGAATAAACCATGACAAAAGGACTGAATTAACATGGTAAATAACCCTAAAAAAAAAGCAGAAATTAAAATTTCAGGTATGCACTGTGCTTCCTGCGCATTGAATGTTGAAAAATCATTGCAGGAATTGGAAGGTGTGGGGGAAGCTCAAGTTAATTTTGGAACCGAAAAAGCCACTATAGAATACGATCCAAAAAAGTTAAAGCTCCAGGATCTGGAGAAGACTGTGGAAAATGTTGGATTCAGTGTGGTGAATGAAAAGGTCATTATAAAGGTGGGAGGAATGACCTGTGCCATGTGTGTACAGGCAATTGAAGGAATTTTAGGGAAGATCACTGGAGTGAGTGAGGTTAACGTGAACTTAGCTGCTGAAAAGGCCTACGTTACCTATAACCCTAAGATGACCAGTGTGGCTGAAATGCGCCAAGCCATTGAAGATCTTGGATATGAATATTTGGGTTTAGAAGGGGAGACCAATGAAGATCAGGAGGAAAAATTACAACAAGCTGATCTTAATGGTAAAAGAAACCGTTTTACGGTTGCTTTTGCAGTTTCCATCCCCCTGATGGTGTTGATGTATGTGGACGTGATGTTACCATTTAACATGGCCTATTTCATGCTTGTAGTAACTATTTTACCCTTTATTTACGTTAGCCATCCTATTTTTTCTGCTGCCTATCGTTCCCTTCAAAATCATAACCTGAACATGGATGTGATGTACTCCCTGGGTATTGGGGTGGCCTTTATATCCAGTATACTGGGAACCTTTAACATCGTGCTCACCCCTGAATTCATGTTCTATGAAACTGCACTGATGCTGGCTGGTTTTTTGATGCTGGGAAGGTGGTTGGAAGCCCGTGCTAAAGGCCGAACTGGAAGTGCCATAAAGAAATTGGTGGGCTTGCAGGCAAAAAATGCCACCATTCTCCGTGATGAAGAGGGAGACAGTATTGAAACGCAGATCCCCGTGGAAGAGGTGATAGTGGGAGATGTGGTTATGGTAAAACCTGGTGAACGGATCCCAGTGGATGGTAAGGTGATTTTTGGGGAAAGTTACGTTGATGAATCCATGATCACCGGGGAACCAATACCCTCCCTTAAAAATACAGGTTCGGTTGTGGTTGGAGGGACCATAAATCAAAACGGGATTTTAAAATTCCAGGCCGAAAAAATCGGTAAAGACACCACCCTGGCCCAGATAATTAGACTGGTGGAATCAGCACAAGGGTCAAAACCTCCTGTTCAGAGAATAGCTGATCGTGCAGTTAGTTATTTCATCCCCACGGTTCTTACCATAGCTATTGCTGCTTTTTTAGTTTGGTACTTCCTCCTGGGGAGCACCCTGCTGTTTGGACTTACCATCCTAATTTCCATCCTGGTGGTGGCCTGTCCGTGTGCCCTTGGATTGGCCACCCCCACCGCAGTGACTGTTGGGATTGGACGGGGCGCAGAGTTGGGCATACTGGTTAAAAACGGTGAAGCCCTAGAAATATCCGAAAAATTAACCACAATTCTATTTGATAAGACAGGAACCCTTACTAAGGGGAAACCTGAAGTTACTAACATCATAGGAACTGGCCTTGATGATAAAACTTTACTGTTTATTGCGGCCAGTGTTGAGAATAATTCACAACACCCCCTGGCTGAAGCAATTGTTACCAAAGCACGAGATAATGATATAAAATTATCAGACACTGAAGGATTCAACACTTTCGCTGGTAAGGGTGTGTCTGCAACAGTGAACGGGAAGTCTGTAGTAATAGGTACCCGGAATCTGCTTAAGGAAAATGATGTGGAAATTTCAGAAGATGAAAATGAAATGATTTTAAAACTGGAATTAGAAGGTAAAACTGCAGTTTTAGTGGCAATCAATAATGCTTTTTCGGGTATTCTAGGGGTGGCTGATACTCTAAAGGATAATACCTCCCTGGCCATAAAAGAACTTAAGAAGATGGATTTAGAGGTGGCCATGATCACCGGGGACAATCCCAGGACTGCAGAGGTCATCGCCGGGAAAATAGGTATAGAAAGGATCATGGCAGGAGTATTACCTGAGGATAAGTCCGCAGAAGTGAAAAGGCTTCAGGAAAATGGAGAAGTGGTGGCTTTTGTAGGGGATGGTATTAATGATGCTCCTGCCCTGGCCCAGGCTGATGTGGGGATAGCTATTGGCAGCGGTACTGATGTGGCCATTGAAAGTGGAGAGATTGTACTCATCAAGGACGACTTGCTGGATGCTGTGGCGGGAGTGCAGTTATCCGAGAAGGTTATGGGACGTATCAAACTTAACCTTTTCTGGGCATTTGCTTACAACGTTATTCTCATACCCGTGGCAGCAGGATTGCTTTACCCAACTTTAGGGATTACATTCCGCCCAGAATATGCTGGTCTGGCCATGGCTCTGAGTTCGGTTACCATTGTGACACTATCACTACTTCTAAAGGGTTACATGCCCCCATCGAAGAATTTAGAAGAAAGCTAATTATTGAAATTAATATTAAAGTGGAGGAATAGGAGTATAATTAAAATGATTTAGGTGTTAAATGACAGTAGTCTAAGAAAGTAAAAAACTATGAGTCTCTATCTTATATTACTGGAATTTTGAGGTGATAACAATGGTAGTAGATCCAATCTGTAAAATGGATGTTGATGAGGGAAATGCTAAATGGGTAAGTGAATATAAAGGGAAAAAATATTACTTCTGTGCCCCGGGATGCAAAAAAGAGTTCGATGAAAATCCTGAAAAATACACCGAAGCATAAATTAATGCAAAATCATTAAACAAGCAAAAAAAAATTAATGGAGGGATTTCATGGGATTCCTGGATTCAGTTGCTAAGAAAGCCTCCAAAGAACTGGAAAAACAGGCCAAAAGTAAGGGTAGTAAGGAAATAGAGAAAAGAACTAAAAGTGAGCTTAAAAAACGTTTCAAAATTTAGTTTCTAAGCTTAACTGTCATTTTATTGATATTAGAGTTATTTATGAGGGGGCACCCCCCGATATGAGGGGCAATTTAACATATATCCTGGTGTCTGATATGGGTTTGGTAAGAGCGTGTGAGAAGTAAACTGATGATATAAACCTTAAAGGATAATTTAAGGGATTATAAATTCAGTACACATCCACCTTCATAACTTCTCTTAAAACCGCAGTGGCATAACAACCCTTTGGAATGGAAAAATTCACCATAACCCCTTCATCATTTGCTTCAGCAAAAACATCCCATATTTTAAAACGCATTGCTCTGCGTATACCATGACTGCCAAGTTTTGGCATCTGAGGCACAGTAAAATCATCTAACTTTAAATTCTCCCCATCCAAAATCTTCTGCTCGATTTCTCCCAGAATACCACCTGCCAGGGGCACTTTACTACCGTAAAGAGGCGATGATGGGTGGGCCTGGAAGTTTTTAATCTCATTATCTATTTCTTCCTCTCTAAATTCGTGAATCAAATGTTCATCATTATCAATCAAAATATCCCCCTTTACGTAATGGTCAATACCCAGTTTGGTACGTTCACTTACCGCTCTGTTGAATAGATATGACTGGTACGCGTGGACGAACATCCTGCTCAGGGGTTTGGGAATGCTTCTAAGTGCCAAAATATATGATTTCTCAGTTAATTCTCCCTTCTTTTTCATTTCCTTGATAAGGGCACGTAACATCATCTTTTCGTACCTCATACCACTGGGCATTGACTCCAGGGACTCTTCCAGTTCCCCATTATCATAAAATCGGCGGGCCTCCTGAATATGTTTTGGTTCGGTATCGTAGGGATGGCCAATGTAACGGTCCACCGCCTCCTTAACACCGCCCTTGATCAATGCTTTGCCCACCAAATGAGTATTAGGACGGTCTTTACCGAAACGCTGATATCCATAGTAGTTAGGAACTCCTCTCTCCGTTAACTGGTTGAGTATTTCCTGCGCTTCCTGAGCCGCTACTTCAGGATCCTTAACATCCCTTACCATTAACCGGAACTTGTTTCCCAGCAGTTGTCCCATTCGCAGCTTTTTCTGATTGGGAGTTATGTTAATTATTTTAACGTTGTGGAGCTTTTTTTCTAGGCCCTGGAGTTCTTCAGGGGTTTTGTTGCTGATGCATATCCACTGCCTGGTGACTGCTTTTTTATCTTTCATTCCAGCAAAACCCATTTGTTTACGATTGATTTTAAGTTCACGGGCAATGTCTAAAACTACATCAAGGGTGGTTCTACTATTTTTCTCAATCCAAAGCCAAGTGTTTGGTCCTTCACCACTGGGAAGGGTTTCCGGGATTTCCTCCACGTAGAAATCCTCATTTTTGGTCCTGATATATCCACCTATCCCTTTTTGAGAGGTAAGATATGTTTCTGCATTTAACATGATTCACTCCATTTTTACTTAAGGTTGATGTCATTCTAGGGATGATATTAAAATTTTGATAACCTGGGTAAAGAGGTTAAAAAAAATGTTTCAATGTATTTAATATGGGGAATGGGTTAACTAATAGATAACGAATTTCCACACTTTAAGTTAATTCTCATGAGGGTAAGTTGATAAAGGAGGGATGAATATGAGTATGGTGAAGATAATGCCCTGTCTGGATATGAAGGATGGTAGGGTGGTTAAGGGTGTTCATTTTGTGGATCTGAAGGATGCTGGTGATCCAGCTGAAAATGCGGCTTTATATCAGGAAGAAGGGGCTGATGAACTGGCCATGCTGGACATATCTGCCACACTGGAGAACCGAAAAACACGACTGGAGTGGGTGGAAAAAGTTTCTGGGGTTATTGACATGCCCCTGACTGTAGGTGGTGGAATTTCAAGTCTGGAAGACATTGATCTAACCCTGAAGGCAGGGGCGGATAAGGTTTCCATGAACAGTGCTGCTGTAAGAAATCCAGATCTGGTCAAGGAAGCTGCTCTTGAATATGGGAGGGATCAAATTACAGTGGCCGTTGATGGTTGCCGGAACAATGCCATGCCCTCAGGATTTGAGGTGGTAGTGTCAGGAGGAACTAAAACTACCGGTATTGATGCTATTGAATGGGCTAAAAAGTGTCAGGAACTGGGTGCTGGAGTTATTCTGCCCACAAGCATGGATGGTGATGGAACTCAGAATGGATACGATCTTGAGTTCACTAAAACAATTTCAGATGCGGTTGATCTTCCGGTTATTGCATCTGGAGGTGCAGGTAAGCTTTCTGACTTTAAAAATGCAGTTTTAGAAGGTGGTGCATCCATATTATTGGCTGCTTCAGTTTTTCACTATCGTTTATTGAGTGTTAGGGAAGTTAAAGAATATTTAAATGATAATGGAATAAATGTCTTCCTTTAAAACTTTAAATATTATTATAGAGAGCATATCATCCTTCAGACATACTGTAAAGATTGACACTATTCTCGATTTAAAAGACATTTGAACATTATCTTATAAGAGTTTTGGAAGATTGACTTGGAGTGAATAAAGATTTAACATCTCCCCACACAATTCATGGAATAAGTAATAATATTTAAATGGTCTGGAGTAGAACATGGTTCTGGTTAGACACCAACCAAGAGAGGCGATTTATTGAAGTCTAAATTCAAGATTTTAAAAAATAAAATGGAGGATTTAAAGAATAAAATAATGGATCATCCCCATCATAAGCCTATTTTAGGAACGGTCACAATTTTCTGCCTCTTTCTGATTATGATACCAATCTACAATGTTTATTCTGCTGAAGAATCAACATCACAGCCCTTAGTTCAAGAAGTGTTAGGAAAAGAATCCTATGGTTCAGTGATGAAAGAAGGGCCCTACGGGAACTCCAGTTCACCAGTTAAGGTGGCTTATATCGTTGGTCAACATCCCCGAGAGTATAAGGCCCATAAATCTGTTGCTGAAAATGTTAAGGAAAAATCAGATTCCCTAAAATACTGTTACTACCTTTATCATATTAATGTAACCCAATTTCCATCTGATTTTTCAAAAGGGAGAATGAATGGGCAGTTGCTATCCAATAAATATGTGGTTTCTGATATTGCCCGGGAAAATTTCTGTTTGGCTGTTGATGTCCATGGAACTGATGGTGAATACTCTAAAAGGGTTTTCTTATTTACGCCCATCCCCCAAGGTTGCTCTCTGGACATTGCTCATAATTTAACAAGTTCCATTGAAGGTGTTCCCTATTACACTGCACCCACCCCCAGTAGCACGGTTTACACCACCGTTCCCCTGATTAAGAAAGGAATACCATCTATTATTTACGAATCTTTCACTGACCAACCCTACAATCTAATTAAAGAACAGAATGAAAAATTTGTTTTGGGAGTGGATAATCTCAATTTAGACCTCAACCCCTGTTATTAGAGTTTAATCTCTACAATCTGTTGATTGTTGTTTCATACCAGTCTTGGAAAAACTAATCATAATGGGCAGAGGGTTAAGGGGTCATTTTGTGAGGGTAGGTTTTTGCCCCAAGTAGCAATCTATAAATATTAATCAGAGGTAATGTGTAATTAACGCACATGGGGAATTACATGCCGAAACATATTGCATCCGGATTAAAGTATCTAGCAGCGGTGAAGCTAAGAAATCAAGGTTATTTCCAAAAAGACATTGCAAATAAACTTGGAATGGACCGATCAACAGTTTCCCATTATTTAAATGGCAGAAATCTATCATGGGGATCCATAGAAGTTGCGGAAGCCGTGACCAGTTGCTGTAACCGGGACTTTTTACATATGACCTACTCTTTAACTGGAAATATTGATAACACCCGCACCATAGTAAGTATCCTAATTGAACAGGAATTCAAAGCCAAAATTAAAGACACTTGTATCGGATGCGGAGTATGTGTGGATGCTTGTTTGATGAACAACATTGAAATTGTGGATTTAAAATGCCACATAAACACTGATCAGTGTTGTGGTTGTTTAGAATGCCAATCAAACTGCCCTACTAATTCCATACAAGTTTTAGAAGTTAATAATTACAATAAATAATTAAATAAATCTTTTTTTTATTTCTACATTACAAGCATGAAACCATTTTTTTTAAATTCTACAGAAAATTGCTGTTTTATCTGATTTTATAACCGCTATGGTGGTTTGTTTTATAAACCATAAGGTGGTTCTTTATACAGTATATGAGTTATTAATATCTAGGCTGATTTGTTCACCTTAAACCTACAATTCCACCAATCTTTCATCCCTTTAATTATCCACAAATGGAAAATAGGCATAAATATCCTGAACTAATATAAGCAATACAATTAGTTAATCAGGTGCAATGGAATGTGCAGGTATCTGATTAATATTAATCAGATTATAATAACGACAAATTAAATGGTGGATTTCGAGTTGTTTAGATAGTCATTAGTGTTCTCTCTGCCTTTCAAATTTTCATGAACCGTATTCCTTTATGTAATTCCAAACCAGGGATTGTCTCCTAACGTTCGTGAAATACACCATATCCAAAAAAAATAGATGGACAGAGCATGCCATTTACTCATAGCGACGATCAACTAAACGCTTAGGCCGACCCCTGATCTTGTAGAATTCAAGACCCCCCGGTCCAGTAAAATTAAAGTTGATGTTAAAACTACCATCCTGGTGTGCTTCAGATAGGGGAGGCTTGTACTGCAGGAATGATTTTAAAAAATTCTCCTCAACCAGTTCCTGAGCACAGTTTTTGTTATCCTGGCACTCCACACTTACCCGGAGAGTAACCTCCTCCTCATCACCGTACAGGAAGGCCTCGTATTCTCCAGTTAAGTAATCCATGTTTTCCCGCTGGAAAACACCCCTTTCCACATCCACCCTGTTAAATGGCGCCCCCATAACCCATGCTGTTTCTGCCTCCCTTTCAGGGTTCAGTATCCGCATATGAGTCCTTCCACAGGGACATTTATCCCTGCTTACCACCACAGAAGTGTCTTCAGTGTCATAATTCAAAAGTAACGTGCCAGTCTTACCTCCAGGAGGTAGTAGGGTGGTTAAAACTATTCGACCACATTCCCCTTCATCTACAAAGTTTTCCATGGCCGGGTCGTAAAGATCCAGGTGTACCATATCTTCTGGAACATGCAACCCCACTTTCTCATGACACTCCCCACACATGGTTCCCTCGGTGCTGCCGTAAGTGTTGTAAACCGGCACTCCCCAAACTTCTTCAACATAAGCCCGTGATTCATCAGCAAAACTCTCTCCACCAGCAATAAGGTGTTTTATACTTGATTCCTGAGGATTTATTCCTTCTTTTTCCATCCTTCGCGCCAATCTTAATAGTTTGAATACGCTGGCCACGATCCCGGTGGGTTGGTAACTGGTCATGATACGCACTGGAAAAGAACATTTACCCTCGGGTATGATGGCCATGCCAATCTTCTGGGCAGCCATGGTCATGGTGTTGGCCCCCACATTCATCCCATAACTGGCACAGATCACCACCCGGTCTCCAACACCAAAATTTTGGGAAACAAATGAACGAGCGTATTTTTCAGCGTAACGATTCCAATCTTCCCAAGTTAAAAAAAATGATTTAGGCATTCCACTGGTTCCACTGGTCTCGTGTATGGTGTAAATATCATTCCAATCCATACATTTAAACTCAAAATCTTCAGTTTCCGGAGGTTGCTTTTCCCGCATAACTTTTCCACTGATGATGGGCAGTTCCCTCAGATCTTCATGGTCGCTGATATCCCCTGGATTTATCCTGTGTTCTTTAAACCATTTACGATAAAATGAGGAGTTATCTACCGCGTATTTAACTGTATACTTGATCCTTTCATCAATCAATGCATCCAAATCATCCCGAGGCATGGTTTCGATTTCTTCACGGTAAAAAGTCATTGCAAACCCCCTTAATCCCATTTTTTTGATTAATGTATCCTTAATATCCTGATTTCTCTATTATATAATATATAATCCGGAATTAATAATGTTTACCAATCAATGATCCTAAACCTGAAAACCTTAATAAATATAGTTATAACTAACAACATAAACATTATTAGATTAATGAATCCCTCATTAAGGAGTATAATAAATATAGAGATTTTAATAGAATTTCCATGAAAAAATACAATGATGTCAACAGATTTAGAGGGCAATATTACAGATTTTGAGAATTAATGATGTTTATGCGACACTATAAACTAATAATCCTCTTTTTAATTGTTTTACTGGCAGGCTGGGGAACCTGGCATTTATTCGAGAACAAAGATCCTAGTGTAATAAATGTAGGATATTTACCCTGTGATCATAGTGCAGCACTATTTGTGGCTAAAAATAATAAAACCTACGAAAATAACGGTTTAAAAATTAAAACGACACAAATAAGTACTGGATCAAATATCGTGGATGCTGTGGCCAGTGGGGACATGGATATTGGTTATGTGGGGATAACCCCTGCAATGCAGGGAATAAGCAAAGGTATTCCCATTAAGGTGGTGGGTGCAGTTAATCTAGTGGGTAGTGGGATTGTGGTTGAACCCAACTCCAAGATTAAAAATCCCGCTGATTTGAAGGGTAAAAAAATAGCCACTCCCGGTGTAAGCTCCATACAGCAAGTTTTACTCCTTTACGAATTACAGAAATACAATATCACCCCCCAGGAAGTGAATATAATATCTATCAATGTTTACAACATCCCCTCAACTCTGGCTGCCCGTAAAGTTGACGCGTATATTTCCTATGAACCATTCGTATCCATGGCCCCCTACCGAGACATTGGCGAAGTGATGATTTACTCTAATGATATCCTCGAAGATCACCCCTGCTGTGTTATTATCACCAGGGAGGACTTCATCAACTCACACCCTGATGAGCTGTCTAAATTCCTTGAGATCCATCAAAATTCCACTGAATACATCATAAACCATCCAAATCAGACTGCAGAGATAATAACCCAAGAATTAACAACCAACTATGATTTGGAGATCATATCCCTCCAGCACATCACTTTTGTCTCCTCGGTGGATAAGGAATTCCAAGATAATGTTTTGAGATTCATGGAAATTGAATATAACATGGGATACTTGAAAAAAAATCTTACAGCTAACGAAATATTTGATGCCAGTTTTTTAGGCGGTTAAGGTATGATTTAAATGCATTAAGTATTAGTTAACCAATATCATGGCATTTAAATCGAGGGTAATAGTTATCCCTTGCGAGGAATTTAAATGAAAAAAATAATCATACCATCAATATTACCAGTTTCAATTATAGTGATCTGGGCCATTCTCACCACGTTCACAGGATTAATACCCCAGTATTTTCTTCCCAGCCCATTTGAAGTGTTTGAGTCGTTTGAATCACTCCTTGTTAACGGACAACTATTGACGGATACTTCCCTAACCTTATTACGAGTTATACTAGGTTTAACGGTTTCGGCAGCAGTGGGTATTCCCATGGGAATTATACTGGGATGGTCCCAAAAAATTGACCATCTAACCAGTCTGACAATTGGAATACTAAGACCAATTCCACCCATTGCCTGGATACCCTTCTCGATTCTATGGTTTGGCGTGGGACTAGAATCAGCGATTTTCATTATATTCGTGGGCAGTGTTTTTCCCATACTCATCAACACTATGGATGGAGTTAAACGAGTGGATAAAGTTCTTTTAGAAACAGCTTATACTCTGGGAGCAAATCAAAGGCAAACTTTAATCAAAGTAGTCTTACCAGCTTCTCTGCCCAGCATTGTCACCGGACTGAAGGTAGGAGTGGGGGTGGGATTAATGTGTACAGTAGCCGCAGAGATGATAGGCTCCAATAATGGATTGGGATACCTCATATTTACCTCAACCAGCATGTTAGACACCGGAAGTGCTATTGTGGGCATGTTAATTATTGGATTAATTGGATTATCCGCAGATTATCTCTTTAAAAAAGTAGAGAAGGATGTGAGCTGGTGATAAAGTTGGAAAACATCACTAAAAATTTCACCCGTGATGGGTCTAAACAGGTAATTCTCCAGGATATTAACTTAAAGGTTGATGAAGGAGAATTCCTATGCATAGTTGGACCCTCTGGTTGTGGGAAAACAACGTTGCTCAGGATGATTGCCGGACTGGAATTCCCTACCACTGGCCACATATTGGAAAAAGACACTGAAATATCGGGGCCCAGCATAGAAAGAGGTTACGTCTTCCAGCAGTACTCCTTGTTCCCCTGGTTAAACATCCTGGAAAATGTTACCTTTGGATTGGAATTAAAGGGAATGGAAGAAGGAGAAAGGGTCAAAAAAGCTAGAGAATATCTAAAAATGGTGGGATTATCCGCAGTGGAGAACAGTTCTCCCCGGGAATTATCTGGAGGAATGAAACAGAGGGTGGCCATTGCCCGTTCACTGGTTAACAATCCCCATGTTCTTTTAATGGACGAACCATTCTCTGCCCTGGATGTGCAGACCAGACACAAACTCCAGGAGGAACTGGTTCGTATCTGGAAGGAAGAACAAAAAACAGTGATATTTGTAACCCATAATGTTGACGAAGCTGTTTTCCTGGCTGATAGAGTAGTGGTCTTAAGTCGGAACCCAGGAAAAGTTATCAAGACGTTCCAAATTAAACTTAAACGAATAAGGGACCGAACTACTACCCAGTTTCAGGAGCTTAAAAAAGATATTACCATTAATCTAGATGTTGAATTA
This sequence comes from Methanobacterium sp., assembly GCA_030539815.1. Taxonomy (GTDB): domain Archaea; phylum Methanobacteriota; class Methanobacteria; order Methanobacteriales; family Methanobacteriaceae; genus Methanobacterium. Next base: position 14,390 of record JAUNXM010000025.1, read on the forward strand.
TAAATCATTAAAAAAAATGAAATTATGATATTTAGTGGCTTAAAAAGCTATTGAAGCATGTTTTTGCCCTTTTCATACTTTCAATATTTCCAGAAATCCATCCTGATCCTGAAGGTTATCCAGTACAAAATCCGCACCGGTCTGTTCCAGTTCCTGGCAGGAATATCTCCCTGTGGCCACAGCTATGGTTTTAAGATTGAAAGGTCTGGCGGATTCCACATCACGCGGAGTATCACCAATAATAAATATCTGATCACCCTGGTATCCGTGTATGGTTCTAGCCCGTTCCAGTGCTTTTTCCACCAGGCAGGGTCTCCGGGGACTGTCACTACCAAAACCTCCGAAGGGAAAAAAACCATCAAGACCAGCTTTACCTAATTTAGCATATGCAATTGGTTCTAGATTACCGGTGGTGAGACCCATCAGGACATTTTCATTTTGTAATTCCTTTAAAAGATTATTCACACCACCCAATGCTTTTACATTCTCCCGGTGCACATTGGCAATGTAGTACTGGGCCATGTAATCCAAACAGTCCTGAAAGTTCTCTTGTATGGTTTCTACTGGTACCTGCCCCATAGTTAGGACTTCCATCAATATTTGAGGGTCTGTTTTCCCAGCATAGTTTATGCCACTGATATCCTCTTTCATACCATAGTACTTGTTAACCGCATGGACAAATGCCTGATAGTGGCAGCGTGCACCTCGAACCAGAGTCCCGTCTATATCAAAAAGGGTTAGTATTCCATTGTGATTCATTTACATCACCATCATTATTCGAGAATTATTATTCTAGAAAAAATCATTATGGATGATAATCAGTATAACCCAGTTCCAAGGAATAACTAAGCAAAATTCTCACTTTATCATCACCAAATTTTTAAAGTGAATATATCATCAACTGCGAGACACAAGATCTTCAGCAGCATTTTCAGCAATTTCCATGACTTCAACTTCGTCCAGAGCAATAACTTCTCTTTCACGCATCAGAATTTCCCCATTGCATATAACTGTACTCACATCTGCCCCCTCTGCAGAGTAGACCAGGTGGGAAATTGGATTTCGGTGAGGAGTTAAGTGTGGTGCTTTCATGTCTACTAAGGTTAGATCCGCTTTTTTCCCCACTTCAATGCTCCCTATCTCGTTCTCCATGCCCAGGGCACTGGCACCATTGATAGTGGCCATTTCCAGCACCTGGGGTGCAGTTAAAACTGTAGGATCGGACTTATTCACTTTTTGAAGGAAGCTGGACATCTTCATCTCTTGGAACAGGTCCAAGTTATTGTTGGACGCAGCACCATCGGTTCCTAGGGATACACAGACATCTTTGGCTAATAAATCAGAAACTGGAGATATTCCTGATGCCAGTTTCATATTACTCAAAGGATTATGGGATATTTTAACATTGTTGTCCTTGATTAATGCTATTTCAGCTCCAGAAATCCACACAGAGTGGGCTGCTATAACATCAGGGCCTAAAAATTTTATATCCTCAAGGTACTCAAAGGGCCTCTTCATCCTATCATTTAAACTATCTTCCACTTCTTTTTCAGTTTCTGAAACATGTATATGAATTCTCAGCCCCTTTTCGTCGGCTTTCTTGCGAACCCAGTTCAATAGTTCTGGAGAACAAGTGTAAGGTGTGTGTGGTCCTAATGCCACTTGTATTCTGCCTTCAGCAGTGTTATGACATTTGTCTATTATGCGGAGAGTTTCTTTATATTCTGCCTTCCTCTTTTCATCATCAAATAGATCGATCATTCCATGACAAAGCATGGCTCTAATTCCAGACTTGTCCAAAGCACGGGCCACATCATCCATGAAGAAATACATATCATTACAAGTGGTGGTTCCGGATTTAATCATCTCCAGTGCCGATAAAAGAGCTCCAGCATAACAGTGCTCCCCTTCCAGGTTGGCCTCCACTGGCCAGATATGATCATTCAACCAGGCATCCAGAGGCAGATCATCAGCTAAACCTCTCATTAAACTCATGGAAAGGTGATTGTGAGTGTTAACCAATCCCGGGATTACAAGCTTTCCTTCACCATTAATGATTTCATCTGCCCTATTAATGGATTTATCTGAAGTTATATCAACGATTTTATCGTCTTCAAGCAGTACTGATCCTTTCATAACTTCGGGGGCAAGGATCGTTGTGTTTTTTATGAGTATAGTCTGTGTTTCCATGGGACCACCTATCTATATAAGATTGAGGAAAATAACATAAATATCTACAGTATCCAATATGGTGAAATTTAACTGTACCCGATACAGCATTACCGGGTTACAATCATTTTTACTAAATGTTTAGATACACCTATTAAAGTTTTTAACTGAATGAGTGAATGTGAGGAGGATTTTAGATGGAGATAAAAATAGCCCTTCCATCCAAGGGAAGGATAAGCGACCCTGCAGTTAAACTCCTATCCAAAGCAGGTATTGGATTGAAGGATGCAGTTAATCGCCGGCTTTTCGCTGAAACCTATGATAACCAGATCAGTGTAATGTTCACCCGGGCTGCTGATATCCCTGAATTTGTGGCTGATGGTGCTGCAGACCTGGGAATGACTGGCCTGGATTTAATAGAGGAAAAAGAAGCCACCGTAAAGATACTGGAGGATCTGAATTTCGGAAGATCCAAACTGGTCCTGGCTGCCCCTGAAGATTCAGACATCAAAGAATTGGAAGATGTAAAAGATGGCTCCATCATAGCCACCGAATTCCCCCACCTCACAGAGAGATACTTTAAACAACAGATGATTCCGGTCAAAATTGTTGAACTAAGCGGATCAACCGAGATAGCACCTTTTATCGGAGTTTCAGACCTTATTACTGATCTGACCAGTACTGGAACCACCCTTAAAATGAATCACCTCCAGATGGTGGACACCATCCTGGAAAGCTCAGTGCACCTTATAGCCAACCCCGATAGTTACCAGAGCAAGAGGGAAAAAATTGAGGAAATCCGAACTGGAGTTAAGGGCGTTCTAGATGCCGAGGGAAAGAAGCTGGTGATGATGAACGTGGATGAAGAAGTACTGGATGGGGTTAAAAATGCCATGCCCGGTATGACCGGACCCACCGTGTCCCAGGTTCTCTCCAACAAAGGAGTGGTAGCAGTGCACGCAGTGGTTAATGAACACGAAGTATTCCAGGTGGTTAACCGGCTGAAAAAGATCGGTGCCCGGGACATTCTGGTGGTGCCCATTGAAAGAATTATTTAGGATAATATCCCCCTGTTAAAAATACCATGCTAAAAATATATCAAATCCAGATTATAAGACTTAATCCAGTAATGATTTTAATCTAGTATTTAAAAAAATAGCATATAAAGGGATTTTATGAAACTTCTAAGGTTTAAAATGGAGGGTGTAATAAAAACCGGGGTGGTTATAAATGGGGGGCTGGTGGAAATACATCACTCCCTACTGGAAGCTTCCGGATCACCCCTTGATGATCTTGAAAGGAAGAGATTTTACCCTCTGGATGAAGTTAAAATACTTCCACCCGTTGAACCCAGTAAAGTGGTTTGCGTGGGTTTGAATTACCAGGACCATGCGCAAGAGTTGAACATGGACCTTCCTGAGGAACCCATACTCTTTTTAAAACCAACCACCACCGTAATTGGTCATGGGGACCCCATCATATATCCTCCCCAATCCCATCAAGTGGATTACGAAGCTGAAATGGCAGTGGTAATGGGACAAAAGGCCCGTTTTGTAAGTAAAGATGATGCTAACGACCATGTGGCTGGTTACACTGTTTTAAATGATATTACCGCCCGTGACCTCCAACAAAAAGATGGGCAGTGGACCCGTGCCAAGAGTTTTGATACCTTTTGTCCCCTGGGCCCATGGATAGAAACAGATATGGATCCTTCTAATCAGAACATCTCCCTAAAATTAAACGGAGATGTTAAACAGGATTCAAATACTGGGAACATGATTTTTTCTGTGGAAGAGTTGGTTGAATACATATCCAAGATTATGACCCTTAATCCAGGGGATGTAATTGCCACCGGAACACCTCCAGGGGTAGGGGCAATGCAAGTAGGGGATGTGGTTGAAGTTGAAGTTGAGGGAATCGGAATTCTTAAAAACCATTTAAAGTTAGGATAATAGTTAAACTGGGATTTATATAATTAGGAAAATAGTTGGAAACTGAGATTT
>JAUNXM010000208.1 GCA_030539815.1 Methanobacterium sp.
TATTTCTCGTCCTGGAAATGTGAATATGATATCATTCAACCAGGTAGAAATCAATAGTACAATTAGTTTGGAGAATTATAATATATAAAATGATCAATGGATTTGACCCATCTTTTTTATATACACAAATCTCAATTGTAGTTTTTCATAATTTGAAATTAGAATATTAAAAAATTCATGTAAATAATTCACTGGGGTAATATATAATTTTATCCTTGGAATCCAATATGATTTGAACTGATTTAAATGAAATTTAGGGAATTGTTTTCTTTTCCATTGAATTTCAGTGAATTTATTTTCCCAATGAATTTATAATATCAGACTAACATAAATAGCTTAACATAGATTTTTTATCTTCATAGTTGTAGTTCATTTTAAGAATGGAATTGGTGAAATTTATGAAAATCGCAGTTACTGGAAAGGGTGGAGTGGGTAAAACCACACTAGCAGGTGCTTTAGCGGTTATTTTATCCAAAAAATACCGAGTTTACGCCATAGATGCTGATCCAGATATGAACCTGGCAGGGAGTCTGGGAATACATAATTCAATAACCCCCATATCCAAGATGAAAGACCTTATAAAGGAAAGAACTGGTGCAGAGCCGGGTTCATCCTTTGGAGAAGTTTTCAAAATCAATCCAACCATATCAGATCTTCCAGAGTCTCTTTCAACCGATTATGATCCAGAAGGACGTCTTAAAATATTAGTCATGGGCACGGTTGATAAAGGGGGAGATGGATGTGTTTGCCCGGCTTCGGTGATGTTAAAGGCTATTTTACGAAATTTAATCATCAAAAAGGATGAAATGGTTATCCTGGATATGGAAGCAGGGATAGAACACTTGGGAAGGCGTACAGCCGAGGCAGTGGACATTATGATTATAGTTGCCGAACCTGGACTTAAATCTCTGGAGACAGCCAGCCGTATTAAACGATTGGCCACAGATATAGGTATCCAGAATGTAAGCGCCGTGATAAACAAGGTTTCCAGTGAAGCTGAAGAGAAGTTTGTGGAAGAAAAACTGAAAGAAATGGATGTGGATGTGTTAGGAAGCATGCCTCGGGATGATAAGGTTGTTCAGGCAGATATGGAAGGTCTTCCCCTGGTAAATTACCCTGATTCAGTGGCCCTGCATTCCATTGAGAAAATTGCAGAAAAAATTTTAAATCAGACTATCTAATTAACATGTGTCCTTAAGTCACGTTAAAAAAAATTATTATATTAGAACCAGAAAGGGAATTAAGCCCATCTAAAGGTTAAATCATGAATATCAAAGCCACCATAACTTTCCATTACCATGATTCTAAACAGGCAGAGGTCGCCCACCAATCCTTACTACCAGATAATATTGGTTTTTTAGAATCACATCAAGAACACAACTCTCTGGTCTGTAAGTTAATAGGAAGTTCGCTTAAGACAGTTCTGGCCACGGCAGACGATCTTATATTTTCGGAGATGATGGTTGAAAAAATATTGGAAATTTAATTAAATAAAAATTCATAGGAAATTTTAAGATATTATAACCATAAGGATGTTATAAAAATGAAATTCACACTAAAAGGAGAAGTTTTATTCAGTAAAGATGCTGATGAAGCCTTAGAAGATATTATCCGATTCGTAAATTATGCTAATGAAGATTTGTTTCAAAAAGGGGTTGCATCTGGTCAAAAGAATGATGCAGCACATATTGTGGAGTGGAAGCTGGAAGGTAAAACCCTTCATCTGGAAGTAATATCTGGTAGGAGGGGAAGAGCACATGACGCACTACTCAGGATGAAAAAGCCACTTACAGAACTTTTAGGACCAAAATATCATATTGGTGTCCGGAAAATCACTGTCGAAAAATACCAGATTGACATTCCCTCCCCGGAAATGGTTGATGTTGGCCAGATGCCCTACGTGGAGGAGGCCACATTCCATGATGGAAAAATGACCATCCAATTCCAGAAACTGGAAGAAGGTGACCTTCGCAAACACGTGGTGGACCGGGTGGTTAAGCACGTTCTCTCAGAAACTGAAAGAATGGAGTCTACAGAAGAACTAGAAGATGATGCTGATGACATTTTAACCCGTCAGGTCACCAAAATTGAACCAGGGACTATTGTGGGTCGCAGCCCCAAATTCCCGGTTTTTTTTGAAGGTGATCCCACTGATGAGGCAGCTAAACAGGGATGGGTTAAGAAATTCCCTGGTAAAGGACAGTGGTTCTACGGACCCCAGTTCATAGCCCTGCAACGGGCCATTGAAGACATATTCCTGGAGGTTTTGGTGGAGAAACTGGATTTCTTTGAGTGCATGTGGCCAAAATTGATACCCATTCCAGTTATGAACAAAATGCGTTACCTGGAAGGGCTTCCCGAAGGGATGTATTACTGCAGCGCACCCCGACGTGACCCTGAAGTATTTAAAAAGTTCAAAAATGAACTTTTAATAAAAAAAGAAGTCCCAATTGAACGTTTGAAGGATGGTTTGAAGGATCCTTCCTATGTTTTGGCCCCAGCACAGTGCGAACCATTCTACGAGTTTTTCAGCCACGAAGTCCTGGATGAGAAGGAATTGCCCATAAGACTTTTTGATAAGAGCGGGTGGACTTACCGATGGGAAGCCGGAGGAGCAAAAGGCCTGGACCGTGTTCATGAATTCCAGAGGATTGAACTGGTCTGGTTGGGAACACCAGAACAGGTGGAAGAGATCCGTGATGCTACCCTGGAAATTTCCCAGGAACTTGCCAATAAGATGGAACTGGAATGGTACACTGAAATCGGTGATGATCCATTCTATCTGGAAGGCAGGAAAGTGGAAGAACGAGGCATAGAATTCCCTGACGTGCCGAAATACGAAATGCGCGTAGTAGTGCCTGGTGCGGATAAGGGAGTAGCCGCGGTTTCTGCCAATGTCCACGGAACCCATTTCACAGAAGGCTTTTCAATCAAAGAAACCCATAACCATACCTTATGGACTGGTTGTACTGGTATTGGAATAACAAGATGGCTCTTTGGTTTCCTAGCCCAAAAAGGTTTTGATAAGGAGAATTGGCCAGAAATGGTTAGAAACAGAGTGGGAAGTGTTCGCACACCTAAAGTCCT
>JAUNXM010000209.1 GCA_030539815.1 Methanobacterium sp.
TGAGGTTGCTTATGTGGTCAGTGGTGATTAGTCCCATTACTAGCCCCTGATCATTCACTACTGGTAGGGATGATATATTGTATTTTCTCATTTTCTGAGCTGCTTCTCCAATAGGTTGGTGGGGGGAAGCAGTGATAACATCTTTGGTCATGATTTCTTCTAGTTTATCACATTTCAAGGCCACTGCTTTTGATATATCCCATGCAGTGACTATTCCTATAATTTTAAGGTCTTCGGAAACTACAGGTATGTGGGTTACTTTCTCATCCAACATCATATCTGCTGCTTCTTTAATACTGGAATTTTCAGTTATGGTGGCTACATTGAGGGTCATTACATCCACCACCAGTGTTTCGTTGAAAAATCCATTTATAAGGTAACTAAGCTGACCGGTTTCCAGCAAGAATGCATCGTGACCATAGCTGGATTTGATCTGACAGTAGCTGACATCCACTTCATTGGCTGTCAGGGCCATGACTATTTCTTTGGACTCTACAGGAGTGTAAAGCCAATCCGAATCAACCGATATTACCAGGATTCGGGCTTTAACCTTTTCGAAGGCTTCTGATAATGCTAATGTTCCGTTTTCAGTGAGGTCAAAGTAGTCTATTGCCTTGGAGATGTAGAGGTAAGAATTGGCATCGAATCGTTTGGTGAAGGTGTTTCCCTGGTAGTGCAGGTAGCTTTCCACTTCAAAGTCTGTGGAGAAGTCGAAGCTGTATTCTTCCTTGTCCTGGAGTCTTCTTCCGAATTTTTCGTACATGGATTCATTGCTCAAGTAGGTGATGTGTCCGATCATCCGGGCCAGTGCCAGGCCACTGTCTGGGAATTCTTCATGATAGTAATTTCCATCATTCCAGTGGGGGTCGCTGATTATGGCCCTTCTTCCCACTTCATTGAAGGCTATCTGTTGGGGTGAAGAATAGGATGTGGTGGCGATTGGTATGGCTGATCTGACCATTTCAGGGTAGGAAACACACCATTGGAGGACTTGCATACCACCCATGGATCCCCCTACCACTGAAAAAAGTTGTTTGATTTGAAGGTGGTCGATTAAGCTCTTCTGGGCTTTCACCATGTCTTTGATGGTGATGATTGGGAATTTTAATGCGTATGGTTTGCCTGTTTCCTGGTTTATAGATGATGGTCCGGTTGATCCCCGGCATCCCCCTATTACATTGGAGCAAATGACATGGTAACGGTCGGTGTCCAGGCATTTCCCCGGTCCGATAATGTTATCCCACCAGCCAGGTTTTCTGTCTCCTTGGTGCCAACCTGCCACATGGGCATCACCAGATAGGGCATGGCAAACCAGTATTGCATTACTTTTTTGTTTGTTCAAGACACCATAGGTTTCATAAGCTATGGTAACATCCTTGAGCCGGCCCCCTCCCTCCAGCATTAGTTCTTCCGAGAAATGGTAGTGTTTAGTTTCCACAACACCAACAGATTCTTTTTTCATTGTTTTCCCACACTTAGCTTTATTAATCTCCCAATAGATTTATAAATCCCCTATTGAGTGTATCTTAATATTTATTCATTTATTTAACGCCTAGGACTCTCCAATTTATATTATGGAGTGATGCGTGACAGGGCCTGGTCTATGTCCGCAATGATGTCCTCCACATCTTCCAGTCCTATGGATAGTCGTACAAAATCAGGGGTTACCCCCGTGGCTTCCTGTTCTTCTGGGCTTAGTTGCTGGTGTGTGGTGGATGCCGGGTGTATAACCAGACTTTTAGCATCTCCAATATTAGCCAGATGGGAGAGTAGTTCCACGTTTTCGATGAACTGTTTACCAGCTTCCAGCCCTCCTTTAACACCGAATCCCAGTAATGCCCCGTATCCTCGTTTAAGGTATTTTGATGCTATTTCATGCGCAAAATCACCTTCCAATCCAGGGTAGGTTACCCAATTAACCTTGGGATGTTCTTTGAGGAATTTGGCAACTGCCATGGCATTTTGGGAGTGCTGTTTCACCCGTAAATCCAGTGTTTCCAGCCCTTGCAAGAATAAAAAGCTGTTAAATGGAGCTAATTGAGCACCCATGTCGCGTAGTAATCGTACACGGGCACGAAAGGTGTAAGCTACATTTCCCAGGCCAGGGAAGTCTCCGAATGCATCCCAGTATACTAATCCATGGTAACTGGGATCTGGTTGGGTAAATCCAGGGAATTTTCCGTTACTCCAGTCAAAGTTTCCAGAATCAACTATTACTCCCCCTATGGAGGTTCCGTGCCCTCCTATGAATTTAGTTGCAGACAGGACAGAGATGTCTACTCCGTGTTCTATGGGTTTTACCAGGCCCACTGCACTGGTGTTATCCACTACCATTGGAATTCCTGCTTCATGGGCAATATCAGCTATTATTTCAAAATCTGGGACGTCTAGTTTTGGGTTTCCTAAAGATTCAGCATATATGGCTTTGGTTTTATCAGTTATCCCTTCCTCAAATTCTTCTGGTTTAGTTGAGTTTACGAAGTTCACTTTTCGGCCCAGTTCGGGGAAGGTGTAGTTGAAGAGCTGGTAGGTTCCCCCGTAGAGGTTATTGGCCGATAATATTTCATCACCGGGTAAAGTGATGTTCAGTAGGGAATAGGTAATTGCAGCCATTCCTGATGCCACAGCCAGAGCTGAGTTACCACCCTCAATGGCGGCTATTCTCTTTTCAAACACGTCATTGGTGGGGTTCATGATACGGGTGTAAATATTCCCCAGTTCCTTCAGGGCAAAGAGGTTGGCTGCGTGTTCAGTGTCGTTGAATACATAGGATGATGTTTGGTAAATGGGTACCGCCCTTGCTCCAGTTGCTGGATCTGCTTCTTCCTGCCCCACGTGCAATCCCAAGGTACTTAATCCATATTCTTTCTTATTTTCTTCTGTCATTTCGTTTTCTCCCCTTTCTTTCATTCTATTTTCCCCATAATCTTTATAATAGGATTATTAGATTTACTGCCTTATTATGAGGGTTTACCAATTTTTGTGGATTTTTGTTTTGATTATTCACATTTCTATTGTAAAATCTAGGAATAGGCCACCAACAGAAAATATAACAATTGTTATATTTTTTTA
>JAUNXM010000026.1 GCA_030539815.1 Methanobacterium sp.
ATTTCAGCTGCCGAGAAGGGCGTTTTTTCGTTGAGTAATCCTGTGAAAATACTCATAACCCCCTCAATAAGTATTAAATCATATGGTTGGCCTTTTAATCCCTTGATTATTTCTTCCAAGTCTTTCCATCCCAGCCCCCCGATTTGTATGGAGGAAAGACTGATCATTTTTTCTTTGTTGAGGTAAAGTGAAGGTACAATGTCCCGGGTATCCGGTCCAACCTTTAAAACTCCCACCCGGTATCCTTTCCTTCGAAGAGCCCCGACCATGCCCGTAGTGAGGAAAGTTTTCCCTGAATCCGATCCGGTGCTGGCTATCATGAGAAATGGAGGAATTTCAGTAGTTTTTTGTTTTAGGGATATCCTATAATCTGAATAAATATCCAGTCCAATTCCTATTTCACCCTTAACTTTCTTCAGGAGTTCCTGGTTGGCCTGGTGGATCTTTAGGGTTTCGGCTTCATCAGCATCCAGGTAACTAAGGATGTTGTTAACCAGGGAAGGGTTTTCATCCAGAGAACCGTGGATCATGGTCCCCACCACGTTACCCTCATCATTCCTAACACCTGCCAGGATTTTACGAGGATTATCAGCATAATCTGTTCTTTTAACCTGAGAATAGAGTATTGGCGGTGCATCTCCCCTTATATCACCGTAGGTGTGGCAGTGAAATCCAGTGACTGTTTCACCCATCATTCCCCTGGTTAGGAATGATTCACCGGCCACTTCTGCTTCCACCCGATCAGTTCCAATGAGGGGGTGGAAGGTGACATCCAGTATCCCCAACCCTTCACGTTCCACTGGGCAGGGAGATTTCCGACCTATATCAGTTTTTTGAGCCAGCACTTGGAATCCTGAGCACATTCCCAGTATGAATTTCCCCTGGCTGTTCATTTTTTTAATGACACTGGCCACATCAGGAGTGATACTCTCTGATTCTACTATACTTCCCCCAGGGATTATCAGGCCATCTAAAATTTCTTCTGCCTTTTTCCCGTTAACCATCCCGTTGGCCTTTAAAAGGTGGGTAGGAATTTTTCCAAAGTCCTCAAAGTTGGGTAGTGATCCTTTAACATAGAGGATGCCTATTTTTTTCATGGGAATTCACTGGTTTATTTTGATGTATACATTTAATGAATAATTTTATCTGAGTGATATTATTTAATGAACTATAATTTAATATGAGTGTTTTAACTGATTTAAATGATTATAATTGGTTTAAAAATAAAAAATAATAAAATAACGGGGAAAAATTTAATTCAATTCTTCATGGGCTGCCATTAATTTTACTATTTTCTCATCATCCAGTGGTTTAGCCTGGAACTGCATTCCCACTGGTATTCCATTTACATCCCCGGCTGGGGTGCTGGCTGCAGGTATACCTGCCAGGTTGGCTATAACGGTCAGGATGTCATAGGCGTACATTTCCATGGGTTCCAGTGATGTGCCCAGTTTATGTGGGAGTTTGGGAACTGTAGGGCCTACCAATACATCGACATCTTTTAATAGTCCCGTTATTTCTTTTCTTATGAGTGATCGGGCCTGTAATGCTTTTTTGTAGTATTTGCCACTGAATTCTTTCTGACTAATGTAGGAGCCCATGTGTATCCTGCGTAGTACTTCCTCTCCACACACCTCTTCAATGCGTTCCCCATATTTTCGACCATCGTACTTCCTGGTGGCAGAGAAAAACTCCACATAGTTTATGAGGTAGTAGGTGGGCAAGCATAATTTAAGATAATCAAAGTTTAATTCCACCACTTCTGCCCCCGCATCCTGCATATGGTTAATGCGATCTTCAATAATATTAACTATAGCCCCATCAGAGACCTCAAAGAATTCCTTCACTACCCCCAGCTTCATGCCTTTAAGTGCATTTTCAGGATCAACAATGGAAGAGGTGAATTCTGGTACATCCCAGTCAATGGTAGTGCACTCCCGGGGGTCTTCCCCGGCAATGACTTCCAGCATCAAGGCCATACCACTGGCATCAGCAGCGAATGGTCCGATCTGGTCGAAACTCATGGCTAGATCTAGCAATCCCTGCCGGCTTACTGCACCATAGGTTGGTTTGAATCCCATCACTCCACAGTGGGAGGCGGGGTTTCGGATAGATCCCCCTGTATCTGAGCCCAAGGCCAGGTCACACATTCGAGCGGCAATTGCCGCTGCACTTCCCCCACTGGATCCACCAGGTATATGTCCAGGTGCTGCGGGGTTGTCAGTGGGTCCGAAAAAGGATGTTTCAGTGGAACTTCCTGCCGCGAATTCATCCATGTTGGTCATTCCAATTATAATCCCATCCTCGGCCTTTATCCTTCTTGTGACAGTGGCGTCGTAACTTCCTAAATAGTTTTCCAGGGTGGGGGAGGCTGCGGTGATATGGAAGTCTTCCACATTAATATTACTCTTGATCCCTACCACCATACCGGCCAGTTTTCCAACTTTCTGACCATTTCTTATTTTTTCATCGATTTCTTCTGCCTTTTTTCGAGCTTGGTCGAAGTTAAGTTCAACAAATGCCCGTATACTTGGATTTTCCTTTTCTATTTTGTCGATGAATGTTTCCAGATTCTCTTTTGAGGTTAATTCATGATTCCTGATTGATTGTGATTTTTCCAAAATCTTCATATTCCCACCTAAAATATGTGAGTAGCGAATCAACATACAGTTAAACATTACCATCCTTTGATTTAGAAAATGAATCTTATTATATTTACCATTGCTAAGATTAATTTACCATCCGGTTTTGTATCCCACCATAGAAGAAAATGAAAAAAAATAGACCCATGATGACCAATCCCCTTGGATTAAAATTATAAACCAAGATTGTTATGAAAAAAAGTTTATTTATGTTTTTAAAAATTTTATAAACTCATTGGGAGGCATATAACCCACATTTCTACGTATTTCTTTCCCATCGGCATCCAGAAGTATTATGGTAGGTATCACGTTGGAATTGAAATGACTGGCCTGTTTTGAGTTAGTATCAACGTTTATGCGCATTACTGAATATGCATATAACTTATTCTGCACATCAAAATTATTTAAGGTCTCTGAATCAAATTTCTGGCAGGCAGAACATCTGGGAGCGTACAGTACCACCACTACCGGGGCGTTGGCCGCCTGAATCTCAGGGGGCAGTACATCCATGTAGGAAGGACCCATGGAGGAAAATATACCTGATAACCCAAATAAAAGAATTAAGATAACTACACCAAACACCCCCACCACCAATAAACCCCTTGACTGGGAATCTAAATTACTGAAAAATCCCCCATCATTTTTTTCTTTATTTTCAGGAGATTCTTCTCCAGATTCAGCAGAATCTTTGCCCATTCTGTGTTTTTTATAGTAATCATACTTGGTGAAGTAATATCCTAACTCCCCACCGCAACTGCATTCCAGTTGGAAATCATCAGGAGAATCTCCTTCCCCCAGTTCATAGTAACTTGCACATTTTTCACAAATCAAATAAGGCATAGAGTGCCCCTCCCCTGAATTTAACTATGATTTTTTTATGGTTAATGATTCATTTTATCCCAGTATCCATTCTTACTATACATTTATAAAATTAATTAAATTTTCCAGATCAAGAACCCCCATCAGGTACAGTATCAGGATGAGCAGTGGTTGGTGCAACAAGTATATGAGCAGGGAGTGCCTTCCCATGAAGCTGAATATCTCAATGACAGGGCTTTTGGAAAGGTCCCTCAGGTCGAATTTCCTCTCGTAACTTGGATAAAGTATTTTTCCGGTGAAAAGCCCCAGTGAAACCACTCCCAGCCAGGGAAGTAATGGGAAGTAGTCCACAGTTATGAACCACGCAGGTTTCAAGCCCAACCATAACAGCCAGGGGTAGTTGACTGTGAACTGGGCCAGAATAAAACCAATGAGGATGAATATGAATCCCAAAACCAAATTAAAGTATTTTTTGTTTAAGAAGGGATATTCCAGGATTATCGCTATACCAATGAAATGCAGGACTCCAAAGACTATGAAGTCTTCAGGTATGAATATCCAAGTGGCCAGAGTAACTAGCAATCCCAGGGAGAATATTTTAACCCCCCTTTTGAAATATTTCTTAAAAATGGCCTTATTTTCCTTCCCCTGTAGTTGTGTCCGGGTGTAACTCAGGTTGAGTGAAACTCCAACCAAGAAGAGGAAAATAAATGCCACTACTCGGGCAAACCACCATAAAACTCCCCATGAAAGGTTAAAATAGAATATTCCAAAGTAAGTAAGATCAAAGATCAGATGATAAACTACCATCAACAATATGGCTAAACCGCGCAGGACGTCTATTTCCCAGAATCGTTTGTTTAAATCCTTCATTTTCACACAAGATTTGATGGTAGAATATATCAGTACTTCTACTTTACTATTTGCTTTTATGTTGGCAGAGCTATTAAATCCACTTGCTACTTATATTTCCCAAAAATCCTGCACAAAAAATATACACAAATAGTTTAAGTTAAGTGTGTTTTTCCAATAAGAATCCAGTGAATGTGCTCTCAAATCCCTGAGATTGCCCACCTAAAAAAATATCAGAATAATTGAATATTTAGAAAAATAGATTATTGTTCAAATGGGTTACTTGTTAGAGGTTAATCGATACATGTTAACAAGAGGTGCAGAATTTATGTCCGGAACTCTTCTACTAAAACAAAGTGAGATAAAAGAACTACTTAGCATGAAAGAAGTTATTGAATCAGTTGAAACAGCTTTTAAGGCTTATGCTGATCGTGATGTGCAGATGCCCGCCAAAGAGTACCTGTTTTTCCAGGAAGGTGATCTGAGGATTATGCCCTGCTACGTGCGAAGTAGTGAAGAAGCCGGGGTTAAATGCGTGAATGTGCATCCTCAAAACCCCCTGGAACACCATTTACCAACAGTGATGGCAATCATAGAACTGGTTGATCCTAAAACTGGATTCCCGCTGGCAGTGATGGACGGTACCATGGTAACTGATCTTCGGACCGGTGCATCAGCTGGTGTGGCAACCAAATACCTGGCCAAACCCGACTCCGAGATCTTAGGAATAATTGGAGCAGGTAAACAGGCTTGCACACAGTTAATGGCCCTGAATGAAGTGATGGACATTCAAAAGGCCAAAGTATTCTGCCGAACCTGCAGCACTCGTACCAACTTCGCCAAAAAGGCCACAGAAATCTATGGTTTCCCTGTGGAGGCCGTTGAGACTGCAGAAGAAGCAGTGAAAAATGTGGATGTGGTGGTTACCACCACCCCTTCCAGGAAACCCCTGATTAAAGCAGAATGGATCAGTCCCGGGACCCATATCAACGCCATGGGTGCTGATGCCCCCAGTAAACAGGAATTAGAAACTCGATTACTCTTAAAGTCCAAAATAATTATTGATTCATGGGATCAGGCCAGTCATAGTGGTGAAATTAATGTACCGGTGTCACAAAATGTTCTTAAAAGGAAGGATATCCATGCCAAACTGGGAGATGTGGTCATTGGGAAGGAAACTGGTAGAGAAGGCAACGAAATTACCATCTTTGACTCCACAGGCCTGGCTGTTCAGGATGTGGTTACCGCTGGACTCATCTACCGACGGGCCCGGGAACAGGGTATTGGAACGAATTTTGATTTCATGAACTAATCCCATTCCCTTTTTTAGTTTTTGGAAAAGATGGGAAGTCCACTATCCTCTTGAGTTAAATATATAGGTTTGAAAGTTCAATCTAGTTCTGGTGATGTGAATGTACCAGAAAGTAAATCGAAGCGAAGTCCTCCATAGAATGGGCCATGTATACGAACGCTTCCAGTTTTTGGCCAGAAACAGATCCCTCTCTGATGACCAGATTGCGGAAATCGACCAGCACTTATCCATGATTATTGAAGTGTTGAATCAAACCTGAAAACTTGTTATTATAGAATTCATGTGTTTTTTGACCTTAAATATTGATAATACTTTATTTGGGATATCACATGAAAAAATACACTATTAGTCCTATTTTTAATAGGGAAATCAAAGAAGTCTAAATATTTATTTTCCATATACAGGTATCTAAAAAAATGATTAAAATGTGGTTAAAAGTTATATTATTTGCAGCTGCCTCATTCTGGGTGGGGTTATCAGGAGCAATGGTCCCCGGACCCATGTTAACTGTTACCATTTCTGATTCTCTTAAAAAAGGATTTAGGGCCGGGCCCCTGGTGGTTCTGGGCCATGTTATTACGGAAACTGCCCTGATTATACTCCTGATCCTGGGTTTAGGATGGGTGATTGGATCCCAGACCATGACCATGATCATCGGAGGAATCGGGGGAATGATGTTGATCTACATTGGTTACAGCATTGCCAGATCACCGGTTCCTGAAGAAATTCCCGGTGAGGGTGAACCCATTGAAAAAAGAGGGTCAGTTTTAAGTGGGATCATCACCAGTGTAACCAATCCCTACTTTTACTTATGGTGGGCTACTGTGGGATGGGCTTTCATGCTCAAAGGAATAGAGTTAGCCGGGATCATAGGTGTTTTAAGTTTCCTGGTAGGTCATTGGGGTGCTGATCTGGGATGGTATAGTTTAGTGTCTTTTTTCACCAACAAAGGAAGGCATGTACTCCCGGGAAAACGTTACCGGATCATGATGATTATCTGTGGAGTTTTCCTGGTATTTTTAGGAGTTTATTTCATTTACTCAACCTTAATAGCATGAAATTTCTATTTTTTTATTACCAAGGGTTTTTTTACAAATGTCTTAAGTATCAATTTAATGGACTTCCTGAATAAAATGGTAAATTATAAGTCACCAGGACCAAATTAAGAAATATGAAGGCTGTTGTTTTCGATAACTCCGGAACCTTGATCTCCAGGTACAGGGCTATTAAAAATATTAATAGTGGAATTATTTATGACAACATCAGTTCCATTGATCTGGTTGATGAACAACCCCACAGGGCCCTGGTAGTCCTCCAGACTGATCCTTCCAGTTGCCTCATCAAGGCCCGATCAGACCAGACCATCCCTCAATTCATTGTACGCAATAAGGTGCCCTTTGATATTAGCTACTCTTCTTCCCATGTCAAAAAGGAGGAAATATTACCCCTAATTAAAAATGAAAAAGCTAATATCAGTGATATTCAGGATACCATTCACGCCGTTGCTGATAAAAATTATAATGTGCAGATATGCAGCGGATCTGGATTCATTGTCAACACTCAGAGCGGTGATATTGAATTTACAATCACTGCTGGAGGTAAGATATTCCCCGAAGTTCCAGAGGTGGTGGAGGAACTTAAAAAAAGATCCTTCCATATTTACGTGGCCTCGGGAGACCGGACTAAATCTTTGATGGAATTGGCCAGTTTTATAGATATCCCTTCTGAAAACGTCTTCGGCACCGCCGATTCCCAGAGGAAAAGGGAAATTGTAGCAGGACTTAAAGAGAGATACAAGGTAATGATGGTTGGTAACAGTGCTAACGATGTTCTGGCACTTAAAGAGGCAGATTTGGGAGTTATTACCACTCAACAGGATAAAAAAACTTCTTCCAATGTTTTAAATGCTGCAGATGTGGTGGTGGGGAATATTAAGGAAATTTTGGATATTAATTTTTAGGGAATCTTTTTTTGGGCCATCAAGAGTTTCTAGACTAAATTATAATTCATTATTCCCCCTTGGTGGGTTTTCTAATTTTTTAGATGAATTTAATTCCAATATAAGATAATTGATTTAACCTGGTGAAATCCTTAAGTTAATAAACCAATAGTCACTGGTAGCGTTTTAATAAGGGTATAATCAGGTAGACCAGGCTTGACCAACCATATCCCCATTCTTTCATAAAGGGCAGGAATGTGATAATCAAAGCCAAGAGAGAAATTACAGGTAACATGAGATTAACTTTTAAACTTGACTTTAGGGTTGCTTCATCAAGTTCATCCATCAGTCCCTGGTTAATGGCATGACGCCAGTTAAGGAATAGTAGGAATCCTAAAAAAAAGAGGTTAATATCGAAGAATATGTTGGGAATTTGGAAATTCCCGTATTCCCCTACAAAATATGCTGAAAAGGGTACCAGTGCCACGAAAAGTAACCAGAGAATAATTATCCATAACAGTGTGCCATCAGCTCGTTTAATTCGGTTAAATTGAAGGTGGTTGATCCTCCAGAAAACTGCCAGAAGAATGAAACTGATGAAATAGCTATAAAAATTGGGCAAAAGATCATATAGAGCCTGGTAAAGGCTGGCTTCAGTAGGATTAGTCACTGATGGGATTGTAATTCCCAGGACCAGGAGGGTCATGGCTATAGCAAAAATGCCATCCACCAGGGTTTCTATACGCCGGGCGTTAATTCCTGTAGATTTTATATTTTCTTCATTATTCTGCAAATAGTTGGCTCCGATAGTGGATTTAAGGTACAAGATTAAATTTATGGGGATTAAATTGTAAATTGTAATCAGTATTAGTGTTATTATGAAAATTTTCTAATTTTAAACTATTGGCTCGAGTTTCAATGATTTACCTTGCTTCATGGAGATCTACATATTCATAATGATCTTTCCAAACTCTTTATAGCACTACGCACTGCTCTTTCTTCCATTATTCGGTGGGCTACCAACAAGCTGATTAAGAGTAGGGGCACTAAGATGTCTAGAATCAGAACAGCCCCTGCATTTCCAGATGCATAGTTTCCAGTGATGAAAATGTTACTGAT
This sequence comes from Methanobacterium sp., assembly GCA_030539815.1. GTDB lineage: Archaea > Methanobacteriota > Methanobacteria > Methanobacteriales > Methanobacteriaceae > Methanobacterium. Next base: position 8,684 of record JAUNXM010000026.1, read on the forward strand.
ATGTCCCATTGCATCACCCAAGAGAAAGATGGAAACCCCTATAACCGTTGCGGTCCAGAAGTTGCCCCTGATCCAGATGCATAACACCCCTAAAACTCCAAAAGCCAGATTGGCAAAGGCCACTTCCTGTTGAAATGGACTTCCTGGAGCCCATCCAATGGATGCAGCCACCTGGTTGGCGAAGAATGAATGACCTATTGATGCCCAGATGGAACCTAGACCCACAGTGATAACCAAAAAGGATAAAAGAGTTATTTCTATAATTTTTTTCGCAGTTAGAGTCCGTTTAGAATAAAATTGAATCCCTAACATTATTAATGCACCAATAATCCCCAGTATCAGCCAGGTGTAAGCTGTATCCATTTAAAACCCCTCTTTTAGGTTGATTTAATTGAAGATATAAAATTAACACTTATTATTTGCGTTTTATCATCATTTATTTAATACCTTGCTCTGGGGAAAAAATGGAAAAATATATAAGCCATTTCTCCCTTCCTCCTAAAGTATTATCGAAGGACTAATCCCACTAATACCATACTTTAAATATTTATACCAATTTTACAAGGTTATTAATTCATATTTTTGAAACCCCATCCCTATTTCTTCGGCATACTCCAGGAGCACCATTCCGTCCACATTTTCCCAGACACCTTTGAATTTGTCACCACCATGGTGATGATGATCTCCCAGGAGTGAATTTTCCAGTCCAGCCTGTTGATTAACCAGATCGTAACTGGCTTTATCCAGAGCTACGGGATCAATGGATGCCATTACTCCGATGTCTGGGACAATGGGTGCATCACTGAATGCTTCACAATCACAGTCAGGAGTTATGTCCATGAGGAAATTAATATAACCCACTTTCCCTTCTTTATTTTTAACTGCTCCACAGGCGTATTCCACCATTCTTTCCATGAATTCGGGTAATGAATCAGAATTCAGTTCTATGGCTGATTGCGGGCAGGTAGAAAGACAGTTATTGCAGGCTATGCAGCCTTGCATATCGATAACTGCTTTACCTCCCACCAACGCCATGACCGATACTGGACAGGACCCAATGCAGGTTCCGCAGCCATTGCAGTTATCAGTGATAAGTGGTTTGGAACACTGGTGCTGTTCTATCTTTCCAGGGGCTGATGCACATCCCATGGCCAAATTTTTAATTGCCCCTCCGAAACCACACATTCCATGCCCCTTAAAGTGAGATAAAACCAGCATACTGTCAGATTTTTTAATATCTCCGGCAATTTTCACCTTGGAAAAATGTTTCAACCCCACATTAACTGGGATCCAGTTATCACCACATATCCCATCGGCTATGATCACCGGCACTCCGGTGACGGCGTAGGCAAACCCGTTGGTTATGGCAGTCTGGAGATGATCAACTGCATTATGACGACTACCATAATAAAGAGTATTAGTATCAGTAAGAAAAGGTTTAACATTGTACTCTAGAGTTTTTTCAACCACCGAGGTTACCAAGACCGGTTTGAGAAATGAATCATTACCTTTTTCTCCAAAATGGAGCTTAATGGCAGTTATTTCATTTTCAGTAAGGAATTCGCCGAATCCTGCACTGTCAAATAACTGTTTTATTTTTCTATTTTTGTTTTCTCCCTGACTTCTGGATCTGAAATTAGAAAAATACACTTTACTGAACATCTGAAACCACCACTAAATTACAATCAGTTATATTAAATTTATTTTCATTAATAATGTTGGATAAGTTTGAATTAGGTTTTTTATTTAATAATGAATTGATATTGTAAAAGGATTGAGTTTATTTTGACAGGTTTAAGATGAGATTTCTACTTTTTAGAACATCATCGTAATTGTTTAATTCAATAATACCTCTTTCGATTCCGTTTATAAGACCTAAATCCAAGGTGCCTTCACCAAGAGCCACATGCTGATCCTTTTCACCGTTATTATCGCTTAAATGAAAGTAGTATGTTTTTTCAAGTTGTAAAAAAGATTCAGGATGGTCTGTGGTGTTAGCATGGCCCAGATCAACAGTGGCGTGACAGCCACATTGATCCAGGAACTGAGCATGTTCCGATGCAGTGTTACAGAAGTAAGCGTAGCGATGAGGCATATTTTCCACAGATAAAATAACACCCAGATCTTCAGCGTGTTGGTTAGCTTCTTTTAAGGTTTCAATGGCAAAATATTTGCCCATTTCACGTACTCGGTCTTCTAATCGGTGTATCATTCCAGGATGAGTGGTTATAGCCTTTGCCCCTATTTTTGATGCTAATGTCAGTGTTTCTAAAATCTGACGTAGAGTTTCATCCCGAATACCCTGGTTTAGGCTGGCAGGGTTCAAGTCAATGGTGGGAGCATGCAAAAAAACATCCAAATCATATGAAGCGAAAACATCCAGCCCAGAACTCTGTTTGAGGATATTTCGGGGCCAGTAGGGACCTTCACATAATATTTCAACCAGCTCAAATCCATCAGCAGTTGCGGTGTCCAAAAAATCCTCAAATGACTTCATGAAAAGTGCCAGAGTTGAAAATCCTATTTTCATGTATACACCCTTTTTAAGGTAATTGGGATATATTTTTCGAAATTATTTACTTTTCCTAATCCATTAATCTAGTTTAAAATTTGGGAGGAATGGGAAAAAGAATCCAATATTGTATTATAACTTAATTTTTCACAAACTTTATATGGAAAGTGGATATATCTAATTAAGCTATGTCTAAATCTGATATATCAATTAGTGGAATAAAGGAGGTGTGAAGTGAATGGGTGATGAATCACGGAAAGAAAATTCTCCTGTGGATTCTGATAATAAAGAAACCTCGGATGAATTTAAAAAAATCCAGATAAAAAAATCAAGGAACTACTATCATAATGCAATGGAAAGCCATGAAGTATTCAAAAATTTGAATCAATTCGAGAAAAAACTGGTTAGAGGGATTATGCGAGGCTCCGGACCCATCATAATGCTTTGGTTAATCAGTAAAAAGGGACAGCATGGTTATGAGATAATGACGCAGCTCCACGAATCTTCACCATTTAGTGATAAAGTTAAAATGCCCAGTGCCAGTATCATCTATCCAAAATTACACCAACTGGAAAAGAAAGGCCTCATAAAGGGAACTTGGGAAAATCATGGGAAAAGAAAAGTTAAATATTATGAAATAACCTCTGAAGGGATAGAAACCCTTGACAAAATTAGAAATTTCTTTAAAACTCGAAACAATAACTTGTACGAAGATTTTTTAGAAGATGTCATGTATATAAAAAAATAATAGGAGTTAAGGTATGAAATATGCCATCGAAACATCTGATCTCACCAAGATATATGGTGATTTTAAAGCAGTTGATGCTTTAAACTTAAAAGTTAAAGATAAAAGCATATTTGGTTTTTTAGGACCTAATGGCGCCGGTAAAACCACAACGATAAAGATGTTAACCTGTTTGATCCCCCCTACATCGGGAACTGCTAAAGTAGCCGGTTATGAGGTTATTAAAAACCCCAACGAAGTTCGTCAAAAAATCGGCATGGTTCCGCAACTAGTCAGTTTATATGCTGATCTTACAGCTCGAGAAAATGCAGAACTATGTGCGGATTACTACGGGATGCCCAAAGACCTTAAAGAACGGAGGATCGACGAGTTAATGGAACTGGTGGATATCAAATACGCTGAGAATAAAATGGTCAAACAATTATCCGGAGGGCAAAAACAGAAAGTATCAGTGGTGGCCAGCCTGGTACACCAGCCAGATATTCTATTTCTGGACGAACCAACCATTGGTCTGGATCCCACAACTAAAAGTGTGCTATGGGATCTCATAGACGAACTCAACCAGAAAGGGCACACCATCATCCTATGTTCACACGACATGTACGAAGTAGACATGCTCTGCGACCATGTGGGCATAATCAATCAGGGTAAATTAGCAGCATATGACACCCCACAGGGCCTAAAGGATACCATACTCTCACAAGAAAAAACTTGTGGAAGTAATATTGGCGATATTGTGCGAGAAATGGAAGAATCTGATAATAGTGATCATCCATCATTCTGCAAGCTAAAAGAAGCAGTTAATGAATCTGAAATAGATAAAGCAAGAGAAATGAGCCTAATGGTAGATAATTCAGATACTGAATTGATTAACAGATTAGCCCAAATCCCTTGCGTTCTTGATGTTGAACCTCACCGATCAGGTAGGCTCACCTTCAAATTAGCCAACACAGAAACCGCAGTAACACAAGTAATATCTACAATTATGGAAAAAGGGGGCAACATTACCTCTGTTTCAACAAAAGACCCATCTTTAGAAGATGTATTTATTAAAGTTACTGCTAAAAAGAAGCCTAAAATAGGAGAAGAGGAGAGTGAATAAAGTGTCGGAAACCAAAAAAATATGGTGGATGATTAAAAAGGACCTTCTAGTTCTCTGGAGACATAAACCACGTTTATTTTCCATACTGCTCTTCCCCATACTTATGATCGCCCTTTTCGGTTATGGTATGGGAGGGGAGATTGAAAACATTCCAGTGGTGATAGTTAAACAGACTGATGGTCCAGTAACCGATGCCACCCTTAACGCCATTAAAGGAATGTCACTTTACAATGTAAAGGATATTATCAGTGACCCCCAAAGGGGTCGGGAAATGGTGGAGTCAGGTCAAGTCAAAGCAGCCATTCTACTGCCTTCTGATTATGAAAATCTTGCCAGTAGTAACTCCAAATCAGTGGTAGTGTATGTTGATTCATCAGATCAAATGGCCACACAAATGTTGGTTCCAGCAACCCAAGCCCTATTCAGCCAGATATCTTCTCAAATTGGAATGAAAAAACTGGAAGCATTACAAAGTCAGTCTTCACCAATCCAAGTACAATCTCAAGGAGTTCAATCCAGTTCATCACTATCTTCCATTAACTTCCAGAATATTATGAACTCCATTAATTTCCAAGTCAACAAGATCTATGGTGATACCAAATATATTGACTTCCTGGTTCCTGCGATCCTGGCCATGACCGTCATGATGGGGGCAATGATGAGTATGGGAGAGTCTTTAGCCGGTGAAAGAGAACGAGGAGAACTTGCCAGGCTTTTCATGACTCCAACCAGCGTTTCGACCGTGGTTGCAGGTAAAATAATATCAAGACTGGTCATTCAGACCACAACCGCCATGGTATTACTTGGTTCGGCTATAATACTGTTTAATATTACCATATCTGGCAGTATGATACTTACCATACTCCTACTAATACTGATAGCCTTGTGTTTTGTAGGTTTTGGCATAATGGTTTCTGCCAGGGTTGGTACCCAGGAAGATTACGTCCAGATGGTGATGCCATTCAGCATGCCCATGATGTTCATATCCGGAGTTTTCTATCCATTGGAAACCATGCCCTGGATATTCCAAAAAATAGCATACATAGCACCTTTAACCTATGCTAATGATGCAATGAGAGGAGTTATGCTAAAAGGGGCAGGAATAGGAGATATATGGGTCGACATAGCTGTTCTTCTGGGTTTTACGCTACTGTTCTTTGCAATGGGAGTGACCAGGTTCAACAGAGACATTTAGAATATATTAAAGCTAATTAAGAATGCAATAATAGAATCAGGTGAAAATTATGAACATTGGAAGAAAACATATGTTATTGGGATTTATGATAACCTGCCTTTTGGCATCACCAGCTGCCGTTGCAGGGGCTGATTGGAACATGTTCCATGAAAACACCCAACACACTGGTTACATGGACCAGGCCGCTGATTTCACACCTACTGTCTGGTATTTCAGCACCCAAGGTGCTATTAAATCATCCCCCGCCATACTTAACAAAGTAGCCTATTTTGGTTCACAGGATAAACATGTATATGCAGTTAACCTTGAAGACGGCACTAAATTATGGGATTATAAAACTGAAGGAGCATTAATATCCTCTCCTTCAATATCTGGAGACTATCTATACATAGGATCAACTGACGGATATCTTTACGCTCAGGATATCAAAAACGGAAATGTTAAGTGGAAATACAAAACAGGTAACTCCATTGCTTCTTCACCATTAGTGCAAAACAACACAGTCTATGTTGGTTCGGATGATGGAAGAATATACGCCATATATGCATCAAACGGGACCAAAAAATGGGAGTACAATACTGGTAATGCTGTTAGATCATCCCCAGTCATCTCGGGAGATAATTTAATAATTGGATCAGATGATGGGAAAGTATACGCCTTAAATATTAACAATGGAAACAAATCATGGGAATACACCACAGGTGATAAGGTACAATCATCCCCGGCAGTAATGAACAATATAGTTTACGTGGGATCAAACGATGGGAAAGTGTATGCCCTTAACATCGATACCGGGACACTGGAATGGAATTATGATATGGGGAAATCAGTAGCATCCTCACCAACCATCGATTCCAATGACAACAGCCTATTTGTAGGGGCGGATAACGGGAAAATGATGTGTTTAGACACCCGAAATGGTGTAGAGAAATGGAATTACACTGCCAGTGGAGCTGTAAAAACCACCGCAGCCCTTATGGACAACAAAATAGTATTCGGTTCCAATGGTGGAACAGTTTATATTGTAAACAAGTACAATGGTAATGAAGAGTGGACCTACAATCCAGGTTATGGTTTAATAAACCAGGCCATTGAATCTTCCCCAGCAACTTACGGAAATATGATATATGTTGGTGCAGATGATGGATCCCTCTACGCCCTCAACAACGACAAGAAGACCGCTCCAATGTCAATATACATTTACTACATTGGTGGAGCTATTGTTATCATAATAGCTTTGTTATTTGTTGGAAGAACTTTAATTAACCGGCGGAAGAACAAAAAAGAATGAAAATAAGTATTAGGAATAATATTCTGAGTTTATTTCTAAAGAAGATTTTATCTTCTTTATTCCTTTTTTGAGAATATTTAAAGACCTTATTTTAAATTTTTGGTGCATAAATTAACTCATTAGGGCCTTATTCCCTGAATAGCAGTGATATTACCGATATATTAATCAAGTTCTTTTGAATGAATTAGATGAATAGAAAATCAAGTGCGAATAACTATTAAATAATTTAATGGTTTTATTTTTCCAAAATAAAGTTTTAGACTATTTATATTTATTAAAAAAATGTATAAAAAGGAAAACAGGAGGTTTATAAACTATTTACTGAAATCCTTTGCAAGCTGTATCTCAATGGCCGAAACGTTAGTTGAGGTTCCTTCGTTATTCATAATTTCTTCTGTGCATATGTCAATTCTACCAATACCCACATCAGTTATGAATCTGTTCCTGACTATCTCTGCTACATCAACTGCTCTTGAAATGGCTCTTCCTCTGGCTTTTAGTATTACTTCAGAAGTGCCGCCGTTCATCTGTGTTACTACAGCTAATACATAGTTCATTACCGGTTTGTTTCCAATGTACACCACATTTTCCTCTGACATTCGCTTAACCTCCATTGATATACTATGGTCTAAAAGTGTTATTAATATTATATATATTTTGTGAAGCAGCTTCTAGGGAAATAACACGGATTATAATGTTTTAAAAGTTAAATATCCGTTGAAATCCAGAACTTATTGTATAAATTCCAAACTAAGAACATTTTTTTTAATTCTTAGACATTTTTACAATGGGATTCTAACTTCAACCAACTAAGTGAGTAGTGACGGAAATACAATTAACAGATATCTCCTATAAACGGATAATGATATATCTAAGCATAATTTAAACATTTTAATAAAAAAAATTAGTATGATGGATAATTAAATAAAGCGATTGTTAGGGTTTATCCAATAATACTATATTATTTATTCATTGATGATTCAAACTAGGGCACGGAATATTACCACAAGACCATCTACATTTCCTTCAAAATCTTTAATGAATGTAACACTACCATCCACTGTTAATTTACTTCCATCCTTGGTAGGTAGAATAGCTTTCTTGAATGTTGATTCATCCACAGAAGAATCCTCTCCTTGAGGGAACTTATAATCTATGGGTTTAAATATATCCCTCACATCATGACCCAGGGCATCTTCTTCTAACCACCCAGTCAATTCTTCAGCCATCGAATTCATGAATTTAACCTGACCTTGGGGATCAGTGGCAATTACCCCGTCACTGATACTTCTTAATGTGGCCCCTAACCATTTATCGTGTTTACGGAGCCTTTTTTCCAGCTTATCCCTATATAATGTTATTTCAATAGCTGTGTTGAGTTCACTTTCTTCAAATGGTTTGCGTAAAAATCCGTAGGGTTGTTTGAGAATAAATCCTGAAGGTTCAGTTACTTTGGCCCTTTGGACTGTTTTTTCATCAGAATACGCAGTGAGGTAAATAATAGGAATTCCCATTTTGGATCTTATCTTTTCTGCAGCCTGAATACCATCCATTTCCCCCTCCAGTTTGATATCCATAAGCACCAAATCCGGTTCTAACTCTTCACATGCCTTTATAGCATCTTCCCCCGAAGTTACAATGGCCGGAACATTAAAACCAACACTATTTAAAGCTTTTTTAATATCTTCAGCAGTTATTCTCTCATCTTCCACTATCAAGATGTTTACGTTGCCCATTTGATACCTCCCCTAATATTCTCCCCTATTGAACTGCTTTTTAAGAAAAGTTTTGTCAATGATTATGAAGTTGAAAACATACCACCATACCGTTAATTTGGTGCTTGTAATCTTTTATAGGAGTTACAGTTCCTTTAATACGGAAACTAATCCCACTGCGGGAAATTATTTCGGGTAATTCCCCGGGGACCAAAGCGTCCTCAAGTGATGATTCATCCTTTATTTCAGATAGGGGAAGGAAAACTTCTTGTAGGCTCTTACCCAAAGCGTCATCTTTTCTCCAACCAGTTATTTCCTCAGCCAAGTTATTGATGAATCTTATCTGGCCAGTAGAGTTGGTGGCTATCACTGCTTCACTGGTTTTCATTAGCATGGCCGATGCGATCTGATCATGTTCCTTTTCCATCTGATGCCGGTACAATGTAATTTCTATGGCTGCATGTAGTTCATTCTCATCGAAGGGTTTACTTAAAAGCCCCTGACCTTTAACCAAAAATCCCGAAGGTTCTGTTAATTTGGCTCTTTCCACAGTTTTCTCATCAGAATAAGCAGTTAGATAAATTACTGGAATATCGCGTGATTTTCTGATCTCGGCAGCAGCCTCAATACCATCCATTTCGCCCTCTAATTTAATATCCATAAGTACCAAATCAGGTTCTAGTCTTCCGGCTTGCTGAACAGCATCTTCACCCGTAGAACATATTACTGGTACTTTGTAACCTGCAAATTCTAGTCCTGCTCGGATGTCTTCAGCGGTGATTCTTTCATCTTCCACCACCAGGATGGTTGCACTGG
>JAUNXM010000027.1 GCA_030539815.1 Methanobacterium sp.
TAAAAATCAAAAGTTTAAGTGTGAAAATTATTCAAACATCTAAAAAAATATAATTTAACGCATCAATGGAAGGGTTTTTTGATGTTAAATGATAAAAAAGCTTTGTTGGATGAAATAAATTCATTGAAAAATGAAAATTCAAATTTAAGGAAAAAATTATGGGAAAGTGAGGTTAGGTACCGAACACTTTCGGAGTCTGTGGAAGAATTCATTTTCATCATCAATGCTGAAGACAACGTTGAGTACGTAAATGAGTATTCCACCCGTAAAATGGGTCTTGAAAGGGAAAAAATAATCAATCAACCCCGCTGGAAATTATTCCCTCCCAAAACTTATGACTTGCAGAGTGAATCCCTGCAACTGGTTTTTGAACTGGGTGAAACTATAAAAAGAGAAAACCTCCTGGAAATCAATAACCAGGAGAGATGGATGGAGACTCTACTTATTCCACTAAAAAATGAAAAGGGTGCAGTGGACAAAGTTTTAGGGGTGGCTCGTGACATTACCGAACGAAAAAATTATGAAATCCTACTTGAAAGGCAGAACAACATCCTTAAGGGTATGAAAACGATCTTAAGGGAGACTCTTGGTTCAGTCACCAGGAATGAGCTGGCCCAAACCTGTTTAAAGGTTTGTGAGGATATAACCAGTAGTGAATTTGGTTTCATTAGTGAAATAAACTCTGAAAAACAATTAACAACCCTGGCAGTTAGCCAATCATTATTGGAACTGCATAACGGGGATGAAATGGATATCAGGCCAATGCTTGAAAAATTAACCCTTCACCATGCCTGGAAACAACTAGTGAAGGATAAGAGATCTCTCATATTCAACAAACCCCTGGTTCACTCACAAGAGGTTCCAGATGATCACATCCTCCTGAAGAAATATATGCAGGTCCCCCTGATGAGTGAAGGAGAAGTAGTGGGGATGATTGGTCTGGCCAACAAAAAGTCGGGATACAACCTGGCAGACCGGCGTGCGGTGGAAGCGTTATCTGCCACAGTGGTGGAATCTCTGGCACGTAAAAATGCCGAAGACGCCCTTAAAGAAACCAGTGAACAATTGAAACTTCTCATTAAAACCAGTCCTCTGGCTATTATCTCTCTGGATATCGAGGGCAATGTTAAAACATGGAATCATGCCGCAGAACAGATTTTCGGGTGGAAAGAGAAGAAGTGTTGGGTAAACCAATACCCACCATTCCTGATAAATTCAAAAAACAGTTTCAGGAAAATTTCCCCGAAATCATCAAAACCGCCATTGTTACCAGGAACATGATCGCCCTGCGAAAGAATGGTAAGTTTATTCATATTGAGCTTTCCACCGGACCATTATACGATGCTGAGAATTCTCTAATAGGAACTGTGGGGATAATCGCTGATGTCACGGAACGAAAGAAGATGGAAAAAGAGTTAATAGCCAGTGAAGAGAAGTTCAGGGAAATGGCTGAAAAGATCCACGAAATCTTCTACATATTCGATCCCCTCCAGATGAAGATGCTCTACATCTCCCCGGCCCATGAAAAGATCACCGGATGGCCTGTGGAAACAATATACCAGGATCCAGAATCCTGGATAAAAATGATAGTTCCCGAGGACCGGGAACAACTCTTCCGTTACATGTCCGGGGAAACCAGTACCATAGGCCAGGAAGGTATTGAATTCAGGATACGCAAACCAGATGGAAATATTCGGTGGTTACTAGCTAATCCAACACCTTTAAGGGATGATTCTGGTAATGTGTACCGGGTAATGGGGAGCATGTCCGATATCACCACCCGTAAAGAGATTGAAGAGAAACTATCCAGATCCCGGGAAAACCTACGGAAGATCCTGGGAGCTGTATCCTTTGGAATTATCATTGTGGGAAACGATAAAAAAATTAAACATGTAAATAAAACTGCATTGGACATGATGGGTTACGCATCAGAATCGGATATGGTGGGCCAGACCTGCCACGCTACCATGTGTCCGTCCCTAAAAAACCAGTGCCCCATTCTGGATTTGGATCAGTGTCTGGATAAAGCAGAGCGAATACTTATAGATAAAGAGGGGAATAAAATCCCCATAATAAAAAGTGCGATACCCCTAACCATGGATGGTGAAGAAGTCATACTAGAAAGTTTCATTGACATCACTGCACTTAAAAATGCGGAGAAAGCCCTGGAAAAGGCTCTAGAAGATAAGGAAATGCTGATGAAAGAGATATACCACCGGGTTAAAAACAACCTTATGGTTATTTCCAGCCTGCTTAACCTTCAATCAAATTACATCACCGATGAAGAAGCCCGGGATATATTTAAGGATAGTCAGAAAAGAGCTCATTCCATGGCCCTTATCCACGAAAGACTTTACCGTTCTACAGACATGAAACACCTGGATTTCGGGGATTACATACGCACCCTGGTCATGGATCTTTTCAGAACCTACGTGGCTGACCCTAACCGCATCCAACTGGAACTGGAAATAGAAGACTTAATGCTGGACATTGACACTGCCATACCCTTGGGATTAATTGTCAATGAACTCTTATCCAATTCCATGAAACACGCCTTCCCGGGAGGTCAGAAAGGAAAAATTAAACTGGAATTCAAATCTGATAATGGCGGTTGCTTAATGGTGGTGGGGGATGATGGGATAGGTCTACCCCCAAATTTGGATATTAAACACACCGAAACACTGGGATTACAACTGGTCAACAGCCTCATCGGACAGATCGATGCTGAAATGGAGATCAACAACCAGAACGGTACAGAATTCAAAATCCGCTTAAAAGATTAAAACCAGTAAGATACATAAATTATCAGCTGTTAAATATTTAGTGGAATCAATATATGATAAAGGAGTAAACAGGCAAATTTAAGGGTTATCCGGAGAAATAAGAGTTATTGGGGAATAAAAGATTACTCCCGTATCATATCCTTTTTTTATAATTATTTGAGTGTTATATTCTTTTTTTATACTTCAGTTCGTTAAAGTTAATTCTAAATTTAGTCCCCTGGCTGCGGTCAAGCTCGATCTCACCATCAATCTGCCGTGTTAAATTGTAAACCAGCTCCAATCCCAGGGTAGTGATGTTTTTAAGGTCTATATTTGGAGGCAGGCCCACTCCATTATCAGCAACTGTCAGGACGAATTTCGGGTCTTCCGGCACATGTTTCAGGGATACCTTAATTTCCCCTTTCCTTCCCTGGGGAAATGCGTACTTCAGGCTGTTAGAGATGAGTTCACTGATTATCAGCCCACATGGAACTGCAGTTTCCATGTTCAGGTCAACATCCTCCACATCCACCACCAGTTTAACCAGGTCCGGGTTGATTTCGTAGGAGTAGAGTAAATCTGATAATAACCGTTTAATGTAATCCTCAAATCGGATGTGGGTGAAATCCTTGGACAGGTATAGTTTTTCATGGATCATGGCCATGGACCGAACCCGGTTCTGACTTTCCTTCAGAACAGTGGCAGCAACTATTTCCTCTTCATCCAAGTGCTGGATCTGTAGATTAAGCAGACTGGTTATGATCTGCATGTTGTTTTTCACCCGGTGATGGATCTCTTTGATCAGGATTTTCTTCTCATTTAGGGATGATTTCAGTTTATCGGTGGCATTCCTACGATCAGTTATATCGGTGTCAATTATCAGAATGGAATTTATCATCCCATCCTTTTTAATGGGAACCAGCTGGGTTTCGATCCAATTGTATTCTCCATTTTTATTGATCAACCTGTACTGGAAAGGTTTTAATGTTTCGCCTTTCAGGGCCCGTGAAAATTTATCCCTTGCAAAGTTCAGATTATCTTCCGAGAATATTCCCAGATCAGAGAAGTTCCTACCAATTAATTCTCCAGTGGATAAACCTGAAAAACGAGCTGCAGAACTGTTAGCATCTAAAATTACACCATCAGAACTTACCAGTATGGTATGGTTGGGGTTAGCTTCAAAAAGAGTCCGATATTTCTCTTCATTATCCTGTAATGCCTTTTCGGTGTATTTTCGCTGGGTGATATCCATTAACATACCGGATATGGTATTGCCAGTGAGATTAGCGCTCAGTAGCATGTTCACGGTTTCTCCAGTGGCGGAAACCATTTCTAATTCGTACTGGTATAATTTACCTTCGTTTTTAAGCCTTTGTATGATTTTTTTCCTTTCAGAAGGATTTTTATAAAAATCCACGATCTTATGGGATTTAAGCTCCTCAACACTCTCTGATTTAAATATTCTGGCCAGTGATTCATTGGCAAAGATTATATCACCATTAAGATGGGTTTTATAGATACCCACCAGGGAATTGTCCACCAGTTCCCGGTAATTCTTCTCACTTTCTGAAAGTGCTTTTTCAGTTATCAACTGGCGGATCAGAACCATGAAGATTATAATTCCCACAATTATCTCCATTAAATTAATATCTGGTTCGCGCACCATCTGGTCCACGTTTATAAGTAGGATGAAGGCGATTAAGGCCCATATGAGTGGTAGGTATGATGTGACTTTAGAACGGGCCAGGGGCAAAGATTTGAAGTAAGGGTAAATATCGTATTTTTCATCACTGGCGTGGAGAAACGCGGATAAACCAAACAGAAGTAAACCTATAATCCAACCTGCATCCAGTAAACCTCCTGAAATGTAGGTTCCCTGCAGGTTCTGGTAGGAGTAAATACAGTCACTTATGATGGTTATAGTCATTCCCAGGCCCAGGAGTATCAGGGGGCCGTAATATTCCTCTTTGAACCGGCTGTAGAGTAGCCGCAACAAGGCGAAAAATAGAACAAAATCACCTACAATGTAGGTTATGGATATGATGCTTGGGAAGAATGCTTCCTCATTGGAAAGATTGGGTTCTATCAGGAATAACCAGAAAATAAGTCCCACAGTTAGTATAACGATTCCCATCTCCAGAATGATCTTCAATTCTTCCAGGTAACTGAACCTGTCTCTGGAGATGAAATAAATGCCCAGGGCAAAAAGGGGATAAAATAAGAGATAAAAAAGGTCAGCTACAGATGGGAAAGGATTCTGGTTGTACACCAACTCTAAAACAGCCCATATCACATCTCCCAGTGCGTAGGACATCACAGCCAGTGCTATCATCAGCCAAGCAACTCGCATACGGCCCTGGGAACGATAGGCAGCGTAGGACAAACTGATAATCACCACCAATTCAATGATGGGGCTGGCCAGATCTCCGAAGACCATCCTGGAGTTGGGATCATTTTGTAAGATTAGTGAAATAACTGCAAAGCTAAGGGCAATGATTACTGCCAGGAATACTGCAAGTTTGAAGGATATTAAAGGATCTTTCTTCATGTTGACACTTAACTTTTAGGAGTCCATCTAACGTAATTTACCTTGATCATAACCGTGGAGATGTAAAATTAATTTTCACTGTTATTCCTTCCAGCTTAATTCTATAATACTATTGGGGGCTAACTACATACCCATCTAAACTGTTTCTAAATTATATTATGTCATTCACAACTAAATATACCCGTTTAAAATTTATTGTGAGTTTATTCACAATTAGAATATGTAACCATACCTTTGATTTTGTACTTGGAATAAAAATAAAAAACAGGGCAAAAAAGAGTATAATTCTCCTTGAAAAAGGTTTATGGAAAGATAAGGAATATAATATCTCAGATGGGAAAAAAAGAATTTAGGGGCTGGACCACGGAATCTAAACCTTTAAAAGCCCACATCTTTTATTTAACATTTTGTTTCCAGACTGGTAGGTCGGGGTGAGCTCTGTAATAGGTCGTTAGAGTCTCCTTCTTTTAACATCATCCTCATGTCAACGGCCAGTACCCCGTCACCCTCATCAAACACCATCAGGGGGTTGATTTCAAACTCGTTGATTTCCGGGAAATCAGTTACCAGTTGCGAGATGCGGAGTATGGTGTCGGCAATGGAATCCACATCCCTGGGCTTAGCTCCCCGGATTCCTTCCAGAAGTTCATGGGTTTTGATCCGGGATATCATATCCTTAGCTTCAATTTCATTTACCGGGGCAATGGCGAAATTAACATCTTCCAGGACTTCCACATATATCCCTCCCAGCCCAAACATGAGCATGGAACCAAAAGTGGGATCCTGTACCATGCCAATGATAACCTCCGTACCACCAGTTAACATTTTCTGTAACTGAACACCCTCTAAAACTGCGTCGGGTTCCTTTAAGGGGATATTCATCATCATATCTTCGTAGGCAGCCCTCACTTCCTGGGCACTGGAAAGGTTGAGTTTAATTCCCCCTACATCTGATTTATGGGATATTTGGGGGGAGACGATTTTCATAACCAGTGGGTATCCTATTTTCTCGGCTGCCTGCACGGTTTCTTCAACAGTGCTGGTGATGGCAGTGCCCACGGTGGGGATTCCGTAGGCCTTTAGTATATCCAGTGACTCCAATCCCAGGGTGTGTTTACCCTTTTCCCGGGCATCTTCAATGATGTTCTTAACCAGGTTTTTATCTGCATCAAACTCTGGTGACCGTGGATATTCCTGTTCCCTGATTATGGTATAATCGTAGAGGGTTTTCATACTCTTAACTGCCCTTTTAGGGTAAAGGTAGTTGGGGACCTGTTCTGCTGCTAATAATTTTTCAGCCCCTTCAAAACGGGTCCCGCCGAAGAAACTGCAGAGGATTGGTTTTTCAGTTTTTTTGGCATGATTTATTGCTACCTGGGCAATTCCTTCCGGGTCAGTCACTGATTGGGGTGTTACCAGGTATATCACCCCGTCCACGTTGGGATCCTCCAGCACGGTTTCCAGGGTGAATGCGTATCTCCGTGGACTGGCATCACCCAACACGTCCACTGGATTTTTCACACTGGCGGTGTCGGGTAATCCTTCGTTTAACCTGGCTTGGGTTTCGGTGGTGAGTTCAGCCATTTCCAGCCCTGCTTTGATGGCAGCATCGGTGGTCATGATGGCTGGTCCGCCGGCATTGGTGATGATGGCTATTTTTTTACCCCGGGGTAGGGGTGACAAGGCCAGGGCGCTGCTGTAGTCCATCATCTCATCCAGGGAGTTCACCCTGATGATCCCGCACTGTGAGAAGGCAGCTTCATAGGCTGAGTCAGAGCCAGCAATGGTTCCAGTGTGTGAGGATACTGCTTCTGATCCCTTGGAGGTGGTTCCGGATTTTATAACCAGGACTGGTTTTTTCTGGGATGCTTTCCTGCAGGCTTCAATGAAACCAGGCCCGTCAACTATACCTTCCAGGTAGGCGGTTATCACCTCGGTGTTCTCATCTTCCATGAAATCCCTCATGCAATCATTTTCATTGATCACGGCCTTGTTTCCCAGGCTGACGATCCTGGAAAACCCAATGTTTTTCTTGTCGGCGTAATCCAGTATGGCGGCCATGATGGCTCCGGACTGGGTCATGAAGGATATCTTTCCTTTATGGGCGATGTCTGAGGAGAAGGAAGCGTTCATATCATTGTAGGTGTCCATTACTCCCAAACAGTTAGGACCCACCAGTTTAATTTTATATTCCTGGCATATCTCCACCAGCTGGTTTTCCAGCCGGGCACCTTCCTGGTCCACTTCCTTGAACCCTGCTGAGATCACCACGATGTTCTTTATCCCGGTCTCTCCACATTCTTCCACTGTACCCGGGATAAGATGGGCGGGTATGACAATCACTGCCAGGTCCACCGGGCCATGTTCCCTTATGGATTTATAGGCCTTTAATCCCAGAACCTCACCACCTTTAGGATTAATGGGGACGATTTTACCTTTATAATAATTTAAAAGGGATGTCATCAAGTCGTAACCGATTTTACCCTTGGTCTCTGATGCACCTATTACTGCAACTGATTTAGCATTAAACATTTCTAGCATGTTATCACCTATTATCTAATACTAATTATTGGGCTCCCTATTTATTATATTCGGATTTATCAAGGGAATTATAAGAAAATACCAATGAATAAAGTAATAACTAACTTAATACGTTCTATGGATTCTTTATTTTATGATTGAAATAGTTTCATCTAAATATGGTCAAATCTACAATCATTTTTAATTAGGAAGAGAAAGTTGCGATTGTAGGGATAAAAAATCAATTGACGGTGAATGTATTTCAACCAGAAAACATTCTTAATAAAATCAGTATAATAGATTTTTTCTAGAATTGGGATATTAATATCTCTGTTATATCTGTAACATTACTGCTGCGAATTTATTTTCTATTTATATATTATCTTGGCTAAATTCAAATAGAATAAGGGTTTGAACTAATTTTTTAATTCCAGATAAAAACAAATAGTCCTAGGTACATATTAAAAGGTATGGATGATATCAAAATCCTGGTGGTTGGGGATGGGGTCACCGATATCAAAGTGACTATTGAATCTTTAGGTTATCCCGTTCCTTATATGGTCCCTTTAGGAGAAGCAGTTAAAAAGGCATTAGATTTAATGCCGGATCTTATTATTATGGACTTGGTTTTTAGGGAAAATAAAAATTCTCGGGAAGTTGTTTCTCAGATACAAAAACTTAACCTGCCAGTTATATTTCTAATTGATCAGTCTCTGGAACTTGATTTTAAAGAAGAATTCAATTTTAATAATATCAGCCCTGCAGAATCATATGGATATCTAATAAAGCCCTATGCAGATACAGAGCTTAAATATTTTATTGATCTTGCTGTTTATAAAAATAGGATACAAAAAGAACTTCAAAATATTGAAGAAAGGTATAAAAATCTTTTTGAAACCATTGATCAGGGTGTGGTGTACTATGATGTTAATGGGGAAATAATATTTGCAAATCCTGCTGCAGAAGAGATACTGGGCCTGACTCTGCAGGAATTGCAAAGTGGAAGCTCGCCCGACCGGTGGAGCGTCCGTGAGGATGGTTCAGATTTCCCTGATGAGGATCATCCATCAGTGATCGCATTAAAAACTGGTAACAAAGTTAAAAACGTAATAATGGGGATTTTTAATCCCAAAATAGGGGAAACGCGCTGGTTAAAAATAAATGCCTACCCTCAATTTAAAGAAAGCAAAACTAGGCCATACCAGGTTTTTTCCACCTTCGAGGATATTACCGAAAGCAAAATTGCAAAAGATAAACAGGAAAAAACCGCACAAAAATTACAACTTGCCTTAGATGCTGCCAATATGGGATGGTGGCATTACAATCCGGTAACTAATATTTCCACATTTGATGAGAAATATAAAGAGATATTCGGAGTTTCGGCCAGTGAAAGTCCCAATGATGAAATTTTAAAACTTATACACCATGATGATCTTCAAAGTGTCTGGGAAAAAGTAGAACAAGCAATGAATCCTGTTAATCCAGAACCTTACTCTGCAGAATACCGTATTTCCCGTGATAAAAGTCTTAGATGGATTGAAGCACATGGCATAGCTACTTTTGAGGGTGAAGGAGATAAAAAGCATGCGAGTAGTTTGGTGGGCACCGTAGTTGACATCACCCCCCGAAAAAATCTTGAAAATGCATTAATGGAGAGTGAACATAAATTCCGGGAACTGGTAGAGAATGCTGCCGATGCTCTTTTTGTCCATGATTTTAATGGTAATATTGTGGATGTTAACCAACAGTCAATTGAAAGTTTAGGTTATACCCGGGAAGAGTTACTGCAGATGAATGTTCTGGATTTAGAACAGGACTTCAACCTGGAAATTGCCCGGAAAGAGTGGTTGAAAACAAAGCCTGGAGAACCATTAACATTACACGGTCATCATAAACGGAAAGATGGCACTATTTTTCCAGTGGAAATACACTTTACCGTGGTGGAAATCAACAGTGAAAAGTTCATCATGGGATTAGTTCGTGACATCACCAACATCAAGAAGGCTGAAAAAGAGTTAAAATCCATTAACCGGGTATTAAGAAAACGTGATGAAGAATTTAGACATTTCATTGATAGTGCACCGGTGGCTATTGCCATGTTTGATAAGCAAATGAATTATATTGCCGCCAGCATGCGTTGGATTATGGATTTCAACCTCACTGATAAAGAAATTCACGGTAGATCCCATTACCAAGTTTTTCCAGAGATACCTGAACGATGGAAAGAAGTACATAAGCGAGCTCTGGCTGGTTCCGTTGAGTATTCTGATGAAGATGAATTTGTTCGAGCAGATGGACGCATTCAATATAGTAAATGGGAAGTTCATCCCTGGTATTCTTCCCCCGGTAATATCGGGGGTATCATAATTTTTAATGAAGACATTACCGGACGTAAGAATGCTGAAAATGAATTAAAAGATAGTGAGCAAAAGTATCGTCACGTCATTGAAACTGCCTCAGAGGGTATAATTTTAGTTGATAATGAGGGCATAGTTATTGAATCAAACCCCATAACTTTAGATTTGATGGGTTTAGACGAGGGACTGGTTGGAAAAAATCTGAGCCAGATTGCTCCCACCTTGAATATAAATTTAAATGAATCTTTAAGTGAATTTAGGGACATTTTGGAGGGTAAACCTGTTCCCTTTGAATGGAAGTATGTTGATGGGCAAGGTAAAACTAAATTTTTTAAAGTTAATTACAGTTTAATGGATGAAGAAGGGATAGCTATAGTTTTAGAAGATATCACCGATCTAAAATTAAGAGAAATAGCATTAAGGGAGAATGAACAGTTCCTGGAGAACTTAGTCGAAAATATACCCGACATGATCTTCGTGAAAAATGCTGACGGACTCAAATTTGAGAGGGTTAACCAGGCCGTGGAACAGATTTGGGGGTACCGACGGGATGAGTTAATTGGAAAAAATGATTACGACCTTTTCACCAAGGATGAAGCTGACTTCTACACGAAAAAAGACCAGGAAGTTCTGGATAAAAAGGAACTTCATGATATTCCGGAAGAAACTATCCACACCAAATATAAGGGTGAAAGGATACTGCACACCAAGAAAATCCCCCTTCTGGATGAAGAAGGTGTTTCTAAATATCTTTTAGCCATCTCCGAAGATATTACTAAACGTAAAATGGCTGAAAGAAAGATTGAAAAATCTTTAAAAGAAAAAGAAGACTTATTAAGAGAAATTCATCACCGGGTGAAAAATAACATGCAGATTATTTCCAGCCTGCTTAATCTACAAATTAATCATGTTCATCACGAGGAATCTAAGGACATTCTTAAGGATAGCCAGAGCCGGGTCAGGGCCATGGCCATGATTCATGAAAAGTTATACAATTCCACAGACATCAGCCATGTCAACTTTAAAGAATATGTGGAAAAACTAATTTCAAACCTTTTCTACACATATAAAGTACGAATTGGCACAATAAATTATATTATAAATATTGAAGGCATTGAATTCAACATGGAAACCGCTATACCTCTGGGATTGATAATCAATGAACTGGTAACCAACAGCCTCAAATTTGCCTTCCCCGATATGGATAAAGGCACCATATCCATTGAGTTAGATACTGAAAATAACCAGCACGTATTAATTGTTGCAGATGATGGGATTGGTTTACCTGAAGACTTCGACTTTGGACAAACTGATTCACTTGGGTTAAATTTAGTTAATAGTTTGGTCCACCAGCTTGATGGTGGGATTACATTTGATGGAGGTCCGGGAACCAGGTACAACATTACCTTTCAAGAACTGGATTACCAGCAAAGATTTTAAATAAATCACCCTAATTTTATAAAAATCCACAAAACATAAGAAAAGTGATCAGTACATATACCCTAATTATAGTATAAACACCTATTACTCACGTAATCATTTCATCTTGGTTTTTTTGGAAACTTATGTTATAAAATTTATGCACAAATTAAGAAATATAATTTAACTCAAAATTAAACGTTTCCGACTAAAATAACATTATAAAGATGTTCAAAGAAGAAAAGAATCATTATATGGGAAGATTATATTTGAATTAATGAAATTAATTTTTGATTTAGATCAATCAAAATAAACTACTTCGTAATATAGGAGTTTAACGAAGTATCTAACTTTCATTACAATAGTACTTTCAAATTATAACTTCCATTGGTCCTTGGTGGTGATAGATGTTAATCCTTTGTATCACCCTTAATCCAGTATGTTTTATAATTCAATCCAGATTCTCCATACTAAATAGAAACATTTATGATTAGAATAAGCATATGACATTATAACAAGTATAAAACTTTTAAAAGCATCTTTAACCATCTTAAGTAAAATAGATGGCAGGCGATGTTCAAGGATATAATCCAAAAAGTGAAATTATGTATATTGTTATCACCGGTGATATGAAATCATCCAAAAAAATTGATAATAGATCTCTTTCCCAGGACAATCTAAAAAAAGCAATTCATGAAGTTAATTCTAATTTCAATGACTATATCGTTTCAGACTTCAGAATTATTGGTGGAGATGGTTTTCAAGGGATGATCTCTACATATAATATTATAATCGATATTTATTTCTCTCTGTTCCAGACAATTAATCATCCTTTTTATCTTGGCATTGGAAGTGGACCTATCTCCACACCCCTAAGTAATTATGTTCAAGAAATTGACGGTAAAGCCTTTCATCATTCTTCAGAAGCATTGGAAACTGCTAAAAAAAAGAATCGATGGGTCGTTCTTAGAAGTAATTTAAAGAATAATGACTTAATTGAGTGTGTTTTTAATTTTACATTTGATATAATGTGGGGTTGGACCAACAGGAGAAAAGAAATCATATTATTTTATCGAAATCATAATGAAGATACTGTTGCCATATCCAAAGCAGCTCACAAATACAGTATTGGAACTCGAAGTATTTATAAAACTTTAGAAACTGGTAAATATTCCATGCTAAAGTATGGGGAAAAAGTTTTAGAAAATGAGCTAAGTAGAAACGATTCCTATGGCCCACTTTAGGTTCAAAATTTAAACTGAACTAAATAAGGTTCAAAATTTAAATTGAACTAAAGGTTCAAAATTTTTGGGAAAAAATGTGATTGAATGTTATTAGAGCTATTTATTTTAATTTTAGGGTATGGATTAATGGCAATTTTAGGAATTGCAATTCAAATTTTCCTGAAACCGTTCAGTTTAAAGGTTGAAAACTCTGGTATTGAAGGGGCAGGTAAATACATCGGGATATTCGAAAGAATAATTATTTTCACTTTAGTTTTGACAAATCAATATGCAGCAATATCCATTGTATTTGGTGCAAAATCCATAGCAAGATTCAAGGAACTCAATTCCAGACATTTCGCGGAATACTATTTATTAGGGACCTTTGCTAGCATCGCTGTTGCTTTAATAGTTGGAATTATATTTAAATTACTTTTTGGGAACTTTAATTTTTAGATCGAGATAGATCAGCACAGTTCCCAACACGTAATCAATGAATCTCTGAACTGTGCGTTGGACATTCCACCAAGACGCATTTCCCATTCACCTGCTTCTATTATGAGTTCTTCATCGGAAAGTTTGATTTCAGGGTGTTGTCCGGACCCGAATGATGACTAAGTGGAAATATTCTTTCCTTTGGGGAGTGTAGTAACCAATTGTCATTCCGAACATGATTGAATGGCTAGTTTTTCATTCAAAATCCGAGAGACGCAGTTGTCATGGGACATGTTTGAAGGATCACTCCAATTATCCCGATCAAAGTGGTGTTCGGTTAGATGTGGCATATGGATATATTGGCATAAACTGGGGATATTTACACCCCCCGTGGAGAAAAATTCACAAGATTAATGATTAATGATGAACAGTAACTATACGGTGATAATAATATGAAAATTAAATACAATACCTTTATTGTTAAGGATATGGATGAGTCCATAAAATTCTACACTGAAGTCATGGGATTTGAAGTGGATAGTGAGCACAATCCCCACCCTGGAGCAAAAATAGTATTATTGAAGGGGGAAGGTGAAACCATGATTGAACTCATTCAGAATACTAAAAATGAACCTGGCCTGTATTGTATAGGGATGGATGTGGAGGATGTTAACGCCACTATTGAAGAACTTAAAATCAAAGGTGCCAAAATAGTCATGGAACCTATACCCATAACTGTGGGGTTTTTGGCTTTCATTGAAGATCCTAATGGTGCCAGAATAGCCTTAATTCAACACAAATCTTAATTCAACACCAGTGATTCCTTTTTATTTAATTTTTTTTAATCTATATTTCTTCCTTGAATTTCATTTATGCCTTGCTTGAATTTGCAAGCCACGTTGGTTCAATGACCAGCAGAATTATAGGTATTTTCCTTACTGGTTAAAATTCACTAACAACAGATAACGGAATCCAATATTATTTGCCATGTGTTAAATCAGTTATAAAAAAAAGAATTCAATATTTTATAATACCCACTGAATTATTTTCCTTGATTTTTATTGTTCAGGGGATGTCCTGCGCCCATAACTGATGTAACTTCATTATTTTTATCTTTAATGGTTTTAACCGATAAATAAAACCATTTAAAATCCCCTTCCTTGGTTATATATCTTTTCTCTATCTGGTAATTATCCAGTTCTCCAGAAAGGAGTTTTGAAAACAACCGGGATGATTTTTCTCGATCATCAGGATGGGTAATATCTAGATGAGATAGATCTAAGAATTCTTGTTCAGTGTAACCCAATTCATTCAAAAAATATTTGTTAACATTTATCCATTGGCCATCTCTATCGGTAGCTGCCATGGCCATGTCGGACATGTCTAAAATAGTTTTAAGCTGAGTTGCATAGTCCTTTATCTCTTGCTCAGCTTTTTTACGTTCATTAATATTTTCAACTAAAATAAGCGAATTGACCGGCTTTCCATTGGTTGATATGCCAAATCCTCCAGTTACCTTTCCCCATATTAGTTCTTTATCCTTATTTATGAATCGTTTCTCCATTTCATAGAATTTAATCTTCCCTTCACGCAGACTTTCCAGTAAACTCAATTCTTCATCCACATCTTCAGGATGGGTGAACTCGGTAAAATTCATTTTCCGGAGTTCCTCTAAACTATAACCTAGCATGGTTTCAAATGCGGAGTTACATTTTAATACATGCCCTTTGGTATCTCCCATTACTATTCCCACTTTAGCATTATTGTACAAGTTCTGGAACAGTTCACCAACTTCATTTAATTCTTTTTTTAACATTTTATGTTCGGTTAAATCTCTGCTAACACCTGAAATGCCCATAATTTCGCCCTGTAAATTATGGAGTGGATTTAAAATTACTTCATATTCACGATTTTTCCCATCCTGCCCAGTGGAAGAAGTCACCATGTTAATTGTTGAATCAGTTTCATAAACTTGCTGACGAATTTTTTCCCATTTACCGTCCTCTTTTTCAGGTAAACCCAATTCTGCCCCTGTTTTACCTATGATCTCATCTTTTTTTCTATTCAGAGCTTGACATAAATGTTTGTTGGCACTGGTAAATCTTCCCTCAAGGTCGTAGCTGTAAATAAAATCTTTACTGGAGTCAAAAATTAATCTCAGCTGTTCCTCACTTTCAGCTAATTCTTTATCCAGATCATGCTTGTAAACAGCAGCTTCTATTGAAATTACTAATAAGTCAGGGCTAATTGGTTTACTCACAAAACCATACGGGTTTGTTAGTTTAAGCCTTTCATAAGTGTTTTTATCAGTAAAGGCACTCATATAGATAATTGGAATATCAAAATTAGTTTTAATTTTTTTGGCTGCTTCTATCCCATCCATATCTCCTTTTAAAGTGATATCCATTAAAATTAAATCAGGTTTAAGTTCCCGTGCTTTTTTAATTGCCATATCACCACTATTAGCAGTTCCTACAACTTCAAAACCAAAATTTATTAAACTATTCTGGATATCCATTGCAGTGATGGCCTCATCTTCCACGATTAAAATTTTAGTCATTATTTGGAACCCCGTTTATAGTAATTCTATTGTAATATATTAATCATTTAATAAAAACTAATCTTGATAAAAATTTCAGTGCATAGTTCTTGAGGAGTAAACAAAATTTTTTGTATATTAATTCTGATTTAAATGAATGCTGCGGATGAATTTGTTAGAAATTTAATTGGTATTAAGGGCATATTTTGGTAAAATAAAGTTCATTTACTAATTAAATATTGAAATAATAACTGAAATCCTTATTATTTAATTTTAAACCTAATTATTTAATCTAAACCTTAAGTAAAAATTCATGGCCTAAAAATAGTAGATTTTCATTCTATTGAATTTTTTTGATTTTTTAAAAATGAAAAAAGGGATTATAATAGTTTATCCCCTTTTCTGGTAGGTGTAGAAACCGTATCCCACTATTATGATCACTGCCAGCCAGTAGGTGTACAGTAGAAAGGTGGGCAAGGCAAAGTAAAGAATTGCCAGTATCACACCTAGGGCCATCATTAAAATACCGTTTATTTGATTGCTCATTTTCCCAGCCTCCTTAAAATTATTATTTATTTATCTATTTCTTATCATTTTTACAGTTTTTTATCCAAACCCTAATTCTAAACTACAATCCCTAATCTCACCATACCTTTTCTTGACTATTTTAAAGGAAGTTAAAAGTTGTTAACTCCCTTATCCTTTTCAGAATCAACCTGATTTATTGGTTGATGGTAAAAATATGCTGGTAACCAATCCTAAGAGCAGGATCATGGCCAAAACCGTGAATGTTTGTTTCATAGCCGAGCTAATTGATGAATTTATTATCTCTGCAGAGTAGGGTGCCAGTTCAGGCGGTACTTGGGGAGTATCAGTCTGCATTTTTTCCACATGGTTAAAGAGATTTTCCTGGATCTGTTCCTTGGTCAGGTTATCGGCTACTGTGGTTGATTCAATCCCGGCGGTAAGTCCCCCGAATATTCCCAAGAGGAGTAAAACACCTATTAGTGCAGTTCCCATTGAATAACCTAAATTTTTAAAGCAGTTTAGGAGTCCTGAGGCATCTGTTTCCTGTTCCCCCTCCACGGCCGACATGGTGAGGTTGGTTAACTGGGAAAGTAGGAAACCAATCCCCACCCCAAAAATCACGGTACCCGGTACCAGATCAACAATCTGGGTGTTCACATTGAATACCCCGCCCAGAATGTAGGTGCCCACTGCTGCAATAAAAAATCCAATCATTATAATGTATTTGGATTCTAAAGCAGATGATAACCTGGCACCCAGGATTGAAAATATGAGAATGGTTGCCGAGGCGGGTAAGAGTGCCAACCCGGTGTCAAAGGCGTTGAGCTTGGTTACCTGTTGCAGGAATACTGGTATGATAAACAGAAAACCAGCCAGGGGTATCTGCTGTATGACCGAGTTAAAGTTACCCAATCCAAACACACGATTCTTCAGGAGTGTTACATTGGATAATGGTTCCAAGCCATGTTTTATTCTTCTCATTTCCCATAACAGGAAGAGTACAAAGAAAATTGAACCGGAGCCCACTAAAACAGCTACGTATCCCCAATATTGTGGTTTGGTTAGGAATAAAATACCGAGAACAATTAATATTAACGATACTATGGATAATAGTGCCCCCACAATGTCCAAATCCTTCCATTTAAGGGTAGGTTTTGATTCAGTAAGGTAATGTCTAAATAATAATATTACCGCCACAAAAACCAGTTCTGATCCGAATACCAGCCTCCAACTAAGGTAGGTGGTGAAAATTCCCCCTACTATAGGTCCTACCGCTGCACCCACTGCAGCAATACCGCCCCATATTCCAAAGGCAGTTACTTTATCTTTGCCCTGGTAACTGGCCCCTACGATAGTGGTGGTGGCCGGTAAAATCATTGCTGCACCAATACCCTCCAGCACAGCCCACCCTATGAGGAGCATCAGTGCATTGCTACTTAAAGTAGCGGTAATCGTTCCTGATGCGTAAATAATTAATCCCAGAAGAAATGTTCTTTTCCTTCCTAGTATATCCTGAATTTTACTACCCAGTAACATAAAAGAAGCAATTATCAAGGCGTATAATGCAATAATGCTCTGAATTATAGATAAAGTTGTGTTTAACTCCACCACCAGCGTGCTTATGGCCACATTCATTGCCGATGAATCTAGAACAATGATAAATATTGCCATACAGGCAATTAAAAC
>JAUNXM010000028.1 GCA_030539815.1 Methanobacterium sp.
AAGGCGGTAGTTATGCAGGTTCTTATCCTTTTGTAGAACTATATCGTAAGAAAGAACTTGAAACTTCTAAACATTCTGTTAAGAAACAGTTATCCGACTTTGAATTACAATTCAAGAACTTTTTAATTGAACACGGCTACTATGATTCCCCTCTTGAAAAATCCCGTTTAATTGATGGCGGAGTTGAAGTTGATGATTGAGTTAAACGACGATTCTATTCAAAACAAGATTTCTAATTACAATGATGTCAATTCCTTTTTATCTAGGCTGTTATATAAATTTAGTGAACGTGAATATGAAAAAAGCAGAAAAATGTTTTATGGCTCTCTTAGTAATTTTTCCCGCTTTTTCGACTTTGAATTCTTAACAAACTGCACTTATCATCAATTTTTATTTAGTGAATCTAATAATCCTAAAAGTGCCGCTCATATTTTAGCACATAAGAAATTTTGTTCAGACCTTTTTGAATTTTCCCGTTTAATTTTCCGTCAAAATAAAAAGAGATTTGAGTATAGTTCCTCTATGTGTTACGGGGAATCTTATTTGCAAGAAATGGGTTATGCCCGCATTGTCGATTTTAAAACCTTGTATATTAAACATGAAGCTGACCTTGCTTATTTATCCAGCACTTATAACCCTTCTGATTTATTTGATTACATTTGTCACGTAATTTTTTTATTTGGCGGCCTTTGGAGAAATGAATCTTTGGAAATCTTTTTGGACACGCTTGAATCTACTGATAATGTAGAATCTAAATTTTATAAAATGCAGTTCGAACTTTCGATGTGCATGACATCATTTGGGGTTTTCAAACCCCCTCATATCATTGAAATTATATTACCCAAAACTGATGATGTTCCGCACACGAAAGAGGAGGTTTTAAAAATTGACAAAAAAACTTAACGGAACCACCGACGGCATATGTAATAAAATAATAAAAGCTTTACATAATAATGAATCTACTGATATTTTAATTTGTGGCGTCAAAGGTGATGGTAAATCAAGCGTAGGTGTTGGCTTAGGTCGTCTCCTCTCTGATAATTTTTCAATTGATGACATTGTTTTCAACGTCACTGATTATCTTCGGAGAGCAGAAGAACTTCCTCCCTACTCTGTCATCGTTTTTGACGAAACAGGTACTCAAAATTCTGGAATGTCTTCACGCAATTTTATGTCAAATAAAAATAAAAATGTCGTTGACGTTTGGCAAATGGTTCGCACTAAAAAAATCTGTACAATCTGTATCACATTAGATATAGGTAGAATTGATAATAGAATCCGTGAAACATTCCGTTATCACATCACGCCAATCAAGAAGTTAACTGACGAAGATACAAAAGGTCATGGTCTTGCTGTGCTTTGTGAATTGCGAGAAATAATTAAAGCAAAGCAATCGGAAGAAACTGATATGCTTTTTAAACTAAAATCTTCTAGGATTAACGGTTTAGGCGCAATTACTGTTCCGTTAGCCCCTACTTGGTTTATCCATGCATATGAAGATAAGCGAGAGTTGACGCTAAAAAATATGATGGAAGCGGCACAAAAATTAGAACATGCAGAATCTCAAAAGAAACGTGGACGGGGTCGCCCCCGTAAAATTGAATCTATCTCTCAATAAGGTGATACAAATGGCAGGATATAAAGGTTACAGTATGAGCAACAACGCCGTAACGGCTTATGAAAGCGGGGAAAAGCCTTTTTCAAAATGGACTAAAAGCGACATTATTGAAACATTAATTAGTGATTTAAAAGGTTCTTCTAAAACTGAAATTGAATCTGCTCTTAAAAAAAGAACTTCTTCTGAACTAAAAAACCAGTTTCTCAAAAAATCATCATGGCATCATACCTCTAAAATGTATAATCGTACCGATTTCTATGATGTTGCCGATGTTTCCGAAACTGAATTACGAAATTATTTAGGTTTAAACACAACTGCATCTTCTTTGCTTGAAGGTCTTATTAAGTCGAAAGAATTTTCTTATAAAAAAAAGGAACTCTTAAAAGATAATTCTATTAAAAAAATTCTCCAAAAATCTGATTTTTCCCGTGACGATTCGGACTTGCTGTATGAATACATTGATAGAATTCACTTCAAAAACGGGCTAACGTTAATCCCTCAAAACAGCGGTAAGATTTTGACATTCTATGATTCTGATGGTTTTTCAACGAAACAATTTGTTTATTCCACCTTTCCCCCTTATAAATTGACTCACTGGAAAAAAACAGACGATTTTTTATCTACCATCAAAAATGATTCGGATGAAAGGGAAGCAAAAAAGAGTTTGACTAAATTATTGAAAGAACCGATTCAAAAGATAGTAATGAGGTAATTCCCCCCCTCATTTATTTTATTCTCTACTCTCTACTCTCTATTCACTTTTCGTGCAAAGCCAAACAGACAGTAAGTTATTTATACTAGTAGTGCGTATTATGTATTGTCGTAAGACGCAGGAAGTGAAAAAGAAATGAGATATATTAAAACTTTTACAGACCGTCGAATGAAAATTTTTAACTCAACTATCGAACAGCTTAAAAGTAAATTCAGAGAAGGGGATACTCTCTCCTCAATTCAACTGGAAGCGATTGTAATGAATTGCGGCGCAAAATACTGTGAATGTACTATGATTATCACTGGATTGATTGAAGAGAGTCTTGTTTCGGTCCGTGTTGGCAGACTTGACGAATCTTCTCTTTATGATGATTATATTTTTACAGTATTGTAAAACGGAGGTGATGTAAATGGGTGATTTTGATGTGGGTTTCCTCAATTTAATGTATGTATATAGGATATGGTACAAAAATGATAATTGCGAGATTGACACTGTCGAAGAAATCATTTACTCCAATCCTACAATGTTTCCCGATATCGTAACCCGAATGATTGACAATGTTAACTCAAACAGTCAAGATTTTATTAAAATAAACATACTGCTGGAAGGCCATATTATATATGCCGCTGACGTGAAGAGTAAATATTCTTTTTATTCTTAAAAATATAAAAAGAGGTTGTTTAGATGGATACAATGAATAATTTTAAAAATAAATTTAGTACATCTAGTTCAAACAGTATAACTCGCTGTACTAGATGCGGTCGGCTTTATACAAAAGATTCCTATGTTCCTTTAATTTGCATTACTTGTAGACGGGAACTTTATGAAGGTGATTAAAATGGATGAATATGAATACAGAGAGCGGAAACGCCGTGTTGATTCTAAAAATAAGAAATGGTTAACTGTTCGTAGATTGAGTAGAATCGGCGCAATGGTTGGTATTGTAATTTTTTTCTTTCTTGACAGTATCACAGGTTCTCTTTTGACTGTTTTGTCTTTGCTAATGATGTTTGTGAGTGCTATGATTATCCAGGGAAATCTCGATGAAGAAGTTATTATTGAGGAAGATTCCATGCTTGACTCTTTGATTGACAAACTTGAAGAGCAAAAGAAAGAGTTGGACTTGAAAGAAAAAGAACTGAATGAATTAATCGAAGAAAAAGAAAAAACCGAACGGAGATTCTAAAATGGGAACAAGTAGTAATGTGTTGTCTATTGTTTTTATTTGTGTTTTACTCTGCGCACTTGTGTGGCTCGCCGCCTTTTCAACTTATCCGCTTTGGCTTTTGCTTGCGGTTGCATTCGGCGGATTGAAATTTATACAAACCTATCATAATGAGAAAAAATCAGAGTCTGCGCTTGAAAATAAAAATCTCGACTATTTGGAACAAAAGAAAAAAGAAATTGAAGATAAAAAAAGACGTGTAATGGACGAAATCGAAAAAGTTCAGAAAAAGGATACCGAAAAAGAGTCAAAAGATGATGAAGTGATTTAAAATGAGATTTGATAAGAAAATTATGGAAAAACGGGAAAAAATGAATCATTTCACGAATTATATTCAACAATCAAAACAATTAACAGGCGGTCAATATTTAGCCTATTATTATATTCATGAATTGCAATATGGACCGCTTGAAATTGAAAAAAGATTGGGCAAAAAATATTCCCTTGTCAGAGCGCAATTTATTATTGCAACTGTTAAAAATGAAATAGAACCTTTGGAGGTATAAATATGCAGTCCTCCCTTTGTACACATCCCTTAATCTGTCCGCATTGCAAACACAATACTTTAACCGAAGTGCGCTATCAGTGGATAGATTATCATGATTCTGAATCTTTCAAAATAAAATTGGAATGCAAAAATCCAAATTGTTGTTTCGTCCTTAATTGTATCGGGGAATTCGAACATTAAATACAATTTTTTATATTTTATCAAACAGACAGTAAGTTATTTATACCAGTAGTGCGTATTATGTATTGCCGTAAGACGCAGGATGTGAAAAAGAAATGACAACAATTCAAAAATTAAAAGATTTGGGCGGCTCCGAATGGATAAAAGGCGATATTCATAGAATTTATTTCAATGAAAAAGACATTTTAAAACTCGGTGGTGCCTCGTTTAAATATTATAACTCTGGAAATATTCAATCGGGCAAACTCGACAATGAGGTTATATCTAACTCATACGGAAATAAATTGAAATCTGATGCATTTTCTGTAAAATTGTGGTGGGATGCCTCTGATAGAAAATTCCACACAAAAGGAAATCCTGAAACAGATATCATTGAAAGAGCTATCGAAAACATTAAAAAGCAGATGTGAGGTTGGATTAAATGAGAACTGACGACATGTATTTTTTCCGCTGTTCCAAATGCGAATCATACGCCCGTATCAATCTGGAAGAAAAATACTACTGGGAAAATAGAGCCTGTTCCTGTGGTGGTAAATTTGAAGAGGTGGAATAAAATGACTAAGCAGTATAAGTCGTTCAAAACAATGGCGAGATATCACAAGGATAAAGATGATATCTTTTACAGAGAAAACAACGATGGAAACGTTATTTATTATGACAGATACAGCCATGATGACATGATTCAATATCAGGCTGACTGTTCAAACGTGACCGTTTCGGACTACATTGAAAGTTTCGAACATGAATTGGAAATGTGCGATAAGTTATATTTGGTGGTTGAATGATGGCAGAATCTAATGGAGAGAAAAAATATTTGATGCTTGTTGCGGTGGTCGAATGTTTTATTTTGATAAAGAATCTGAAAATGTATTATTTAATGATAAATATCCCCGAATTAAAACGTTATGTGACGGACGGGTATTTGAGTGTAAGCCCGATACTACGGATGATTTTAAAAATCTTCCCTATCCTGATAACCATTTCAATTTAGTTATTTACGACCCCCCTCATCTTCAACAAGCAGGTGAATCCTATATGGCCATAAAATACGGAACATGTAATTTCGAGGATATTGTAGCTGGTTTCAAAGAATGTTATAGAATAACATCTGGAACGCTTGTATTTAAATGGAACGATACCTATAAAAAAATAAATGAGGTAATTAATGCGTTTGGTGTTACTCCTCTTCTTGGTCATCGGAGAAACGGAAGCGGAGACACTCATACCATTTGGTTAATTTTCTATAAAAATTAATACTAATATTTTGTTTAGCAATCTTGGTTGAAAAACCCATCTGTTGCAGGTTCAAATCTGGGGATTGCATTTCCTCTAACTAAGAGGAGCTTAAAATTTTTTAGATGGAGGTAGATATCTAATGCATTTAGATTGAACTTGTGAAACAAAGGAACGGAACCTTTAAAAATCCGACGTTAGACTAAAAGGCGGTGCATGTTAGTTTAACTCTCAATTCATAAAAACGACTTTTTAGATTGGGAAAGTGGGAAGCATCCCATAGGCTATTCAGAAACAAGCCAATGCTTCCCGATATAATTTAGATATAAAGGTGATACGATGACAGAATACGACGATTTGAGTTTAGAAGAGCAAAAGAAAATTAAAAATTTAATCACATCCGAAAGCGGATATACAGAGAGTGATACCGAATTTAAAGTAATTCTTGAAATCATTAAAGACATTTCTAAATGCATTGATATTTTTCCAGACAAATCCTTCAAATTAGATAATGGTGTGGAAGAATTTATGTGCAAAATTCTTCTGGCCAAAGACGTTTTGCCTTTTAAATATGATGAAATTGATTTTATTCAAATTAACGGCGTTGTCGATTTATTTGAAAATGAGAGCGATGTTTGGGTAGATGCTACGTTAAAATTGAAATAATACTGGTTGACATTAATTAGGTGGTGAATAAATATGGAACGAGGCGTTGAGCAAATCTATTTATTGTTTTTATATTATTTACTGGTTACATGCGCAGGGATGTTTATTTCTCATCTTTATCTTATTTCACAAATAAATCTAATTGATATAGATTACGGATTATTTGCATTTGGTTTGTCGATGGGTGCATTTGTTGGTTTTTTTATATGTATGTTAACGAGTCCGTACTTGTTTAAAAAATATCCATTATTGACTAATTTGGAAAAAAACAATTATGGAAAGACTTTGTTTAAACTGTGCATATTGACTAGCTTCTTCATTGGATTATTAACTGCCGCATCTTTGTTATACTACATTTCGGTTTCATTTGGTTTATCAATACTCAAAGATATCACCTATCAAACCCTTCTTGATGTTTACATAACTGCACCCTTCTTTTTAATCACAATTCCGTTAGCTATAATGGTTGGTTGCATTATTTACAAATTAATTAGAGAGGTCTTAAAATGGTAAAACTGAAAAATAAAATAGACACAAAAAAAACTGAAAACATAATTACGGAAGAATTTTATGATGGCGAATCGTTTAGGATTAGGGAACGGTTGTACCAGTTGCTCACTGAACAAAAAAGAGGAAATATTACAGATTTAACGGTTCATATGCGTGGTCCGAAAGGAAAAACAGATAAAATCACGTACAAATTTTCTGAAAAATTAGAACCTGTATATGAATCGTGTACAGAAACCGAACCTTCCCTCGATGAAACTGAATCCAATGCGTCTCTTCCCCCCTCTACTGATATTTCTTTGTCTGAATACGATATATTTGAAACCGCATTTAAAAATGTTGAATCTATTTGTAAAAATTTTGTCGAAACTCTTGTTAAAACTAAGTTTTTAGACGGATTATATATTGGTCCTCTTATCTGTGAAAATGAAGTTTTTTTGTTATTTGTTGAATCAGAGAATGAATTTAGTTACTCTGTTCCGAAAGACATCCTTTTATGTAACGACAAATGGGTTTCTTTTATAGAAAATGATATATTCGTCGTTGAAGATATTCGTATTTGATTTAATCATTTAATTTTCCTATTTATTTTTAACTTGCTGGTAACTTGCTTGTAATTTGCTTCTTTTTAATAGGGAATTGAGACCGTCGGTCTCTTTAATCCCCTCATTGATACTCTATGTATCACCCGCTATTGTTTTTGGTAGATAAATTTATATATCACCCGTTATATATGACTAATTCGGATTAGCATGCCGTCAGCGACTTGCTAACTACCGCATAAAAAAAGGAGTTTGATGAAATATGGCAGAAGCAACAGATGGCAACATGGCAATGGTCATGTCTTCCGTAACCTCTATTGTTGCAATGTACATCAGTCTTCTTATTATCAAAGAAGTTGCTGACGTTGCTCAAATTGATGTTACAAATGACACCGTTTTCGGTCCTGTTTATACAGGTCTCGGTAGTACCGTTAGCACGGTTTTCACAATGCTCGGTTTAGCATTGTTCGTTATGCCCGCCGCTTATATCCTTAGATTGCTTAACTATGCATTCTAAAATCGGTAGCAAATAAGAAATAAGATTTAATTTAAATCCCATTTCATTCCATTTATTACTAAAATACTTTAATTAACCTTAAATAATTCAGGAGAAATAATTATGGCAGAAGCAACAGATGGCAACATGGCAATGGTCATGTCTTCCGTAACCTCTATTGTCGCTATGTATATCAGTTTACTGATTATTAAATCCGTCTCGGATGTAGCAGACATTCCCGCAAATGATACTACGTTTTATCCCATTTTCCAAGGCTTGGGTAGTACGGTTAATACAGTTTTCACAATGCTCGGTTTGGCATTGTTCGTTATGCCTGCCGCCTATATTCTTAGATTGCTTAACTATGCATTCTAAAAAAGCGTAACACAGAGGGATTTGTTCCCTCTTCCTTCTTTTTTTATTTTTTTCGATGCGATTCTTCTCTTTTGCTATTTCTTTTGGAATTGTCGCAACAAAAATTATATTTCCAAATAATCACTATCTAAAACCTCACCTCTATTTGTCAATTATTTAATAAAAAGGAGAATTAGATGGAAAGCGGCTAGGGAACATCTTTCCATCTGATTTTTGTTGCTCTATTGTTTAGAGGTGGTATTGGACATTTCACACAAACGTTTTTAGATGCGTCATCAAGTTACGCATGTCTGCATTTACAGTATTGGGTGTCATAATATGTAATCCGCAGACGTAAATCTAACAAGTACATTCTTTTATTTAAAATTAATGCTTGTGTGTTGTTTTTCCTATTATCTCGGCGGTTTTAAATATTGCCTAATTGCATATTGCGAGGAATTAGGATTATGCAGTAAAATATAGAACTGGCCTGCCCGTTTCCCTCTATCTCCTGCATACATCAACGGCGCATCATTCGGGTTATCTTTTACTGAAACATACCCTCTTTCAAGGGATGTATCTGTTACGGTCCATCCTCTTTTTTTTGCTTCTTTGTAATTTTTTGGAAGTTTCATGTTTTCACTTTCTTTCATTTCTCTTTATTACATCTGCGCATCTGCCCATTCTCTAAAATTGTCGATTGCTTCATCAATAGATTTGATATTGGATTCATATCTCTTCATAGCGATGTTCTCATAATCATCAATTGTCATTTCTGTCATATTCATTTCCTCTTTTGTTGTATGTTATTATATCTTAATACTACTTATGTCTTATCCCGTCTTTCGACAATACATAATACTCCTCACTGGTATAAATAGTTGACGCTAAAATAGGCTTTGTAAAAAAAGATACAATTATATACGTGTAGACACAGTTTGTATCATTGCAAATATATTTTATATAACATGATAAATAGGAATGATATACATGGAATTAGATTCTAAAACAATTTTCTACATCATAACTGCAATATTGGCTCTTGTTTCAATCGGTGCTCCGTGGATTGGTTTACCCTCTTATGTGTCTCTGCTTTCTTTGGGAATCTTGCTTCTGTTTGGTATTTTTTATATTATTAAACAAGATAACTTTTCTGCTTTCTCCTTCAAAATGAAAGCATTGATGGTTTGGACTTTGCTCACATCTGGTATTACAGCTATTTTAGTTTTCGGCATTTCTTTCGGCCTGATTGAGGATACACGTAACTATTTCACGATTGCAGGATTTGGTATTGGTACTACTACCGTCATGTTAGCAATTTCTGGTGCTATTTCTTTGGGTAGTTTCCTCATTCTCCGCTTAACTGCAATTTATGAAGGCTATAACTGATGGATGATTAACTATGGACTCTTTAAGAAAAAAGAAAAAATTAATTTCGGATTCTGATTTTAGATATCATTATTTAATTTGCAAATCTGATGAATTATTGGGTAAAAAGGTATCTAATGACGAAATTATTAATGAAATGGGAATAAGCAGAGCAACATTTTATCGGAAAAAGAAAAGATTATGTTCAGAAGAGGGATTAATAAATGAATTCGACGGCAATTCAGAAATCAAAGACGAAACCTAATATTTCATCTCAAAAGTTTATTTTAAAATTGCTGATGTCAAAATATTTGAATCCGTTCATGACGTTTTTCACTGCAATTTCTATATTGGTTGCATATTGCATCTTGGTAAAATTAGGCGATGTAGTTGACCTTGTCGGCTTTTTGTCTCTCCTTAAAAGTTCATTTATCTTATTTCTGTTTATGGGATTAGCTCAATTATCTCAATCATTATTTCCCTATTATCACAATGAAGGTTTCAATAAACTGTTTAACGGTCTCTGTACATTCTGTACGGTGGGGGCAGTCTATTTTATTTTTGAAAACATATTTAATATAATTGGTGCGACGTCTCTGTTTATGATTTCCTGTATATCTTGCTTTTTGATAGGGGTTTCTTATTTTGTTTATGTCCGTATTAGATATGGTTCCTATTTTGAAAAGGATGGCGATATACAATGAATTTTTTTAAGAAAAACACATCGGAATCTGAACCCGACCTTTTAGATAAATCTGATGAGCTTTTAAAAGAGCAGGAAGAAATGAAGCGTCAAAAAATTGAAATGAATCGATTAAAGTTAGAATCATTCGGTACTATAATCGATGGTGGCCGTGTTGCAACCGCAGAACAGAGGCGCAAACGCATTAAAAATTGGGAACTTGTCCGTAAAATCGCTAAATTCGGAATTTTATTAGGCATTTTTTTGGTTTATGTAATAAACAGCAATTTCGGAACTAAGGTAATTTTAGGTTGTATTGGTATAATCGCTTTAAGCATTATCATGATTAATCTCAATATGACGTCTCAAATGCGGGAAGAGTATCAAAAACAAAAAGAAAGTGAGATGCGAGATAAATTTGGTATTACCGACCCTAACAAAATTGCAACTCAAATGTTAAGTCAATCAAACGACTTTTTTAATAACCCATCCTTATTAAAAGAAAAGGAGAATGAACCTAATGGATTTGAATTTGAATCAGCAAACAGAACCACCGAAGACAAAGAAAGAGATTGAAAATGAAATCAATGGAAACATTCAATTTATTCTCCAAAATATTGAATCATATCCAGAAGACATTCAAAAAGAATATTTAAACCTGATTGATATCAAAAAAAGGTTAGATGAATCTCTATCTAATACTAATAGTTCTAAATACGAACAAGTAAAACTTGTCAATAAAATGATTAAATCCAAGGTCCGAATAGAAAAATTAAGAAATAAATATGAAAGGTGAATCTAATGAGTCTTTCAGATGATGATTACAGGCAACTTCAAGATGCATTGGAAACAGATGTTTGGGGTCGTCCTGTTCAAATTGCAAATTCTCTTCAAATCCAAAGCAACGAAGTTGATTATACTGATGAGGTCTTGAAATTTGATAAAGATTTATACAAAAATTCTTTTGAAAACGAATTTGAACGGGGGTTAACTAATTCAAAAATGCCCCCTTCTGTGCGTAGTAAATTAAAGGAGTTTTATAAAATTGCAACTTCTGACGACATTGTTCTAGGAAATTATACGCCCTATGAAGCTAAAATGTATCTCTTGGAATTAGAATTGCGGTTAGAACGGGAAAAGACACGATTACGAGGCA
Source organism: Methanobacterium sp. (assembly GCA_030539815.1). Taxonomy (GTDB): domain Archaea; phylum Methanobacteriota; class Methanobacteria; order Methanobacteriales; family Methanobacteriaceae; genus Methanobacterium. The sequence goes on from JAUNXM010000028.1 coordinate 11,248, forward strand.
TTGACATGTTAGCTGTTGTAACAGGTGCCTGGGACTCCGAAGCTGACCAGATATGTTTAGCCGCCAAAACGAGAATAAATCGTTCTATCGGTGGTTTTGAAAGGATTTCGCAGATTACACAGCGGACCTATTCCAAATCTGACAATCTTAATGAGGATAAAATTAGCAATGGTGAAAAAGATAAGCAAAGTTTATGGGGGAAAATAAGAAATGGCAGAAATTGATGATTTTATCAAAAAATTAAAAATAGCAGTAAAAGACGGTCATTACATTGCACTTATCCACAAAGAAGATGGGACGGTGGAATTCAAAATATTGAAACAGGACATTTTCGTTCCCGAACGACTGATTGAGGTTAATCAGAAGAAAGGTTTCTCTGTGGAAGGTCGGGATAACCAAATTTATATTATGCCAAAAGGTGAAGAGGTAGAGCTTGCCTTTAACGGTCGTGTCCGTGTCATCAATTATATTGAGGGTTATATTCAGGCCATCAAGGCCAAAGATGCAGACAGTTTTCATAAACTGATGGATGTGGTTGGAAAATACAACATTCCGAACGGCACTTCTCTTCCGATTCTTCTTTTTGATGCTATTGATGTCGATAAATCCGTAGAATGGAATTTAGATAGAGTCAATTGCGGATTAACAGAAGATAACGGCTTTTCTGTTGATTATACGGTTGACGAGATGGAAAATTACATGGCCTTAAAGAGAGAATTAATTGAAACCAGACCAAGCGTATTCAAAGATGTCAAACAGCTCATTTTACATATCCAAGAAAACGCTTCAATCATTGTTCAAAATTTGATTGCGAGATATCTCTACATCGAAGCCGAAAAGAGGGGTCAGGGGGTTCTTGGTCAAATCCTAAGCAACAAGAAAACAGCAACCATTATCATGGTTATCGCTATTGCAATTGTGTTAATTTTATCCCAAGTTAAACCATTGGTAGGCTGATTATAGCTTACCTTTATTTTTTGAAGTGATATATTATGTAGAAAATTATACGGAAAATATATGAGGCCCTTGATGTACCTACTGAAATAGATACATCTACTTTCCTAGGGCGATTCACTTATCTCTATTGCAGTCGGCTTTCTCTATGCATACTCGCAGGACATTTTGTCAATATGATGTTCTTCTTGTTTATGCTTGTAGTTTTTAGTCCGTTGGTCCAAAATATCTATGTATTGCATATGCCTCAGTGGATTATTACAATAATTACAATAACATTAGCCATATTTCCGTTTACATTGGCCGCATATTTGTGTTCTAAAAATATCATATATTCCATTTCCTTTATTGCTCCGCCAATATGTGGTCAATTGTTTGAGCTGGCATTCGCTGATATTCTTCACCCCGTATTATTGCATATTATAGACTTCTGTATTATTTCTTCAACGTTCATTGTTTTTATCGAATTATCTTATTGGTCCATTACGCATCAATCTAATCCGTTATATTTCAAACAACAATAATTTTAACCGACAGTGTTATATAATAGTGAGTAGTATAGTGTATTGTGGTGCGATATAATACACCAAGGTATGATAAATCTCTTTGAGTGAGGATGGATGATGCTAAAAGACAGGAGCATTGAAGAATTGTTAAATTCGGCTGATGAAATGCAACCTTCTAATGTACTTTTTTCACCAAGAGGAGATGAAATATTCCATAAAACAAATGCATTACTTTGGGTTATGGGTTGTGGGGATATGATTTAAAAGGAAGGGTTAAATTGGAAGAAATAATTAATTGTAAAATTTGTAATGAAGCGGATAAACACAATGAATTTAATCTTATCGAGAAGTTAATATTATTATTCCATGGTATATTTTTTGGAATTATTATTACCGTTGTTTCATATAGTGTTGATTTCATTTTATGGTAAAATAAGGGTGTAACAATGAATCTCTCAACAAACCAGAAAGAAATTTTGTCTGTCATAGAATTAGGATTTGCAGGAATAGTTTCTATTATTATAGGTTCTTGCATCTATTTGACAGGATACGGAAATGAAATAACGTCCATATTGGGAATATCATTAATTCCGCTTGGAATATTGGCAATTATAATGTTTATTGTGGGTGGTTTATCCAAAATGATAGGACTCAATATTTTCATCGATAGGCAGTAACTAAAAATATAAATGAGGAGGTTAAAGACTGAATACTGGGAAATCAACAATGTGTCCTGATTGCAATAAAATTATCGATTTACTTAATGAAGAGTTGGAATCTGGAAATGTGCTATGTTCATTTTGTGGATGCAAATTTGAGATTTGCACTTGTGACGAATGCATAAATAATGAAAGTTCTCAAAGTTCTCTTTTAGATTGGTTTTGGTCTGGTGTTTCATATTGCATTAAATTATGGAGGTAAAACAAATATGAATTTTTTAGAAAAGGAACGGTTATTTTGGTCTGCTTCCAGAATCAGAGAATGGACTGAACACGAAACGGAAGTTTTAAAAAAGATTCAATCAAAAATGGATTCTAAATATCTCCAATTTTGTTTAGAATCAAAACAGAATGATTCTGGGAAAAAGCTTTATTCTGCTTCTGATTTTTGGATTTTTGAACTCGGTCCTATTTTAAAAAAAGAAATTGAGATTAAAGAGGCCGAATTAAAAAGGTGGACTGATATTCAAAATGAAAGATTTGATACACTAACCGAACAGGAAATATCTAGGAGTGATTAATTGATGGAATTTGATTTAAATAAAGATTCAACCGATGACAAGATTGTAGTTATTTGCACAACCCCCTATTGCAACGAACTATTTTATTTAGCTAATAATAGAATATCTTATCCAAACACGGCCGCAATTATTGTTAAATGCCCTAAATGTAAACAGGTATACAGATTGAACAATACACAGCCGTTAAAAAGAGATATTGAAAAATTGGGATTTTGAATTATAATTAGAATGAGGTTTTAAAATGAAAAAGACTCTATTTATTTTTATTTTGATTATATTGTTTTCATCCATATGTGTCAGTGGTTGTTTAGAATCTACACCCGTCCAAAATCCGACACCTGTCGCCCCCTTACCTCAAAACGACACAAATACACCTATAAAATATGCTAAACTGGAAGGCACTTTTACGATTACATCCGCCGATTTCTCTGAAAATTCCTCAAAAACGCTTGCATCTGACGGCCATGGAAATAAGGTTCGGTGGGTAATTGATGGAAATAACAGAACTGGCGGGATGATTCATTTAGAATATTATGGTAAAGAGGTCAGTGCTTATATTCCTAAAATTTATTATCCGTCTAATCAAACCTATTCATATTCGTGTACTGAAAGCGGTTATTCGATTTCGATGAGTTCTGGCGGTGGTAGATATTCTACTAGTTTAATCAATGGCGAGTGGGGTTCCTTGTAATTATGCAAAAGTAAATGCATTGCCCAGCAATAATCTTTAAATAGGAATAAATCATTGTTATAATGCAGTTTAGTACGAAACATGCAAAAGAGATAATTTCTTGAAACACATCCATAATAGGGCGTTTGTTTTCACTTCCGCAACCTTATTTTAACAAACGCCCTGCTCCAATTTCTTTTTTTAAAACAACAACTCTTTTCAAATATCTTTCTTTTTAATATTTTAGCTAATTCGGTTGCCGCTTGTTTTGGATTTGTTATTCCTAAATCCAAGTCGGCCGGCCGACGCTGGTTTTTGGAACCCCAAGAAACCTGGGCTCCTGGACCATATATTTCATGCGGACGTTTATTGTTAGATATATTCACCTGGCCAAATTAATCGCAAGTTATTTATACCATGTGTGCGTATTATGTATTGTCGTAAGACGCAGGAAGTGAAAAAGAAATGACAACAGAAGAAATAACCGTTACAATCTTTTACCGTTATGGAATAAGAGCGCCCCCTTGCTCTCTTTTTAATTTCAGAGGTGAATAAAATGTCAGACGTTTATACAAATAATGGTTACGAAAACCGTGACGATTATCTTGAATCGTTAGCGGATGAATATGGTATAAACTTGGAAACGGTAAAAGTTCTTTCCGATATTCTGGGTGATTGCGAAGATTTTGATGGGTTACTGTCGATGTTAAAATTCTTTGGTTGAGGTGTTAAAATGGCAAAATTTGAATTTAGAATTGACCAAGCAGATGAATTTATAGATACATATGGAAGGTATGCTACTACACGAGAAAAAATTGAACAAACAGAGCGTAAAATCGCACGTCTCGAATCCGAACTTGAAAAGGCAAAAACCAGCCTCTCTTATTTATATCAAAAATTTGAATCCGCTTCGGCGGATGTTGATGTGTTCAAAACAGAGGAATAAATTGGAGGGTAAAAGAATGAGTGTTGGTCTGTATGTTATTCCCAAATCCAAGTCGGCCGGCCGACGCTGGTTTTTGGAACCCCAAGAAGCCTGGGCTCCTGAACAATATTTACTATTCGATATGATGAAAGCCCTTGATGGGCTGAAAGATGAACAAAAAGAAACCAGAAAATGAAAAATGAGAAAATTAAGGAGCAGATGAAATGAATGTACAAAGTCCGACTGAAAAATATCTTTCTTTGAAGAGAAAAATCGAGGAATATCAAAAAAGAATAGAGGGGGACTATGAAGCGATTAAAGCACTTGAATATTCAAAAATTGTTTTAGATAAAGAGATTGAGAAAAGAATGGACCAAATTCAAAAAAATGACCATGTCATAAAACAAGCTGAACGTGATATGTAAAACATAACGGGGATATAAAACAATGGATAAAAATCGAGGTGTTTAAAATGGAGTTTGAGAAAATTCTTTGTGCGTGGTCATCTGAAAAATTGTGTATTGCAATCAAAGATTTCGAAATTTGCACAGAAGAAGAATACGAAGATTACGAAGAAGGTGACCAAGTTACATTTGATATAGTCAAAAAGGGTAGTGAATATAATATTTCTGAAATCAGAGAATCAGAGCTATTTGATGGTTTTGAAGCCATTTTAATAAATACATTGAATAAAGATGAAATATAGATTCCTATTTCCGAATTTGAACTGTATATGGAGATTGTAAGTTGAGGTATTAAAATGGAGTGTGATTAAATATGTCTGAAAATCAATTAAAACGGAAACGGCCTATCCAGCGTTTGAAAAAAAAACTTAAAAAAGAGTTAAATATTGAAATCGATGAAACATCATTTAAACGAACGTATGCGGGTTTTCATATGAAACAGAATGGCGACTGGGTGTGGTCCGTTAATACAACGGGCGACTCGCCTAAACTAATTGGTTCTGGAATTCCTGTTCGTGATTTAATTCGGAAACAATATTTATTAAAAATCGATGAATATAATGAAATTTACACTTAATACGGCTAAAAGAGGTTTAAATATGGAAATGGATTTTAATGAACTGTGCAATCATGATACAGAGTTATTTGATAGTTTGGAACCTGTTCATTTTTCGGTCTTAAAAATATTATCTGATGGCGGGATTATTCAAAAAAATAATCTCTATAAAATACTTTTAGAATTAGATTCTGATGTCCTCTATCCGTTATCGCAGGGCGATTTTTGGGTAAATGGGCGAGGCATTGTAATTTCAGAAGAGGCCGACGATTTAATCGTTCAAATGGGTATAGATGGCCTATTGTCTTCAATTCGAAATAAATGCAATATTGAAGATTTGGGCCTCAAAATGCTCGCTCTCAAAAAAAGATTAGATGAATATCCAATTATCCGTATTAGAGGCGGTCAGGACGAACATTTTGGTTATGGGATTGAACTATATGTTGTAGAAGAGGATGGTATTAAACTGCATCGTTATATCAAGGATTTCGAATATTTTGAATTAACTCCTAATGTATGGGCCGCCGATTTCACGCTCAAAAAAATAGAGGCGATTCTGTTAATTGACGCCTTGGTAGAGTTTTTCCCAAATTGGGATAAAATTGGTCTTTTAGAAAAAAAATCAACTATACAACTAACTCGATTTTACACGGAAGAGCGTCTGAATCAAAGAAAAGAGCGTTATGCAAGCATGTTTCCATTTTCAAATTTGATTGGTTGTAGCCGTTGCGGTTCTTTAATTGATGACAGTTATAGGTACAGAGTATCTATTTTCAATTCAACCGTTCCATGTTGCAGAAATTGCGCTGACTGGCTCACCCGTGAATTTGATTTGGAAAAATATAAAAACAGTAAAATTGAATAATTTGAACCACAAAGTGAGAAATTAGAAATGAATTTTTGTTGGAATTTCTGGTTTATGATACTTTCGTTCCTAGCAGGATTGGTCAGTATTGCATTGTCAATTGCGTTTATACATTCTCGAATTGCGATTGTGTTTCTGATTCTATCTGGGATAAGCTTAGCAGTTTGTTTCATTCAAATTGGTAAAGTTAAAACCGATATGAATAACCAAAAGAATAGAATTTGAGGAAAAATGACAACGTATAACGGTGAAGAATAATGAAAGACAAACATTTAAAATGTGATAAATGTAAAAAATTTAATAAAAATCAAGTGAAAGTTAGGTTTTCTATAAAAAAGGAGAACGGGGATTTTTACAAATGCAAACGGACATATTGTCATGACTGCTTCGAATCACGAAAAGAGGATATTTTTGAAATTGATAAAATTTTAAAAGGTAAAAAATAAGCAGATATAAATAAATTAAATGATATCTGTTGAGTATGACACAAT
>JAUNXM010000029.1 GCA_030539815.1 Methanobacterium sp.
TATTCCTATTTTTAAGGGTTTATTGACCAGAGGGGATAAATGCATGAGTATTAAATTTAACAAATTATATACCCTGATACATATAAATTAGAAGGTGTATGGAAACCAAAAGAATGGTACTCCTGGACATTGATTACATCACCAGGGGCGATAAAGCAGTGGTAAGGTTATTTGGAAGGGAAAAAACTGATGGAAAAGGGAATTCCATCATTGTTCTGGATAATGGATTCAAGCCTTATATTTACGTGGCTCCCCACAATTTAAAACAATGCCATGAACAGTTAAATGACTTGGACATTGTGCAAATTGAAAATGTTAAAATGAAAGACTTGGGGCAAGATAAAGATTTTTTAAAAGTCACATTTAACCATCCTCAGGATGTTCCTAAATTAAGAGATAAAATAAGGGATTTAAGCCAGGTTAAAGAAATTAAAGAACATGATATCCCATTTTATCGTAGGTACTTAATAGATAAAGGATTATTTCCCCTGGGAGAGGTGGAAGTTGAAGTAACAAAAGCATCTCCCGAAGTATGTTCCATCTCTGAAGATATTGGAACTTCAGTTGTGGAATTAACCGGGCAAATCAAGCCTTTTAGTTCTGATTTCCCTGATCTAAAGATTTTAAGCCTTGATATTGAGGTTTACAATCCTAAGGGTATGCCTAATGCGGAAGATGATCCCATCATCATGATCAGCCTATCCAGTAACCAGGGATTGAGGAAAGTAATTTCCACGGCAGAGTCACCTTTGGACTTTGTGGAGCGAGTGAAAGATGAGAGGGAAATGTTACAGAGATTTGTGGCCATTGTGGAAGAGGAAAATCCAGATATTCTAATTGGCTATAACTCCGATAACTTTGATTTCCCCTATATCAGGGATCGTGCCGCGCTTTTGGATGTTCCCCTGAATCTGGGTACAGATGGTTCCGGTCTTAAATTTATGAAAAGGGGTTTTGCCAATGCAGCCCTGGTAAAGGGCAGAGTTCATGTGGATCTTTATCTCATCATGCGTCGCTACCTTCAACTGGATCGTTACACCTTGGAAAGGGTTTATTTGGAGCTTTTCGACGAGGATAAATATGATATCCCCGGGGATGAAATACACGAGTACTGGGATGATTGTGGCTCTAAGCTGGAACAATTATGTAATTATTCCCTGGATGATGCAGTGGCTGTCACCAAGATTGGGGAAAAGATGATACCCCTGACCCTGGAACTTACCCGGATAGTGGGGCAACCATTTTTTGATGTGGCCCGAATGGCTACTGGTCAGCAAGTAGAATGGTACCTAATTCGCAAAGCACACGAGCAAGGTGAGGTGGTTCCCAACAAGCCTTCTTCCTCACAGTACTCCACTAGGCGAGGTAAACGAGCAGCCGGAGGTTATGTGAAGGATCCAGTGAAGGGCTTGCATGAGAACATTGTTTACTTCGATTTCCGTAGCCTGTACCCCAGTATTATCATCTCCAAAAACGTCTCCCCCGACACCCTAGTGGATGAATGTGACCCCAATGATTGCAATATCTCCCCAGAAGGAGGGTACAAGTTTTTAAAAGAACCAGCAGGGTTCGTTCCCTCAATAATCGGCAACATACTAGGTGAGAGGGTGCGTCTCAAGACCAAAATGAAGGAATCTGAAGATGAAGAAGAAAGGAAAATCTTAAATGTCCAACAAGAGGCCTTAAAAAGACTGGCTAACTCCATGTACGGGGTTTACGGTTACTCCCGTTTCAGATGGTATCGCCTGGAATGTGCAGATGCCATCACTGCTTGGGGAAGAGATTATATCAAAAAAACCATGGCAAAAGCGGAGAAATTTGGTTTCAAACCGGTTTACGCTGATACTGATGGTTTTTATGCAGTTTATGAAGGTGAAGTTAATAATGGTCTTAAATCTTGAAAATATTTAAATCATCATTTTAAATCCAATCTTAAATCTAAATTAACATCAATAATAAATGTAAACAATCAATAACCACTTAATGAACATTTTAAATGAAATATACTGAAATTATTAGGGGAAATTGGTGGTTAGCTCATGTTACATATGGCTGGAGAAAGGGAAATTTTGGAGGGTAAGATCACTGATGTGTACTTCATTAGAACCCTCCAAATTTTAGAAGAGAAAAATATTAACCCATGGGTTAGAGCAGAGTTCGTGGCCAAATCCCTACCTGAAAGCTGGTCATGGGCAGTACTGGCGGGTTTAGAAGAAATTATCCATCTTTTAAAGGATTTACCAGTTAAAGTTCGGGGCATGAAGGAAGGTACAGTTCTCTATCCCCATCAACCGGTTCTGGAGATAGAAGGTTATTACCAGGATTTTTGTATCTATGAGACTGCCATTCTGGGTTTGATGTGCCAGGCTACTGGTATTGCCACCAGGGCTGCTCGCTACAAGAAACTGGCCGGTGATCGTCTGGTAATGAGTTTCGGTGCCCGGAGAATGCATCCATCAATTGCACCCATGATTGAAAGAAGTGCCTTCATTGGAGGATGTGACGGTGTTTCAATCATTAAGGGTGGACAGATTATTGGGGAAGACCCATTGGGAACCATTCCCCACGCCCTGATACTATGCATCGGTTCCACTGTAGAATCTGTGAAGGCCTTTGATGAAGTCATCACCCCTGATGTTAATCGTGTGGCCCTCGTTGACACCTTTAATGATGAAAAATTCGAATGCCTGAATGTGGCCGAAGCCCTGGGTGAAAAGCTTTACGCTGTGCGTTTCGACACTCCTTCATCCCGGCGGGGAGATTTCCATCATATACTCCAGGAAACAAGGTGGGAGCTGGACCTGAGAGGGTTTAAAGGGGTTAAATTCTTTGTTAGTGGAGGGATCAAGGAGGAAGAAGTTCCAGGTCTGAATCCCCTGGTAGATGCCTATGGTATTGGGACTTCCATCAGCAATGCACCGGTGGTGGACTTTTCCATGGACATCGTGGAAGTAGATGGAATGCCCCTGGCTAAAAGGGGCAAGTGTTCCGGGGCTAAAAATGTTTTAAGATGTAATAAATGTCAAAAAGATCTCATTTTACCCTTAAATATTGAAACTGGTAAATGTGAGTGTGGTGAACACTACGAAAATCTCCTCCAATTACAGTTGGATGACGGTAATATTATTCACGACCCCCCCAAACCCGGTGAAATTAGGGATTACGTACTAGAACAAGTTAAACATATCCCAGATTATATTAATTTATAATTTTTTATAATTCCCATTGATATCTATTGAAATGGATTAGATTGTTGAATACATTGGAGAATGTGATTATGAAAAGAGCTTTGCTGGTTATTGATGTGCAAGAAGAATATGTTTCCGGGAAGTTGCCGATAACTTATCCCCTTGAGAGTTTTGATAACATATTGAAGGCCATAGACATGGCCAATGGCCACAGAATTCCAGTTATCCTGGTGCAGCACACCTCTTTGTCCAGTGATGCAGGGACGTTTCTCAAAGGAAGTCCAGGTTGGGAACTCCTCCCAGAACTTATTAACCGACCATATGATCATTTGGTGGAGAAGAACCTTCCAGGTAGTTTCACTGGAACTGATCTGGAGAGATGGCTCTTAGAAAGGGAAATTGACACCGTTACTATTGCGGGGTTTATGAGTCAGATGTGTTGTGACACCACTGCCAGACAGGCCTTCCACCGGGGTTTTGGGGTGGAATTCTTGTCAGATGCCACCGGGACCATGAAAGTTTCCAATTATGCTGGAGAGGTTTTAGGGGAAGATTTACACCGTTCAGTTCTGGTTACCCAGGCCATGCGCTTTAGCAAGGTAATGGACACCGTGGAGTGGATTAAAGAATTATATTAATTACAACCCAAAAAAAATGAGGGAATAATAAAAATTTTATCAATAAATAATAGTAAGAGGGATTAAAAATGGTTAGGGAATGTTATGAAAACTATCCATTGGCAATGGTCATTCTCACCAACATTCATTCCATTTTAATATACATCCTGGGTGCGATAATACTCTACGGATTGGGAACTGCCTTCTCAGTATTATACTTATTATTTTGCCTTTTTATGGAAATTAGACTGCTTAAAAATAGTTGTGTTAATTGTTATTACCATGGGAAGACTTGTGCCTTTGGTAAAGGTCGTTTGTCATCACTTTTGTTTAAAAAGGGTGACCATGATCTATTTTACCAGGAGAATATTACACGGTACGCAGTTCTTCCCGATTTTCTGGTTCTCCTATTTCCCCTGACCGGGGGAATCATTCTAATTATTAGTAGTTTCAACTGGATAACCTTCCTTCTAATCATCAGCATCCTGATTCTTTCTTTAGCTGGTAATGCTTTTATTAGATCTTTAACCTGCAGATACTGCCGGCAGAGAGAATTGGGCTGTTCCACGTTTGAACTTTTTAGTGGGAATGAATGAATAAATGGTGTTGGCTATGACTTTTAGTAGAAAAAAATTAAAAATAAACCCCATCCCATCTTTACTATCATTGGATAACCCTGCAATTGAATATTACACCCGTCTTGACCTTTTAGGTGAAGATACAGGCCGGGAAGAGGAGTTGTGGGAGCTTCCAGCAGTGAAAAGAATTCTTAGGAAACAGATGGATGATGGTTTTTGGAAGTATCCTGGAAAAATCAGGGAAGACTTGCGTTCCAAGGAAGATTACAATCAAGTGGAAACTTACCGGGTTTTTGGAGAACTCATCTGCAAATATGGATTAAACAAAACCCATCCCCAAATTCGCAAAACAGCGGAATTTTTTTTTAGTTGTCAGACACTGGAAGGTGATTTTAGAGGTATTTACGGGAACCAATACACCACCACTTACTCTCCAGCCATAATGGAACTTTTGATTAAAGCCGGCTACGGGAATGATCATCGCTTGAAAAGGGGTTTCCAGTGGTTGTTTTCCATGAGTCAGGATGATGGAGGCTGGGTTATCCCCTTTCGAACTTCAGGCATGAATATAAAAGAAGCATTAATGACCAGTGCACCAGAGTTACCGGACCGATCACGTCCATTTTCACATATGGTGACAGGAATGGTTCTTCGAGCTTTAGCAGCCCATCCTAAATATATTAAATCTGAAGTAACGATGAAAATTGCCAAAATTCTGGCCAGCAGGCTATTCCAGGCAGATAAATATCCGGATCGGAGGGGTAAGGAATACTGGGAAAGGGTTTCATTCCCATTCTGGTTCACTGACATCATCAGCGCCATGGATTCCTTATCAATTATTGAATTAAGTAGAGAAAATCCGTATATAAAAGAAGGTTTGGACTTTCTAATCCATAAACAAAATGATGAAGGTCTTTTTGATTTGAAGATTGTGAGGGGAAGTGATAAGGATCTTAAATACTGGATTTGCCTGGCCATCTGCAGAATACTTAAAAGGTATGGTTTCAAGTTGGAGGATAAATGACCTGACCGGATTTTTGTACAGTGTTTAGGATTACTTGGGCAAAATATTCTCTCTAATCCTGCTCTTGGAATAAATTGTTAATGATTGAATAAAATGGTGCAAAAATTAGTGCTAGGGCTAATATTGTAAATAAAATGAATTGTAGGGATATTAGTAATTATATCCATTCAACTTGGTCATCAGTTAGATCTCCGCCGGCATCCCCAGTATTAAGCGTGCCAGTGGACTCTATCAACAGCACATGGCATTCTTCCCCACATAACGGTTTGTGCTCAACTCCACTGGGAATAACCACCATTTCTCCTTCCTTCAAGTACAATGTTTTATCTATCAAGTCAATCTGTAATTCACCCTGGATAACCATGAAAACTTCATCAGTCTCCGGATGGCTGTGCCAGATAAAATCTCTTTTAGCTTTCACAATCTTAAAATGATAATCATTCATTTGAGCGATCACCTTGTAAGAATGTAACTCATCTATTTTAGAGAATTTTTGCCTTATATTCACAACATTAACATCCATTTAACCACCAACATCTCCTATCATTGATATTCTGTCCAGTCTATTAAGTGTTTATATGTGTAACTACTAGTTGTACAGCCGAAATCAAAACATAATTAAATCAAATAAACAGATTTTTTAAATGAATATAAAAAATTGAATGTTTAAGAATCTTCACGGGATTTAATATTATGATTATTGTTAAATACATGGAAACCAATCATTTGAGTCTGAATTTAATCCAGCCACTGTGGGAAAAACTGAATGAACATCACCGAAGGCAGAAATCCCATTTTAAAGATCACTATGAAAACTTTTCTTTCCAAGAACGGAAAAAAGCACTTCTGAACAAAGCTAAAGAAGGAGAAATGCTCATATGTCTGGCTGAAAATGATGATTCCGGAATTCTTGTTGGTTACTCAGTTACAACCATGTCGTCGGGAAATGTGGGAGAAATTGATTCGATCTATGTTGAAGGTGATTATCGTTTGTTGGGAATTGGTGACGAGTTAATGAAACGATCCATGGGGTGGATGGATAAAAAAGGTGTAAATTCCAGAAAAGTGGTGGTAGCAACAGGTAACCAGGAAGCCATTTCTTTCTATGAACGTTATGGATTTCGTTGCAGATCTATAACTCTAGAAAAACCGTTGGAGCATGTTGGAAGTGGTGATTAACGTGGAAGATAAAATATAGGGGGAGAGTAATTGGAAGGAAAAAATCATCATCATTTACTGAAAGAAAAGTTCAGTCAGGGTGCCGAAGAATACGACCGACAACGAAAACACGTTATTCCCTGTCTGGAAGATCTTTACCAAGTCACATCTGACCTGGCTAATGTTGACACTGCAAACCCCAGAGTACTTGATCTTGGTGCTGGAACTGGACTTTTAACATCTTACCTCCATAACAGGTACCCTAAGGGAGATTTCATCCTCCTTGATTTGTCCGAAGAAATGCTGAACATTGCCAGGACCCGATTCGAAAATCTTCCCTATTTCCATTACGTGGTTGCGGACTACTTAGAACACGATTTAGATGGGCAGTTTGATATTGTGGTTTCATCCCTTTCCATTCACCACCTGGAAAACCATGCAAAAAGGTTTCTGTATGACAAAGTATACCAGCACCTGAATTCAGGAGGAGTTTTTATCAACGCTGATCAGGTTATGGGACCTTACCCGGCCAATGAGAAGGAATACTACCGAAACTGGTTGAAGAAAATAGATATGGGTTGTCTATCTTCATCCGAAAAAGCCATTATATTTGACAGAATGGAACTGGATAAACCAGCATTACTGGCAGATAATATAAAATGGCTGGAAGAAATTGGTTTTGTTGATGTGGATGTTTATTATAAATACTACAATTTCGTTGTTATTTATGGAAAACGGATTTAAACCATAGAACGTGATTTTAAATGATTGAATCATTGATTGGATAATATAGCTGATTACAAGTAGGTATTTAGGGGTGTTTTTATGGATTTAACACCAAAACTTAGAAAAGTGGCCCTTGAAAAAGGGGCTGATTTTTATGGTGTGGCGGATCTTGCATTGGAAAGGGATTTCATCCGGGATCAGGGCGGTGAGGAAGTTGCCTCCTATCCCCTGGGCATTTCCCTGGGGATACGGATCATGGACAGTATTGTGGACCAGCTTCCTCATCGTCAGGAAAGGGCAGTAGCGGTGAATTACCAACACCATGGTTACGAAGTTATCAACCGACGCCTTGATCTTCTAGCATCACGTTTAAGTAGCCTTATCCAGAAGGAAGGTTATCGTGCTTTACCCATACCTGCTTCAGAACGATACGATGATGAGAGGATCTGTGCTGTTTTATCACATAAATTGGCGGCTCATCTGGCTGGACACGGTTGGATAGGGAAAAGTTGCCTCTTGATCACTCCTAAAGCAGGGCCACGTGTACGTTGGATAACCATACTCACTGATGCTCCCCTCACAGTTACTGAAAGCCCGATGAATGAACACTGCGGGGATTGTACAGAATGTGTGGACATCTGCCCGATTTCTGCCTTCACTGGTGTACCTTTCAAGGAGGATGAACCTCGAGAAACACGTTATGACGCCAGTAAATGCGAAAAATATCTTCTTGAAGACTCAGAATGGGGAATTTGTGGTTTGTGCGTGTATATCTGTCCGCATGGAAGAAAATAGAATTGGTTATGAAAAGCATGCTTAAAGGTTAAAAATTCAATAAATTACCATTAAACAATTTATATGCTAAATTAAACGTTATTTCGCCCAATGAACAAAAAAAATAATTATATACTAAAAAAAAATAATAGATTACCAATAAACATCAATATTGCCGGGAGAATAAAATTATTAAGGGAGGTTTTTAGAGTGGCTAAAAAACAAATTAACATTATAATACTGGTTGGAATTTTAGTTTTGATAACAGCTACATCAGGATGTATTGATACTGCACTAGATTTTATGGACTACCAACTCTATGAATATGATGGACCAGATAAGTTGAATAATTCTGATACATCTTCAGAAAGCGGAGCCGATGAATCTTACGTAGAAGAGAATGAACCTTATGTAGAACAGATGACGGGTAGTAGTTCTAGTTCTGGAGAATGGGTCGAAGTCAACCCTAATCACCCCGAACCCCTCTTTAACTCGGAGCCGGAAGACTAACTTCGAAGAGACAGGAACCCCTAAGTGCGATGGTACCGGGAAAAAATTTATTTCCTAATTACCATTTTTCTAATTTTTAAAATAAAAAAAATATCTTTAAATAAGCCCGGAATCCTTTGTGAATCATTGCATAATCATTGAAAATGATGAATGAGTCTTAAAACATTTATCAAGCATTATAAAAAAATACACATTATTCATATTTTTCATGGCACACAATCTGGTCTAAATCCCTTCTAGAGCGTGTAACTGGAGTTTCATCAGCATATCCCAATGTAAACATTGCAGGGACTCTAATATCCTTCGGAATGCTTAAAATGTCTTTAACTTTATCTTCATCGTAGGCCCCTAGCCAGCAAGTCCCCAGACCAAGCTCTGTGGCCTCTAAAATCATGAAAGAGACTGCGATTGATAGATCAACCGTATAAGCGTGCTGTCCACAGGGCATAACCCGTTCTGATTCTGTAGAACAGGCCACAATGGTAATTGGTGCCTGAGCCACAAATTTCTGGTCATTTGCTGCTTCAACCAGTTTATCACGGGTTTCTTGATTTTTTACCACTAGAAATTTCCATTCCTGCCTGTTGGCGGCAGATGGTGCAATTCGAGCAGATTCTAATATTTTATCGAGTTTTTCATCCTCCACATCCGATTTTTTATATTTTCTAATGCTTTTTCTTTCAACAATTGCTTCAAAAACATCCATGATTAACAACCCCCTAAATTAATATTATATATTTATTATTGTTTTAGAATTGTTTTAGAAAATATTTTATTATATACAAACCCCCATGAAAAAATTATATATAAAAAGAAAAAGTAAGAATTAAAAAACATTTCAACTTTAAACTGTTTTTATTCTTCTGCATCCATCATTTCGCCGTAAACTATCTCAATTTCACAGCCTTTAGGACCACAGCAGAAATGTTGTAAATCGAATTTTACCATCATTTTTTCACCTCGATATAAATATGTTCGACAATATATAAAAGTAACTTATAGTATTTAAAGTTGGTACTGACATAGATCATACATACTTACATAAAGTATACCTTAACAGCATTATCATTTAAGTTAATTACCCTATAAATAAGATACATCAACACCAAAAATATTATAGTAACGGTGATCCCATGGCCCCCCAAGGAGAAACTCAGGAATATATATGTTCAGTAGAAGCCGCCATTAATGAGATAGGTGGTAAATGGAAATCATTAGTATTATGCTCCTTAAAAGACGGGACACTAAGATTTAGTGAAATTAACAGTAAATTACCAGACATAAGTCAGCGAATGTTAACGAAAACCCTGCGAGAGTTGGAAAAAGACAGGATAATCAGCAGAAAAGTCTATCCAGAAGTACCACCCAAGGTCGAATACTCCTTAACCTCAAAAGGAGAGTCTGTTCTCCCTATTCTGGATTCCCTTTGCGAGTGGGGTAAAAAATATGGTGCAAACGAGGAAGATTGGGAATAAAATTCTTCTAACCTTTAATCCACATCCACTAACCCCTCCATATTCTAAATAATGTAAATACTTAAACTAATTGAACCTGATTTTAGTGAGAGTGAATATTACATGGCTATAAAAAGCCCTGAAAAGTTAAAAATTAAATTGTTTGACTTTAATGCAAGCAAAAAATTGATATTAATTTTTTGTGGCGCAATTTTATGGTCCTTTGCACTACTTGCCTATTTCACTCCAGGTTTTGACTACTGGATTGTGGCCAGTTTTAATTCCCTGCGTGCCAATTACATTTACGCAGATTTCTGGTATTATTACACCAAATATATGCTTTATGTTGTTGGATTTCCACTCTTAATCCTGTATATTGCATCCTTTAAAATCCAAAAATTAAAAACATACCGTTTGGTGTTTATGTTGGCTATAATGACCTCTGCAATTGGAAATCCAATTGTGGATCCTATATTAAAGGATATATTTGCTCGCCCGAGACCCCCAGTGGCCCACCTAGATCTTAACAGTTTATATTATGTTAGCGGGTTTTCCATCCCCTCTGGACATGCATTCCAGTCATTTGCTATAACCTTACCAGTTATAATCTGTTTTTTGACCAATGATGCAATCTTTAAAAGAAACTTGAAAAAAATATTATTAGCATTTATTCTTCTGATTTATGCCATCACGCTGGCTTTCAGCAGGGTTATTGCTGGAGTGCATTACCTCTCTGATATTCTATTCGGAATTGGATTTGCAATAATTTTAATGGTAATTTTAGCCAGTTTACTGCAATGGTTACTGGATGAAAACTACTTGAACCTTGAAAACGAGAAATGGTATGCTACAATCTTAATAAGCCTAACCATCATCAATTATATTTTCATTCGTTAATAGATCAAAAGTCTTAACATCAGCCATGTTAAAAAAAATGTTCGATCTCTGATTTATATTTAAACAAAAAAAATTCAAGAGTCTATTGTTTGTTTTACCACGGTTGCCGCAAATACTGCTGCTCCAAATCCATTATCAATGTTCACCACTGCAATCCCCGGAGCACAGGATTGTAACATGGAGTTAAGTGCTGCGAAACCACCGGCACCCACACCATAACCCACTGAAGTAGGCACTCCGATTACCGGAACATCCACCAATCCCGCCACCACCGAAGGCAGAGCTCCCTCCATACCAGCCACCACGATGATGACCTTTACATCAGATTCTAACATCCGCCGTATTTGGGAGAACAATCGATGAATCCCAGCCACCCCCACATCATAGGAAGTTAGAACTTCACATCCAGCTTCTTCAGCCACTATACGGGCCTCTTCAGCCACCGGGACGTCAGACGTGCCCGCAGTGATGATTCCTATTCTTCCCTTTTTTTCGATTTCCTTATCTTTAATGAGTAAAATCCGGGCTTTAGGATTGTATTCTACTTTCATGAATTCATCATTGCAAGATACTAGTTCTTCTTTAATTTTCAGGTATCTATCCTCTTCTAAACGGGTTACCATCACCCTACCCCGTTTTGAACAGTTATTGATTATTTTAAGAAGTTCGGGATCAGCCTTACCTTCTGCATAAATAGCCTCTGGAAATCCGGTGCGAACATCACGTGCAGTGTCTAACTTTGCAAAATCCTCCAATTCAACAATTTGCATGGTTTTAAGCATTTTCTCGGCTTTTTCCACCGATAATTTACCATTGATTAATTCCTGGAGTACTTTCTTCATACTAATCCCTCATCAACTTATATATAAGTCGGAAGTATTAATATGAATTCCATAAAGTGAAAGTTATTGAATATTTTGTTAATATGTTTGAAGGTACTAATTGTAAATTAACTATTACAAAAAAGTTATTGAAGTAATATATTGAAAATGAGGCGTATTAATTGAAAACAGGTCGCATACTTGTTCAGGGAATTGTACAAGGAGTCGGATTCCGGCCCAATGTTTACAGACTTGCAAAAAATCTGGAACTTAATGGATACGTGCGAAATCTAGGTAATGTTGTGGAAATAATAGTTGAGGGCAGCGAAAAGGATATTAAAATCTTCATAAATGATTTAAAGGTTAAAAAACCACCAATATCTAAAATTGATCACCTGGAATTGGAGTGGTTAAATAACCATGAAGAATTTGCTGGTTTTCAGATACTGGAAAGCTCGGCCCATTTCTCTGGATCCTCGGTGATCCCTCCTGATGTAGCCACTTGTGACCAGTGCATGCATGAAGTTATGAAAACTGGTGACCGGAGGTACCAGTACCCATTCACCGCCTGCACTGACTGCGGACCTCGATTTACAGTTATAAATTCCATTCCCTACGATCGAGAGCGAACTTCCATGAACGAATTCCCATTATGCCCAGATTGTTTAGAGGAATACCAGAATCCTGATGATCGACGCTACCATGCTGAAGCCACCTGTTGTTCGGTGTGTGGACCTGAAGTTTTCCTTTACCGTGAAGGGAGGATTGAATCTGGTAACCCCATTAAAGAAGCAGCCCAGCTTCTGGATGAGGGTAATGTGCTGGCAGTGAAGGGTATTGGGGGCACCCATCTGGTGGCCAGTACCCTTGATGATCTTCCGGTTATAAACCTTCGTGAACGTCTGGGTAGGCTTAATCAGCCCTTTGCATGTATGTCTCCCGATATTCCCACCGTCCGTAGCTTTGCCGAAGTGGCGGATTACGAAGAGAAAACATTATTATCACGACACAGACCCATTGTGGTCCTAAAAAAGAACAGAGATTATTATTTGTCCCCCCATGTTGCACCCAACCTGCATAACCTGGGGATCATGCTGCCCTACACTGCCCTCCATCATCTGCTTTTCACTTACACCGATACCCCGGCGTATATCATGACCTCGGCCAACATGCCCGGGGAACCTATGCTCACCCAGAACCAGGAGATAGTAGGCAAGCTGGAGGGTGTGGCTGATTATTGTCTCCTCCACAATCGGGAGATCGTCACCCGCTGCGATGACAGTGTGGTTCGTTTTCGTGGCGGGGACTTGGCCTTCATCAGACGTTCCAGGGGGTATGTCCCCGAACCCTACGATTTTTCCAATTTAAATCAGGATCTAAATGTCCTGGCCCTGGGCCCAGAGATCGATGTGACGTTCTCCCTCCTTAAAGAGGGTAAATGTTATGTTTCCCAGCATATTGGGGATACCACCAAGTACGAGACCTTTCTCTACCTCCAGAAAGCCATAGAACATATGATGGGAATAACCAGCACTGCAGATATTGATGTGGTAACCTGTGATCTTCATCCCCAGTTTTTCACCACTAAACTGGCCCATGAACTGGGTGAAAAGTTCAAATGTCCAGTTTTAAAGGTGCAACATCATCATGCCCATGCTGCGGCCCTGTCTATGGATTGGGGTGTTGACGAGTACATCTGCATTGCCGCCGATGGCGTGGGTTACGGTGCCGATGGCAGTGCCTGGGGAGGAGAGATACTCTACTCTGAAGGAGCAGAATATGAAAGGGTGGCCAGTCTAATGCCTCAAAAAATGCCAGGTGGAGATTTAACCACCCGTTACCCTGCCAGGATGATGATGGCCATGCTGTACCCCCACTACAGTGAAGAGGAAGTTGTGGATCTCATGAAAACCTACTACCATGATTACTTCCCCCACGGAGAAAAAGAAGTGGATATCGTGGCCAACCAGCTTGGGAAAAATTTCAACCTAACCACGACCACCAGTACCGGGAGGGTACTAGATGCTCTTTCCTCCTGCCTCCGTATATGTGGAGAGCGGACTTATGAAGGAGAATGCGCCATGAAACTGGAATCTATTGCCTACCGTGGTGCTAATATCCTTAGTATACCTTCTAAAATCTTCAAAAATGATGGCATAGAGGTTCTGGATACTTCAAGTATACTAATATCGGTTCTTGAAAGACAATTGGAAGGATTTCCACTTAGAGATCTGGCATACTCAGCCCAGCAGTCAGTTTCCCAAGGTTTGGCCGAGTTAGCAATACGCGCCGCTGAAAAAAAGGGTGTTAACATTATTGGGGGGTCAGGAGGAGTTTTCTACAATGAAGCCATTAGTATGAGCATTAAAAGAGTTGTGGAGGATGCTGGTTACAGTTTTATCCAGCATAGGAACAGTTGTGCTGGTGACGGTTCAGTTTCACTGGGGCAGGCTACAGTGGCCGCTTTAAAATGTGGGAAAAAAACTTGACTTATTTAATTTTACAATAGATTCATTTCATACAAATCAAGATTCAAAGCAGTTGATCTTGTACTAAGGTTCTTCATTGGAGGACTCTTTTCCCCCAAACATAACTGGCAGATTAAGTGAACGTATTTTTATGGCCCTTTTCCTTTCATCTACCTGTTTTAGAAGAATTTCTGCGTGTTTTCTGGCCTCATCATAGTTTTGGATGAGATTTTCCAGTTCTAATGAAACATCTTCACCTAGTCTGGCTCTTTCTTCTAATATTTGCAGTTCCTGAAACTCGTGACCTGGTGATTTAACACGGATCGTGCCTCGACTCATGAATATCTGAAATTCAACATCATTGGAAATA
This sequence comes from Methanobacterium sp., assembly GCA_030539815.1. Lineage (GTDB taxonomy): Archaea > Methanobacteriota > Methanobacteria > Methanobacteriales > Methanobacteriaceae > Methanobacterium. The sequence continues at coordinate 14,586 of JAUNXM010000029.1, forward strand.
TCATAGTATTTTCTGGGTCTTCCCCGTTCTATTTTTTGGAAGGTTGAGTTTAAAAGTCCTGCTTCTTCCATAGCCCTCAGGTGTTCGATGATGGCTTTCTGACCTATTTCCAGTTCTCGGGATATCTGGCTGACAAAACGTGGCTCATCCCTTAAAAGGTCAAGTATATCACGGCGGGTTTTGCATCCCATTACATCCAGTAATAATTCTAAATCCATTTTTCATCCACTTTCTTATTATATTTTATAAATTGTTGTTGATTTATGATTAGTATTCTTATCTAAATCAATCTCAATTTTAATCAGTTAAATTATTTATTGTAATTATTTGTTTTAAATCCCTTATTTTACTTAATCAACCTACCAATTTCAGTTTATGCATTTCAATGTTATCCTATCATTACAAAAATTTAAAAATTTTATAACAATTGGTTATTATAATGCATATTTTCAGAAAGGTTTATATAACCTTTGGTTACTATACTTTTATATAACTTTTGGTAAGTATAAACATGATTTAGAGAAAGGTTTATATAACCATTGGTAACTATAATGGTAAAGTTACCTATCTCCCCATCCATGATTAAAGGTGAATAAATTGAGTGATAAAACAGATATTGCAAAGATGAAGGATGATCTGAAGAAATTAAAGTCAGAAATCCAGGAAAAAAATGACGAAATTAAAAAAAAGGATGAGGAAATCACCATCAAAGATCAAAAAATTGAACAATACCACGAACAACTATTAAGACTTCAAGCTGATTTTGATAACTTTAAAAAACGAACTGAGAAAGAATTGAGTGATCAAATTCAATACGCCAGTGAAAAAATCATTCTTAAAATTTTAGATTCTTACGAAGACATGGAAAGAGCACTGAAAACCGGCAGTTCCCATGAACTTCACCAGGGTGTGGAAATGATCTACCAGAACCTAAAAAAGATTCTGGCAGAAGAAGGATTGGAAGTAATCCCCGCTGAAGGTGAGAAATTCGACCCATTTCAGCACGAAGCACTCATGGCTGAGGCTCACGAAGACTTTAAAAATGGAGAAGTTATTGAAGAGCTTTGTAAAGGTTATAAATTGAATTCTAAGGTTATAAAGTATTCTAAAGTTAAAGTTTGTAAAAAAAATGATTAAATTAGAATAAGAGGTGTATTTGCATGGCTAAAACAGAAAAAATTATAGGAATTGACTTGGGAACCAGTAACTCTGCTGCAGCAGTACTGGTGGGTGGTAAACCTACCATCATACCCAGTGCAGAGGGAGCTACCCAGTACGGTAAATCATTCCCCAGCTACGTGGCATTCACTGATGATGGGCAACGCCTGGTGGGAGAACCCGCCCGAAGACAGGCTGTAACCAACCCTGAAAAAACCATCACCGCCATTAAAAGGCAGATGGGTACCAGTTACAAGGTAGAAATCTCAGGTAAACAATACACACCACAGGAAATCTCAGCTTTCATCCTACAAAAGATTAAAAAGGATGCTGAAGCATTTCTCGGAGAAGAAGTGAAAAAGGCAGTGATCACCGTACCGGCTTACTTCGATGACAACCAGAGGACCGCCACCAAAGACGCTGGAACCATTGCCGGTCTGGACGTGGTGCGGCTGGTCAACGAGCCAACCGCGGCCAGCCTGGCCTATGGAATTGATAAGTCCAGTGACGATGAACTGGAGATCATGGTCTTTGACTTCGGGGGAGGTACCCTGGACGTGACCATCATGGAATTCGGAGGAGGAGTATTCGAAGTTAAATCCACCAGTGGGGACACCAAGCTAGGTGGAACTGACATGGACGCCACCATCATGAATTACCTGGCAGAGGAGTTCAAAAGAGATACTGGTGTGGACCTTATGAACGATGACCAGGCAGTGCAGAGACTAAGGGAAGCTGCTGAAAAAGCCAAAATCGAATTATCAACCACTCTAACCACTGAAATCAACCTACCATTCATAACCGCCACCCAGGACGGCCCAAAACACTTAACCCACACACTTACCCGGGCTAAACTGGAAGAATTGGTTGATTCAATCATAAAACGCTGCTCCCACCCCATGGAACAGGCTTTATCCGACGCTAAAATGTCAAAGAGTGACGTGGATAAGATCATCCTGGTGGGAGGACCAACAAGGATGCCCATTGTCCAGAAATTCGTGGAAGACTACATCGGAAAACCAGTAGAACGAGGAATTGACCCCATGGAATGTGTGGCCGTGGGAGCTGCCATTCAAGGAGGAGTACTCGCTGGAGAAATCAAGGATTTGGTCCTTCTAGACGTAACCCCCCTATCTCTAGGTATTGAAACCCTGGGAGGAGTTTTCACCAAATTAATTGAGAGGAACACTACCATACCCACCAAGAAGAGTCAGGTGTTCACCACCGCGGCTGACAGCCAGACTTCAGTGGACATACATGTCCTGCAAGGTGAAAGATCAGTGGCCACTGGAAACACAACCCTGGGAAGGTTCCAGCTGATAGGAATTCCACCAGCACCCCGGGGAATGCCACAAATCGAGGTAACCTTCGACATAGACGCCAACGGTATTCTCAATGTGTCTGCCAAGGACATGGGAACTGGTAAGGAACAGGCAATTACCATCACCGCACCAAACAAATTATCTGAAGACGAAATTGATCAGAAGATCCGGGAAGCTGAACAGCACGCTGAAGAGGATAAAAAACGTCAGGAAGAAGTAGAAATCAGGAACAACGCCGATTCAATGATCTACACCGCTGAAAAAACCCTGGATGAACTCGGTGACAAAGTCCAGGCTGATCAGAAAACCAAGATCGAAGGACTGGTCAAGGAACTCCGGGAAATAATTGGAGGAGATGATCTGGAGGCCATTAAAAACAAAACTGAAGAGCTGACTAAAGTTGTGCAGGAAGTTGGAGCTGCTATTTACCAGCAAGCCCAACAGGAACAGGCTCAACAACAGCAAGGTCAAGATGCTCAAGGACAGGCCGATCAGGAATCTGAGGATGATGACACCATCGATGCCGACTATGAGGTAAAAAAATAGACCACGTTGGAAGTATGAAAAACGGGATGAGATTTTATTCTCACTCCCTTCTACCCAACAATTTTATTATATTTATTCCACTAAAAGTGAAATACACTTAAAAATAAATATTCATTGAATTTAACTTAAAAATATGTAGATTGAATTAGATATAAATTTAGTAAGAATAAATTAAATTAGAATTTATCGTAATTTATTTGAATTGATTTTAATTTCACACTCATTAAATTCATAATAAAAAATATATTATTGAGATATAATTTCA
>JAUNXM010000030.1 GCA_030539815.1 Methanobacterium sp.
TTTTAATTTCAATTAATTTTTAATTTCGCAACATATGTATAAGTAAATGGTTGAATTACCATTAATTCCTAATGTATAAGTAAACTTTCTAAATGTATAAGTAAATGATTAAAGCTACTATCATATGCTAACCGTATATATATTTTTATAATAGTGTTGGTGTTGCCCTTTTCAACACAAGGCCAGTATACAGCACTAATCAACTTAAATTTTTAATAATAGGGATACCACATGTTCGTCAAAGGAACCTTAAAAAAAGCAGGCATATTATTAACCTTATCGGTTTTACCTTTCCTTTTTGGCTATTTTATCGTAAGTTTCGTAATGTTCTCTGTCATAGCATTTATTATGCAGTTTTTCAGGGATCCTAACCGAAAAATACCTCATAATACTGGATTAATTGTTGCTCCTGCCGATGGTAAGATTTTGAAGGGAAAAATCGATCGTGTAAAGACAGTTCATTATGAAGATCCACTTATGGAATATATACTAAGCCCGGGAGGTAAAGGTATTTTGATAAGTACATTCATGTCTCCTTTTGATGTCCATGTTAACCGAGCTCCCATCTCAGGGGAGATTGTGAAGACTCAGCATTACCCGGGTAAATTTAAAATTGCCATGCGAAATGTACTTACAGAAAATGAAAAGAATTTAATAGTTATAGAATCAGAGTATGGGAAAGTGGGTGTCATACAGATAGCTGGTTTTGTGGCCAGGCGCATTGTCCAGTATGTGGAAGTAGGTGACCAGGTGAAAACAGGGGACCGTCTGGGAATGATAAGATTTGGTTCCAGAGTTGATCTAATAATCCCTTATGAAAACACAGAATTGATGGTCGCTGAGGGTGAAAAACCAACTGCAGGAGAGACTATAATGGCTCAAATGCATAAATTAAATTAAAAATAATCTTATAATTAGTATTGGAGTAAAAATATGAATATAAGGCATTACATGGCTGTTGCTGACTTAGTTTCCCTGGCTAATGCTTCTTCCGGGTTCCTGGCTGTGGTAATGGTTTCCACTGGAGAGTTGATCTTGGCAGCTAAGTTCATGCTCTTGGCGGTGATCTTTGACTCTGTAGATGGTTGGGTGGCCCGTCAAACTAACCGGGTTGATGAACATGGTTTCGGCATCAACATGGACTCACTTTCGGATGTGATCTCATTCGGTGTTGCCCCGGGAATGCTTTTGTTTTATGCGTGCCAGACGTTTTTCATACCATACATTAATATACTAGTATCACTCCTAATAGTTATATGTGGAATATTAAGACTCTCCAGGTTCAATGTACTTGCAGATTCAAGTGATGTTCCAGGTGGAGATAAATTCGTGGGACTACCCATACCTATCACTGCATTGATCCTAGGATCATTCTACCTCTCAGGCATGTTCCGAATGGACCTTGCACTAATCATCATGGCAGTGGTTGCGGTGCTCATGATAAGCACCATTGAGTATCCCAAATTTAGGGGGATGATGTTGATGGCTGGTGGCAGCGTATTGATCATTGGAACAATTTTGCCCCAGAACATTTCTTCATCAATTGCTTATCTTCCCGCAAAGCTTTTATTCATCTTCACGTTAATATATGTAATAATCGTGCCTCTTATGGAATTATACGGTAGGCTTCATAGAAGTGGTCCACATGTTAGATAAGATCTTAGGAAAGAAGGATAAAGACAAAAAAGATGTTCCTGATCTGCGAAAGGAAGGCAAAAATGCGGATTCAGACATCGGCGGGCGTCTAAAGGGTATGGTGTCCAAGGCCACTGAAAAATCCAAGGAAAAAATGGGAAATAATGGTAAAACAGAGGATGGAAAACTTTCAGATGGTGATAAAAAGCCCCGTCCAATGCCTAAACCCCGTCCAAAGCCTCGTTCAACGCCTAAAGATAAACCCACCCTAAAGCCGCCATTGAAGAAACCACCTCAAAAAAAGAAAGGACGTTTCGGTGGTATTGGTGGAGCAGGTTTTGGAAAAGGAGTTCCTGATGATGATCAGAGGACTCTGGTTGGTGCGGCTGTTTTTGGAATTATATTGATTGTACTAGTTGGTGCGGGTTACTACTTTTTGGTTTTTGCGCCATATCAAGATGCTATGACCGCAGCCAAGCAAACCAAGATCACTGAGGTTAACACATACTTTAAAGGACCTCTTGCCTTAGATCCTCGTAAAACCTCGATTCTTGCGGAAATTGATGGTTCTACCACGCCAGAAATGGTTCTGGCAGTGGATGTGTTGGGTCCAGCCACATCTGGATGGAGAGAATATCAAAATCAACAGATAGAATCTAAAAAAGATCCCTATGGACGGGTGATGATCACTTATCAGGCGGGTGGACAGAAAAACCTGATGATGAAAACTGCCGATGCTCAGAAGATAGTCAACGAGGCTGATGCAGCGGTACTGGCCAACATGGAGATCAAAACTCCTGACACTGTGGCGGTTCCCATAATTATCACCCGACTTCAGGCTGCCGGGGGACTGGTTAATGTGGGTGATAGTGTAGATGTGTATCTTACCACCACTAATGCTTCAGCTACACCAGCTGATAATAACACAACTAACCAAACTACTAATCAGAGTGTATCAACACAATCTGGTGCAGCTTCACCTACCATTAGTGGTGCAACTGTACTGGCAATTTTACGGGCTAAAGATAGTGGAGTAATCGATGCTCAACTTAAACAATCACAGGACATTGCGATAAACACCTTAACCATGTCTAACAGCCGTACTCAATCAGCAAGTACATCCAGTACTGGCGTAGAGGATCTTCTCAAAGCAGCAGCTTCCCGCACCTGGAATGAAGCACAGGTTAACAATTTACTCAATGCTTATGGTTGGAGATTATCTGACTTTGAACGAGCTTCTAATCTAGGTGAACTTGATGTAAGATATATGGTTGTCCTGGAAGTGCCAAGGGAAAATGCACTGTTCCTGATGCAGAATAGTCAGAGCTTGCAACTGACAGTTCCAACCCAGAATGCTCCAGAATGGATGATAACTGAACTCAAGAGGATATACGGGACCGGATGAATTCACTAACATGAATGATCAAAAATTTGGGGGAAGGCTGTAAGATGAACGTTAACAAGTTATTCATGGTCGTGATATTCCTAATCCTGTGCTCAGCTTTTTCCACATCATGGGCTGCTGATGATCCATTTAAAGATCAACAGGCATGGGTTCAAGAACAAGACTCTGAAGTGAAGTTCACCTATTTAGAGTCCACAATCACTGTAACCATCAAAAACAACAATGATCATGTGGAATATTTTAAGATAAGTCAACAGTACACTGGGACCTTAGATACTACTGCTGGTTCCCCCATATACTGGACAGTTGTGTGGACCGATCCTTGTGCTTTAAAAATGATAAAGTACATGTCGGATGTTGATGAAGATGACCTTGGATGGAAAATTCAACCCGGGGAAACCAAAACTGTTGCCTTTAAAGTGCGTGCGCATAACATTAATGCTTCATATCCTAATTATATTCGGCAACCTGGATCCAACAACACCTTTTGGCCACTTCTAAATGAACCTGGTTTACAAGCGTCATGGTTCCTCCCCAATGAAATAGAGTACTTAAATCCCAGTTTAGATCTTATACACTGGAAGGGACATTTCTGTTTCTGGATAAAAAATACGGACACCACCCGTCCAAAGGTATCCGGTATAGTTCGCGCCCCAATTGTTCCAATTGACTCAAATTTGACCTATAGTAATCCTCAAGTAACTTATGTGGATAAACAAGTATCCTGGGCTAACACTGCTGCATGGGATGTCTTATTATACCCGGGTCAAAGCAAACATTACTCCTATACTTACCAGTGGCCAATGAATAGTGGTTCCTCCAGCAAAGGAAGTGCAGGTTCTGCATCTTACAATATTCCTAAAACTGCTGCAGCCACCACCAATGCTTCGGTACCTACATCAGAAACTGGTGTTCCATTTGGCTTATTTGTGGTGGGAGCAGTTATCATTGCTGGTGGTGTAACCTACGCTAAGTTCTTCCGAAAGAATGAGTAAGTGAAATAATAAGTGCAGGACTGATTTTTAAACCAACCGATTTCAAAAAAAGTATATCTATGACCTCCCATAGTCATTGATGATAAACTCACAGAACCTCAAATATTTTATGTAAATCAGGAATGCAGATGAAAATATCTACTTTTTTTATCATTGCTGGAATGGTTATCATTTCCATTTACGCTCTGGTGGAAGTGAACTACTACTCTGCCACCCAAACCATCAGCCAGCAACCTGGAGACACTCCTTACGTTATTATCCCTAAAATTGGAGTTGATGAGTCCATAAATAATAAATCAGTTGATTATGGGATTTATCATGAGCCTCAATCAGCCAAACCAGCCAGTGGCACTGTGATCTTATTCGGGCACCGAACACTACATGGATCTCCATTCCTCAAACTTGACCAGTTAGAACCCGGTGATAATGTAACCTTAGAATGGCCAGGGATAGGTTATGTGGAGTACACAATTGAAAACAGTACCATTGTACCAGCAGATTACCGATTATCTGTGGAACAGGGTAAAGTACTATTCTTAATCACCTGTTACCCCCTGGGATCAACCAAGGAAAGGCTGATGATCAAGGCTAAACAGGGTAATATTTACCCGATTAAAACTGCCCGAGTACCAAACCAGCAGCAACACTATGCAATTATCATCATCATGGCTTTCATGATAGGGGGTACTATTTTAAGCTATTTATACCCTGTTAAAGAGGATAAAATCATACTATTTATAGTGACATTAGCTTTGACCTTCTTCCTAGTACTTGGCTATTTCTTTCCCACACCACCAAATGCACTGGTAGCAAATATATCTCGGGTGAGTGATTTTTTAGGTTTAGGATTCTAAAATTCTTTAAAGTTGGAAGAATCTTAAATTTGTAAATTATTTACATCATCTACCAATGATCATTTAATGGACGGGGATTATTAACGTGGCTTATTTATTTTTAATGATTCAACTAATTAAATAGCCAGGGTCAACCAAGTTACTACGTGTAAATATAAACATGTTCAGATAAACTGAATTTAATCAGGTGTTTTAAATGAGTGACCAAAAATATTTCCAGAACATAACCACACGTGAACGGGCCATATTTGAGGGGGCAATTACTATGGGGGCACTTTTTCATCAGTTTGTGGGAACACCAGTAAGTATTGATAGCGTTCCCTCACTGGAAAAAGCCATTGAAGAATCTTTAGCTCTACAACCCTGTATTAATGCTGTTAAAGTAAAAATAAATCGTGAAATGCTCGAAAAAGCAGAAAATGAATATGAATATCTCTCCCTCACTGGAGACATGCTGGATGTCCGTGTTTCATCCCAGTACCAGGATGTGAAGGTAGTGGTACGCATGCAATACATTAAAGAGCTTGAGTATCCTCTGATGTATGTGGAAGAAGTGGATTGAAACAGTTGAACTGGAATCAGTATACTTCTTTAAATGTATTAAACTCATCTAAATCCGTTATAATGGGAGATGAGGGCTATGGTGAGGGGTGTTAATCATCAACAATTATTTAAAATATCAAATCCAATATTTATAAAAAAATGGTAGATTTCATGATAACCGTTAATGAGAATCTGTGTAAAGGCTGCAACATCTGCACCGAGTTCTGCCCTCGTAAAGTTTACAAGGAATCCGGGGTTCTTAACAAGAAGGGTGTGCATGTTCCAGTACCTGAAAATGAGGATAAATGCACCCAATGCCAGTTATGTGCTATGGTGTGTCCTGATCAGGCTATAAAAGTAGATGAAAAAGTGGATGATGCGGATGAAAACTGAGGATTATTTTATACAGGGCAATGAGGCATGTGCCAGGGGCGGAATTAAAGCAGGCTGTCGTTTTTTTGCCGGGTACCCAATTACTCCATCTACAGAAATCGCTGAAGACATGGCCATATTTTTACCCCGTGAGGGGGGGACATTCGTCCAGATGGAAGATGAAATAGCTGCTTTAGGTGCAGTTATAGGGGCAGTTTGGACTGGAATGAAGTCCATGACTGCCACATCAGGACCAGGATTTTCTCTGATGCAGGAACATATTGGTTACGCGGTAATGACTGAAACACCCCTGGTAATAATAAACATGCAGCGAGGATCTCCCTCTACAGGACAACCCACCATGGCCAGCCAGAGTGACATGATGCAGGCTCGCTGGGGATCCCATGGAGACTATGAAGTTATAGCGTTATCCCCGTCATCAGTCCAGGAATGTTTTGATTTCACAGTGGAAGCATTTAACCTGGCTGAAAAATACCGGGTCCCGGTAATGGTTATGAGTGACGAGATCGTGGGTCACATGAGGGAGAAGATAAGTATACCGGATCAGGTTAACATCACCGCCCGGAAGATGCCTACCCATGAACCAGGACAATTCCTCCCATTCCAGGCAGAGGCTGATGGAACCAGTCCCATGCCTGCATTTGGTGATGGCTACAAAATGCACATCACTGGGCTTACCCATGATGAAAGAGGATACCCTGATGCATCTAGTCCACAGGCACACTCCAAACTGGTCAAGCGTTTATGTGATAAGATATTGCATCACACTGACGAAATAGCAAGGATACAAATGGAAAACGTTGATGATGCAGAGGTGGTGGTTATTTCCTATGGTGCACCATCCAGATCAGCCCTTAAAGCAGTTAGAATGGCTAGAGAACAGAATATAAAGGCAGGATTCATCAAAATGGATATTGTATGGCCTTTCCCTGAAAAGATGATCAAAGGGGCTGTTGAAGGGGCAAAAAGGGTAATTGTGGTGGAAATGAATCTTGGACAGATATTTTATGAGGTTCAAAGAATCCTCCCGGGTATTAAAGTGGAATTAGCACCTAAGATCGGTGGTGAAATGCACCTCCCAGAAGAAATACTGGACAGAATAAAATTAAATAATGATTGATTATTTAGATACTGGCTTAAAAACAGCTAAATAACATGCATGTTTAATTCAACCTATTAATTGGAATATCAAATATAATTTTCATCCCACGGAGATGGAGAAGATGGATCAAAACAGGGAAAACCGTTTTATGAAATACTTAAGGAAGGATAGACTTCCCCATATATTCTGCGCAGGATGCGGAAATGGGATTATTATGAACACATTCTTCAACGGTATGGAAATGGCAGAGGTGAACTTTGAAGATGTGGTAATGGTATCGGGAATCGGATGTTCCTCCCGAATACCGGGTTACGTTAAATGTGACTCACTACACACTACTCACGGCCGCCCCATATCATTCGCTACTGGCATCAAACTGGCCAACCCAGAAAACCATGTTGTAGTGTTCACCGGAGACGGGGATGCGGCTGCCATAGGAGGTAACCACCTCATCCACGGAGCACGTCGTAACATCAATCTCACGGTCATATGTATTAACAACAGTATCTACGGAATGACCGGGGGACAGATCAGTCCCACCAGTCCTCAGGGAAGTTATGGATCAACGGCACCGTATGGGGCAGTGGAAAGGCCATTTAACCTTTCCAGTATGGTTAAAGCCGCAGGTGCTACCTATGTTGCCCGTTGGACCACTGCACAGCCAGTACAACTTTCAAGCGCCATTAAAAAAGGGCTTCAAAATAATGGATTCTCATTTATTGAGGTAATTTCGCAGTGTCCCACTTACTTCGGTCGTAAAAATAAAATGCGTTCACCAGTGGAAATGATGAAATGGATGAAAGAAGAAAGCATCATCAAAAGGAGAGCAGACAAGCTTTCTGAGGAAGAACTGGAAGGAAAAATTATAGTGGGAGAATTCCAGAATAAAGAAGAACCTGAGTTCTCAGATAAAATCTGTCAACTGTTGGAAGTCAAATGCACAAGTGGAAAACCATCAGCAACAAGGTCTGCATATCAGGGGGATTAAAATTGCGTAAAGAAATAAGAATAGCAGGATTTGGTGGTCAAGGGGTCATACTGGCTGGCATAGTTATAGGGAAGGCCGCAGCATTATATGACGGACTCCATGCAGTTCAAACCCAATCATACGGTCCTGAAGCTCGTGGAGGTGCTTCGAGAACCGAACTGGTCATCAGTGACCAGGAAATAGATTATCCTAAAGTACACCATCCTGATATATTTGTGGCCATGTCTCACGAGGCCTTAATAGCCTATCTGGATGGATTAAAACCAGGTGGGATTCTGATAATTGATCCTGACATGGTAATGGAGGATAAGATCCTTTCATTTGTGGAAGAACACAAAATTAAGGTTTACCATGCACCAGCCACCCGTACCGCTGATGAAAAGGTTGGGCTGCGTATTGTGGCTAACATCGTAATGATCGGTGCCATAACTGGTTTCACCCAAGTTATATCTGAAGATGCAGCTCGAAAAGCCATAGAAGCTAGTGTTCCTCCGGGGACTGAGGAAAAAAACCTTTCTGCCTTTGAAGCAGGAATGGAACTTACCAGTGAAGAGGTGTAAATTTGAAGATCCATGAATACCAGGCTAAAGAGATTTTCCGTGAAGGGGGAATTCCCACACCACAGAGTATATTGGTGGAAACTCCTGAAGAAGCCAAGAATGCTGCTGAAACTATAAATAAACCGGTGGCCATTAAATCCCAAGTTTTAGTAGGGGGCAGGGGCAAAGCAGGTGGTATTAAATTCGCTGAAAACCCAGTCCAAGCCTATCAATGCACTGAAGAGCTTCTTGGGATTGATATTAAGGGGGAGACTGTGGAAAAAGTATTGGTGGAGGAGATGCTTGATATTCAGGAAGAATTTTATATTAGTGTGGCTGTGGATCGATCCGCTCGCAAACCCCTGATAATGGCCAGCCAGTCAGGTGGAGTGGATATTGAGGAAGTAGCCCGTGAAACACCCGAAAAAATATTCAAGTTACACCTTAACCCTTTGGAAGAGTTCATGCCTTACCGGGCTCGGGAAATAGCCCGTAAAATGGGATTACCTACTGATCTAATATCTCCAGTTGGCATAATAATCTGGAAGCTTTACCATATATTCCAAAAATACGATGCTAATATAGCTGAGATCAACCCCCTGGTCCGTACAGATGGGGGAATCATTGCTGCTGATGCTAAATTGGACATTGATGATGATTCCCTGTACCGCCACCGGGAACTGGCACAGCTTAAAACAGAATCTGATGATGAATTTGCCTACGTCAAATTGGATGGGGATATAGCGGTTATTGGTAATGGTGCTGGACTCACCCTCACTGGAATGGACATGCTCAACCTTTACGGTGGAAAGCCAGCAACTTTCCTGGACATTGGGGGTGGCGCATCTCAGGAAAACATTGCCCGAGCGCTTAACCTGGTAATCTCTAATTCCCGAGTTAAAGTAGTGTTCCTTAATGTTTTAGGTGGCATAACCCGGGCTGATGATGTAGCTAATGGGGTCATAAGTGTTTTGAAAGATTCTAAACGAAAAGTGCCCCTGGTTATCAGACTAACCGGCACCAATGAAGAAGAAGGCCAGCGTATTCTCAAGGCAGCAGGGATCAGTTATGAAACTTCCATGGAAGCTGCCGCCAGAAAAGCAGTTGAATTATGTCATAATTTGGAATAAAATAAGGATTTTTTATTTTCCACCTTTAACATGTAATTTAACCTTTTTTTATTGTTTTTTTAAGTGAAAAAAGGTGTGTATCTAAATTTTGATCTTCTTCTCCACTTTTATTTTTAAATTCAAATAAAATTCAAAATATACATGTTTCTCATCTTAAACTTGGTTTTATGGTTATAAGGTGAGCTACCACCATGGCTGATAAGATTATGTAAGTTAACATTGCGGATCCATTAAGGGTTCGGTTGAATAGGAATAATCCAATTATGGTTTGGGCAATGAATGCAGTTAATGCTCCTATGAGGATCGCTTCTCTTCCCAGATATCTCCTACTACCCACCCTTCTTTTACTACGGTACTTGCCAAGTACGTAAAAACCACTGCCCATGACAAAGGCACACCAACACAGTAAGGCAAAAAGTCCCCCGAATCCGAAGTCGAAGGCTACTCCAAATATTCCGGGGAGCATATAGTCAATGATATCTTTTTTAGTCACTAATACTCCGAAAAATAGGGGAAACGGTAAAGTAAATGTGTTGATCATGTTCATTGGTAGGGAAAGATATCCGTCAGAACCACCCAAGCATTCTCCTGCCCAGTAACATGAACCCTGGACATGTCCCCATAACTGGGAGTTTTTAACAACCATCTTCAGGCTGGGAATAGCATATTCTTCTAAACGGGTTAATCTGAGCAGAGGACTGAGTACTGAGGCATTTAGTACTTTTGACATTATTTCCATTATGGCAAAGCCACCTAAAGCTGCCCCAATCACGGTAAAGATCCTTTTCCTGGTGATTTTAACACTTCTTCGGAAGCTTTTGGACATGATGAAGTATCCAATGAACCATCCCAGGAACCATAGTATTAGGAATGAACGGTGCATTAAACCTCCTGCAACTGCTATGACACCGAAAAGTATCAGTGAAAGGGTGGTGATGGATGTAGATTTAATTTCAACTTCACTTAACAGGCTGGCTGATGCCGAGAGGGTTACCCATGCAAAAACTGCCAGTGGACCGAATGGATGGGTGAACTCTTGGTGGGAAACATAGGGTAAGAATAGAAGGGCAGAATCAATGCTGAATATCCCTGCCAGGAACATGGTTAAAATAAGGGATAAGAATAGAACCATGCTCAAAGTAAAGGGAATGATATTTATAAGCAGTAAAACGCCCATATGTATTATTACAGCCACTTCTAATATTAATTGTAGATGATTTTGGGCGATTAACATGGTTATCACTATTTGGATACATATCCTATTATAATCGTTTGGGAATGATAAGAGTTAGTTGATTTATCAAGGATGTGTGGTGTGTATGGGTATTGTTATTTTGAGTACATTCTAGGACATCCAATCAGTACTGGTAAGATGCCATATTCAAATTACTTTGAGATGGATTACTGTTCATTTCCTGATAAGTTCCAATAACCTAACACTAGTACTGGTTATTATATTTCTTTCCATCTTAAGATTTTTTTGCACCCAGTAATGCTACTTAAAATCCTCTCATCTTTCATTTTATATTATCTTAACTTAATGATAATGGAAATCTATTTTCTGGCATTACTTGGACTTAATATTTATAATATTCTAGCTTTTATACATTGCCTAGCTACCAAAGAAGCTCATTATGTAGTCAATGAAACTCTGCAAGTAATTCTTGATTTGATCTAATATTCCCTGGGATTGGGAGGCCTGTTGTGTGGCGGCTTGTAGTTGATTTTTAAAGTCAGTGAGACTTCCCTGAACTTTCTGGGAGTTGGCAAGGGCATTGGCTATGTCCTGGGCCTGCTGGTCACTCAAGTTAATGTTCAAACTGTTGGCCACATTGATAACAATGACTTTTATTTGGGTAGGATCCTGCAAATTCTGTTTTTGAACTTCCTGCTTGGTTTTGTCAAATAGTTCCGCTATTTTATCTGGACTTTGACCAGTTTGATTGGCAATCTGGGTTTCAGTGTATAGTTCTTCAGTGGCGGCTTTCTTAGCCTCTTCAGGTATTGGTGTTCCCACTGCAACTTCATAGGATTCTAAAACTCCGGTAAGGGCTGATTCTCCAGTAGCACTAACTGGTGAGGTAACTACCACGTAACCATTTTCAATCCCTGTGGATTTTAAGGCATTGGCATACATTTTAGAACTTACAGTGTTAATTTTACTGGTGTCCACAATGATCTTGATTCCTTGACTGTAACTGAGATCAACCAGTGCACATGAAAAAATCTGGTTAGAGTTGTAAGTCCGTCCGGTGATGTTTTTGGCGATCTGATTCACCTGAGATGCAGTGACCACCTTGGTATTGGCAGTATTCAAATTTTTATCAGTATGGGAACTAAAGTAATTGTTCACCGAACTTTTGTATGTGGGGTTATTGTAAGTTGTCTCCCCATAGGTGATTGCAAAGCCAGAGGTACTGGCACTGTAAATGGGACTTAAACATATGGTTAATATTATTAAAGCCAACAACAACCTTTTCATCCTACCACTCCTTAATCATTTATTTATTTGTAACAATTCTTTTTATCATTCCCATATTATGTTAAACCACTAATTAAATCTATGGGAAAATCATGATTTAAAACTGTTATCGGGTTCCTCTAGTCCCTTGCTTTGGATAATGGGATGGAAATAAATGGAGTCCTAATCAAAATAACTATATTTTTTACTCTAAATGAACACCAATTTACACATATTTAAGTCCCTTATCGATATATAAATAGTTATTTTAACCATATGAGTCTAATCTCAAGGATTATGACAATTATTTCAAGACTTAATTAGTATGTGCTGACTTAGTATTTGCTGGAAATAAATCTAATTATACCATATAATGATCCATTTTTATAAATCACCTTATTATCTGGATAGAAGTACCACCCTACTTTCAGAAGATTTATCTACAATTTTCCGTCCGCATAAACTGGCAATTTCCTGGGCAAAACTCTCCAGATCGTGCGATCGTGGCATGTTTTCAAATGTTAAACGATCACGTGAGCTACCCACATACATGTAGGCTTTGATCTCCACGAAATCAGGGTCGCTTTGTTCAATGATCCTTGCATATTCCTCAGGATGGACCATGTTATACCCTGCAATGCTGGTCATACGGATCACGGTGCGACAGTTGAAACTGGATAAAAGATCAAGAGATTGATTTAAATTATTCCATCCATCTTTAATCTGGGGGTCGCAAATTTTCTTGTAAATCTCGGGGTTGGGAGCATCCAGGGAAAGGTACAGTTGCGTGGGTTCTGGGTTCAATTTCCCCAGTATATCGGGCCTGATGCCATTACTGACCAGGAAGGTGGTGAAATTCCTCTTTTTATATTCTTCCAGGAGTTGATTTATGGAAGGGTAAAGTAATGGTTCACCGGCCAATGATATGGCTGCGTTGGTAGGATCCTGAGCTTCAGATATTTTTTTCGGGTTGGCACCAGGGTTACCAAAGTAACCAACCAGGAGTTTTCTCTGGGCTTTAATGCATTCATCAATTATTTCTCCAGGATCATCGAATTCGTCTTCCCAAGTGGTGCTGGTTATAGAAATATCCCTCCAGCAGAATAGACATTTATGGTGGCAGAAGGGTATACTGGGTGACATTTGCAAGCAGCGATGACTCTCTATACCATAAAATTTTTCTTTATAACAAACACCATCATCCATTATGCTTTTCTTGGTCCAGTGGCACACTTTGGCGGCCGCATGTTTTTTGGAACCTACAAAACGATATCCTTTTTTTTCCAACGAAGCAATGGATTGATCTGATAATAACATTTTCCTTGTTCACCCTTTTATAAAATCTTTTTTTGGAGTATTCCAATCTGTTGAATAATTGATGAATTTCTCAAATCAAATTTCAGATTATTATACGTTGGTGCTTGTATATTTTTTAACAGTCTACTGTATAAAACTCCATGATGTAGAACCAATGTAGAAATATATTATTAATTAATACATAATAGATTCATTTTTAGTGTATTAATATTAATAGAATATAGAATACATTTTTATTTGTAAATTATAATTACTTTAATTTTAACCTACATTAGGTTATGAATAAACTATTATATTCTTCGGTTTTCGTTTAGTGGGGTGTTAATTCTGTTCGGCTGCAGTAATATCCGTAATCCCTGATCGGAAAATATCTTCCAGTAATTAGTTATTAAAAATTCCATTTTAAATGAGTTAAAATTATTAAAATAAAGAAATCGGACCTCATTTGTTAAAAAAGGCCTTAAAATCTCTTAAATTCTGATAAGATTCGTATTAACCTTATTTAACAAAAACTCATGATTTGGCGGCCTTTAATCATTTAAAGTTCCAATAATTCCATTTTATCCCTTATAATGAAGTATATGGCCCATATATTATGGAATTGCTTAACCTTATTTTGGGGAAATGGGCTTTAAATAAAGGTGATTTAGTAAAAATACTAAAGGAAGGAGCCGGTCCCAGATCATTAATTAAAATAACCTCATAGAGTGTCTTAAATGTTTAAAAAAGCCATATATGGTCCTTTTTTGGGGAATTATTTCGAAACCTTTATAAGCTATGTTGTTTCCATCATAGTGTAGTCCAAGAGAGTCCTATAAACTCGATTTTATAGGACACGGAGGCGGTATAATTAAGCGAGTGAAGCGAAACTCTACCTATGCAGTATTATGTATGTTGTGTATGGTTGTTGCAGCGATTCCGATTTCGGGTGCTGTGGGTGACCAGGATAATGGTGCAATTGGTGAGAATTCTGCCAGTGGTTTGTCCATTGGGGTTACTAATTCTGAGATTAAAGAGACTCAGGATGTGCTTCAGAAGAACAAGCCTTTTGGTGAGAAAACAACTAAAATTTTAGGTAATAACACTACTGATGGTTCATTGAGACTCGGTTCAACCGGTGATAAGGTTAAAGAACTACAGCAATGGTTAACTGATTACGGTTATTATTCTGGTGATGTTGACGGGAATTTCGGTGCTGACACTGAAAAAGCGGTTAAAACATTCCAGGAAGAAGCTGGTTTAATTGTTGACGGTGTTGTGGGTAAAGACACTACTAAAGCCATGGAAAATTGGGACAAATACGTCGCAGAAGTTCAGGCAGCAGCCGGTGAAGAAAGTAGCAGTGATACTAGTGCTGATACAAGTTACAGTTCACGCAAATCAACTACTTCAACTAAAAAATCTTATGCTACTACAGTTCGAAGCTACACCCGTACTTACAACACTCAATGGAGTGGAAGTGGTGATTGCTGGGATATCAGTAATGCAGCGTACAATCGACTAACATCATCCGGTCAAAAAGCCCGAATTATCCAGTATGCAAACAGTTATGTGGGTAACCACCGTTCAGTGCAAACTTGGAATGGTAACACTTGGGTTGACTACTACGATGTACCAAAAAGAGGTGTACCTACCTCTCGTAAAGGCTCTGAAACAGTAATTACAGGTTAAAGTATACGATTAATACATCGAAACCAGTTAAAAAAATCATAATTCAACAGTTCCAACGCAAAAACTGTTGAAACAATCTTTTTATTTTATTTTCGCAATCTTAATGTATTTCATCTCAGAGTAATATTTTATTCATCCAGGATTGGTATTCATCTTGTAATTTTTGGCATGTCTGTGTCCTATAATATGTTTCTTCATTTTTGCCGTGATTAGTGTTATAATCAACAGATAAATGGTTTGAAGTTCTATGAGTCAATTATATTATTTTATTTTCAGGGGTTAAGCAGCATTGAAACCACAATATTTTTATATTCTTCCCATAAAAAGATAATACAGTTAACTGCACACTTTTTGGAGGCTGATTATGAAAATAAAACAAACCCCTCTGGTAATTTTGAATTTTAAAACTTACTTAGAGTCTACTGGAGAAAAAGGACTGGTTTTGGCCAAAGCTTTGGAAAAAGTATCTGAGGAAACTGGAATATGCATGGTTGCAGCGCCTCAGGGCCCCGATATCTGGAGATTATCCCGAGAAGTTGCCATACCGGTCTTAGCCCAGCACATTGACCCGGTGGATGCTGGGGGACACACCGGTAGCATGTTAGCTGAATGTGCCATGACAGCTGGAGCATCCGGTACATTGATAAATCATTCTGAGCAGAGAATGCAACTGTCCGATATTGATAATGTGGTCAGTAAAATGAATTCCATGGACCTGACCAGTGTGGTATGCACTAACAACATTCAGACCAGTGCAGCCGCATCAACATTGAATCCTGACTTCGTAGCCATAGAACCACCAGAACTAATAGGTTCTGGAATTCCTGTGTCCCAAGCCGAACCTGAAATTGTGGAGGGGAGTGTCGCGGCAATTAAGGATGTTAATCCTCAGGTAAGAGTTTTATGTGGTGCTGGTATCTCCACTGGAGATGATATGAAAGCCGCCCTGGAACTGGGAAGTGAAGGTGTACTCCTAGCATCCGGCATAATACTGGCTTCGGATCCTAAGCAGGCCCTGCTGGATCTGGTAAGTAAAATTTAACCTGGAAAAGAAAAATTTGGCATCAAAACTAGATTTAAATAATCGTTAATCCTCTGAGCACTGAAAATACATGAAAAAACAGTAATATAAATGGTGGAATGACATGGCCCCTGATTTTAACACCATAGATGACCTAAAGGTGGAGGGTAAAACTGTACTGGTTCGAGTTGATATAAACTCCCCAGTTGATCCTCTAACTGGACTACTACTGGATGACACACGTATAAGATTGCACGTTGAAACCATTGCTGAACTGGCAGATAAAGGTGCTAAAACTGTTTTAATTGCTCATCAAAGCCGTCCGGGTAAAAAAGATTTCACAACTCTCCAGCAGCATGCTGAAGCCCTTTCCAATCTACTGAATAAAGATGTGGGATATGTGGATGACATATTCGGTAGCAATGCTAGGGAAACCATAAAAAAAATGGAAAATGGAGACATTCTTCTACTGGAGAATGTGCGTTTTTACTCTGAAGAAATTTTGCAGAGAGAACCATTACAACAGGCAGAAACCCACATGGTAAAGTTGCTTTCTCCATTGGCTGACTATTTCATCAACGATGCATTTGCTGCTGCACACCGTTCACAACCATCACTAGTAGGATTTGCCGTCAACTTACCCTCTGCGGCAGGTAGGGTGATGGAAAGAGAGCTTAAAGCATTATATAGTGCAGTGAGTAACGTGGAAAGGCCATGTGTATACGTTTTAGGTGGAGTTAAGGTTGATGATTCCATAATGGTTATGGAAAATGCTCTGGAAGATGGGAGTGCTGATTATATTCTTACCACTGGCCTGGTGGCCAACATATTCCTATGGGGTGGAGGGGTCAACATACGAGAGCATAACCGGAAATTCATCGAGGACCGGGATTACTGCGAATACGTATTGAAGGCCAAGAAGTTATGTAAGAAATTCAGGGACCAGATATTGGTACCCACTGATCTGGCAGTGTGCAAGGAGGATAAAAGGTTGGAGTATCCGGTGGACAAACTTCCTGATTTACCTATATTTGATTTGGGTTCTGAAACTACCACGGAATACGCACGGGTCATTAGAAATGCGCGTACTATTTTTGCCAATGGTCCAGCAGGGGTTTTTGAAAAAGAAGGATTTAACCAGGGTACTGAAGACATCTTAAATGCAATATCATCTTCCCCTGGATTTTCCATTATTGGGGGCGGGCACCTGGCAGCAGCAGCAAACCAGATGGGGTTATCTGGGATTAGTCACATAAGTAGTGGAGGGGGAGCATCTATCAGTCTTATTGCTGGGGAAAGACTACCTGCGGTTGAGGTACTTCGGGAAGCAGCATTAAATCTTAAAAAATATTAGTTTCCTTGGCTTTTATTGTTTTAATCCGAGTTTTTCCTGAAAACCTATAAATCCATATATTTAACTCCAAAAAACTATTAATAATCAAAATTTCTATGGATTTATTAAAATCAACTTTAAATACTTGTATTGATCATAGTAAGCATTCCCCCTCTTAACAGTTAAGAAGTGAAGGTCATATTTTTAAGTTGACGTGTCTCCACCCAAAAGTATATAAGGCAATATCATAAAAGTTAAAATGCCTCGGTAGCTCAGTCTGGTGGAGCGCGAGACTTGTAATCTCGTGGTCGCGGGTTCAATTCCCGTCCGGGGCTCTAGACTGATGGTGAACAAATATAAACATAGTTTAGATGTAGGTTTGTTACAAACTAAGGGGATTTAAGATTGATTTGGGACCATAGGGTAGCTTGGTCGATCCTTTGGGCTTTGGGAGCCTGAGACTCCGGTTCAAAT
>JAUNXM010000210.1 GCA_030539815.1 Methanobacterium sp.
GATCTCATCTCTGTCAGATACATATCCTTTAAATATTACTTTATCTTTTAAATGAGGGTTTTCTATAAAATATTTTTTGATATATTCTTCTTCAAATGATTTTTCTATACTGCCAATAAGAACTAATTTCCAATCCTTTAATTTTTCAATTTTGGAAAAAGATTCTAATAAAACTTCAGTTGCTTTTGAAGGAGTCCCTAAATTTCCTACAGTTAAAATATAATTCTTTTTTTTGGGTATTTTAGTTTCTTGGCTAATATATATTCCATTGGGGATGTGAATCAGCTTATTTGGATGTATAGTTTCTGTTTCAATTAGTTTCTTATATTGTTTAGACGATTCCACGCTTATACAGTTTATTAAATGTTTAATGGCAATTTTTTGCAGGAATCCAAAAACTCCTTTTTTGTTTATCAAGATTGAAGATATTAAATCATCAGCATCCAATTTTACATAGGTTTTTCCCTTGGGATTCAAAAGTTTGTAAACTAAGAAATAAGAGAAAATACCTATAGTATCATGAAGATGAAATGATTGTAATACATCTATTTTTTTAGAATTTTTGAATAGATAACATAAAACATCCCTAGTTTCGGTCTTAAACTTTTTATTAAGGAAAATTAATTTTAGATATTCACTATTCAATTCTTCTTTGAGATAATCATAGTTATCGTTATTGTAAGTTAGAATTGCTGCGTCATAATTGAAAGATTTTCCCATTGTATAAGGTAAAAGTCCCACATCTTTAATTAAATGAAAATTCATTAGTTTTGGAAAAATGCATAAATATTTTTTTTTTGAACTTTTCATAATATCTCCTGATTAATGATAATAAATACCTAAACATGGTTTATGGATAAATGTAGTCCATATACCTATCATAATATATAGCCTTTTAGATTTTCTTATCGAAAGAAGAAATTTAATGTTAGTTTACGCGTTTACAAGTATTTTCTAACTCTTTTCTAAAAATACATTTTGATTTTTATTTTATAAGATTTAATTGGATTTTGAACCGTTAAATTTAAGAAGTAGTGCTTACATAGATTTGTTTTGTGACAATAATGCTGCATTGCTTAAATTACAGTAAAGAAGACTCAAAATATATCTTGTTGAAGAAAATATTTAAAATTATCTGTTCCAGAAAATCAAGATGATAATAGTTTCCAAAGGGGTTAAAAACAATAATATGATGATTTTATCATTTAAAATTATTTTTATGGCAATTTTCTTCAATACAACCATTAAATTTTTTGTTTCTGAGCTAAAAGAGATAAAAAGTTGAAAAAAATTCTTCGGAATAGAAGATCAAATTCCAAATGCCTCCCGTCTCTAATTTCATATCCAGATTCAAACCAGATACATACGTTAAAATTACCAATAGTAGCTTTCAGAAACATCAAAAATTTAATATTCTAAAGACTATCATTGAGCTAAATAAAAAAAGGAACAAGTAGTATGGCTATTTTTTCGGGGACTATTTGTTTCAAATTCATCATATACATGTATAGTTGCGTACTGTAAAGTAGGCATTTACTCCTATTCCATAACACAGAATTATTATGTCTATACCATTATAGATAAAAATTAACAGTATAATCATAGAAGAGGTATTCATGAGCCAATTAAAGACTATAGGCAAAAATAGTGCAGCACTATTTATTGCACAGATATTATCATACGTATTAGCATTTTTCTACACCCTTTACATGGCCCGATATCTGGGGGCTGATGGTTATGGTAGTATATCTCTTGCAATATCCTTAACAGGAATTTTTGGGATATTAGTGGATATGGGCCTTAACACTTTATTAATCAGAGAAGTGGCCCGTGATAAGTCCAAAACTAATAGTTTTATTTCAAACACTGCTTTAATGAAAATATTTCTATCGCTGTTTACATTGGGGGCGATATATGTATTTGTTAACCTATCTGATTATTCTGAACAAGTTAAAACATTGATTTATATAGTATACATATCAGTGGTTATTGGCTCTTACTCCAACATATTTGGCGCGGTTATGCAGGCTGAGGAAAAGATGGAGTATGTATCTGTTTCTACCATTATTAGTGGCTTGGTAATGTTTTTTGGAACTTTAATTGGTATCTATTTCAGTTTAGATGTTATTTACTTCGCTACTCTCTATGTGATCTCCAATGGTCTGAATTTCATTTACATTAGTTTAATATACTTGTGGAAGTTTAGTGTTCCTAAAATAGAAGTTGACTTTGGTTTTTGGAAACCTGTTTTGAAAGAAGCATGGCCCTTCGGATTTACATCACTAAGTGGTCAGCTATACACCTACGTTGATACAGTGATGATTTCTTTAATGCAGGGAACTCTAGTTGTAGGTTGGTACAGTGCGGCTTATCGCTTGATACTCACCCTACTATTTATTCCTACTGCGGTTAATATAGCAATTTTCCCAGTAATGTCCCGCCTATATACCTCGTCCAAGGAATCGTTAATTCTCCTTAATGAACGATATTTTAAATACATGTTAATACTGGGGATTCCCCTTGGATTTGGTACCACATTTTTGGCAGATAAAATAATTTTGTTGATATTTGGGGCAGAATACGCTCCATCCATAATCGCATTGCAAATTCTAATTTGGACTACAGTTTTTACTTTTATTGGGGCTTCTTTTGTCCAATTATTACAGTCGATTAATAAACAGCTAATTTTAACTAAGATATCATTTATTTGCTTAGTGTTCAATGTAATTTTTAACTTAATTTTAATACCCAAATATAGTTACATTGGGGCTAGTGTAGTAACTTTAATAACCGAAATAATTTTAGTTTCCTATACTATCTTTATCTGCTTCAGGCTTGGTTACGGCATTGATATTAATAAAAATACGAAAATATTCTTCAAAGTAATTGGAGGGGCGTTGGTTATGAGCGCATTTTTATTGTATTTTTCCAACGTGAACCTATTCCTACT
>JAUNXM010000211.1 GCA_030539815.1 Methanobacterium sp.
TCCATGGGATAATGGTTTTTTCCATAACTTGCGGATGGTGGTGGTTTTCTGACCAGTTATCAGGTCTAAATGACGGCTTCCAAATAGCAGGATCGGTATTTAACACCCTCCATATTGTTTTCATGAAATATGTAAATTTATAAAAGTTTTATCTTTGAAATAAATAGATTATGAACAAATATCTATGAGTTTTCTTAAACATCTCAATATAAAACTCATAGAGATAATTATCTTTATTTTTTTATAGTATCTCATCCCCAAATTCGGCGGATTTAATTTTCACTTTACCTAATATTGGTTTAATCTTTTGGGCAATTTCCCGGAGTTCTTGAGGGTCAGTATTAGGAGTTTCCTTCAATCTTTCATCCAGAACCGTTTTGTTCCGGAATTGTTGTAAGGTATAAATGTCACACTGTATGTTTCTGGCAACATTCTCCACATCTCCAGGCTCCAGGAGCCCTGGAACGTAAGTGGTTCTGCACTCCAAGAAACAGGATGAATTTGCCACCACGCCCATACTTTCTTTCACCTTTTCACCAATCCTGGCACCAATAACTTCTGGGTACTTGTAGAAGGGGGCTTTTATATCCAGGGCAACGTAATCCACCAGTTCAATTATTTCAGAAAGCCGGTCTGGGTAACATCCATTGGTATCTAATTTGGTTTTCAAACCTTTTTGTCGGGAATACTCCAAAATTTGGCGGACATCTTCGATCTGCATTAGTGGCTCTCCCCCGGTAACCACCACAGCATCAATGAAGTCCAGGGCGTCATCAATCTCTTCTTTAATATCGGATATTGGAGAACTTTCTCCACCGTCAATAATCTCTGGATTATGGCAGTAGGGACATTTTAAAAGACAACCACCGGTAAATATAACCAGAGACATTTTACCAGGATATTCAACTGAAGAAAAGATTATTCCTCCAATTATCATGTTACCTCCTGGTAAATATTTATCACAATTGACCCGGGTTTTTCATGATTAATTCCATATATTAATCTTTGAATCCGTTTTCTGAGTATTATCCAAGGCAAGTTTCTTTGGGAATTCACACCCTTTCACCCCCTAACTCATCCAATCGTTCTTAAATTTTATTTTGTTCACTGGATAACCTATATCAAGGGATTATATTTTATTTTAAAATATTCCCCATCACACTAATAAACTGTTCATCATCTTCCAGGGTTGCCACACTGACTCTTATGTAGTATTCGTCCAACCCACGGAATGAACTGCAATCCCGGACAATAATACCATTTTTCATGAGTTTTTCTGAGATTTCCTTGGAATTCATCCCGGTACCACGAACATCTACCAGGATATAGTTGGCCAGGGACTGGTAAACCTTCAACTCTGGGAATTTGGACATTTCTTGGTAAAGGTAATCCCTACTCTCGATGGAAAGCTGTGTGGATTTTTCAATATAATGCTGATCATCCAGGGTGGCAACTGCGGCGATGTAGGATAATCGAATAAGACTAAAAACAGGTTTTACCCGGTGCATGTACAGGATGAATTCCTCATTCCCTATACCATAACCAATTCGCATACCTGCCAGTCCCATTACCTTGGAAAAGGTTCGAAGGATGAATAGGTTGTCGTATTCTGCCAGGAGTTCCAGATTGTTAACACCTGAAAACTCCCAGTAAGCCTCATCAACCACCACCAGGGCATTGGTACTCTCTAAAATAGTTTTAATGCTCTGTTTATCAATTAAACCTCCTGTAGGGTTGTTGGGGGTGCACAGGAAGATGACTTTTGTCAGGGGAGTGATAGCTTCCAGTACTGAATCTATATCTAACTGGTTTTTATCAATATCCCATCGAGCATAAACTGGAACTGCCCCGTGAATGTTGAAGGTGAATTCATAGTACATGTAGGATGGTGGGTGGACAATGTACTCATCACCCGGTTCCATTAAAGTTTTAGCCAATACATCCAGGATTTCATCAGCACCATCTCCTCCTATGATAATATTTTTAGGATTCACCCCGGCATATGCTGCGATCTTAACTTTAAGATCATCAATATTGGATTCCGGATAAGTGTGAATTCGGTGGAGGTTCTCTTCCAGGGCTTTAATAGCCTTGGGTGAGGGGCCCATGGGGTTTTCATTGGATCCCATTCTGATTATTTTATCAGGATCAAGACCGTAAGCACGGGCCAAATCTGCATTGGACCGGCCAGGAACATATGGATCAAGTTCATCTACTGTTTTTTTCACATTAACCATTAAAATCAATCCCGCAGTGTTTTATCATTACCTAAAATTATTTATTTTAACGTAATTAGCATATTCCATTTATAATCCATTTTTTATTGTCTACTCTATAAGTCCAATAATTATTCTTTACTTTGATGAGATAGCTTTAAATAACGAAGGGCATTACCTTTAATCTGTTCTAACTCTTCTTCGGTAAGTTCACGCACAAACTTAGCAGGAACGCCCATTATCAAACTCCCCTCCGGGAAAACTTTCCCTCCGGGCACCACTGATCCAGCAGCCACTATACTGTTTTTCTGGACGTGGCAACCATTTAGTAAAGTTGCATTCATGCCAATAATACAGTTATCATCAACACTGCAACCATGAAGTACAGCTGCATGTCCCACTGAAACGTAATCCCCCAATGTAAGAGGAAAATCCCTTGAAGAGTGTAGTACAGAGTTATCCTGTATATTTGAAAAACTACCGATGGTTATGCTTTCTATATCTCCCCTGATCACTGCATTATACCAGACGGAAGATTTTTCACCTATAACCACCTTTCCAATGGTGTGAACACCAGGGAAAATTTGGACACTGGGATGAATCATAGTCTAAATTATGATTTCTATTCATAAAAACATTTCACAAAAGAAGGTATGGATTTAATATTGATTATTCGTAGAATTTGGTTTTAGTATCATTAGTTTTT
>JAUNXM010000212.1 GCA_030539815.1 Methanobacterium sp.
AAAAAAATATAACAGGATAACGATGTAAATCATTACTGGTCAGTAATAAACCTTCACTGCCTCTTCAATATCATTGTACATTCCCAGCGCAGCTAAAGCACCTATTTTTCCCTGAGTACCGGTAACTTCAACCAGTTCCACACCAACTTCATCAGCCACTTTTTCTGCTTCTTCAACAGTTAACATGGATTTTTTAGCAGCTTCTCCATAGTAACGAAGCTTTTGCGGGACATTGATACCTACAAGAACAGCAATGGCAGTTTTATCAGATAATGTTCCTTTTTTAAGGAGTTTAACTACCTTCTGGATGAGTTCATCTTTTTCACTTGGTTTCACTGCGAATACCAGCGCAATACCTACACAATTCTGGGTTTTATTGGGATTGTGAGGATACAACTGGACGGTGACATGATCCAGATACTCGTATCCCTGTCTGGCCAGTTCAGCACCAACATTATGGGCCAACGTCCAAGTGGCCCCTTCGTCTTTGGTGTCAGTGTCATCAATACCTATAACCACTTTTTCCATCCGCGGGGTGACCACTGTGGCCCTTCCAACCTTGGAACCTCCCCCTACATCCCGGAGCTCTACTCTTTTGACTCCTTCAGCCATTCCCCGGCACATAGCTGCACCCACACCTGCTCCAGCCAGTCCAGCATGTGTTACTTTAACTTCATCACCATTTACAGAGACTTCTTCTATCCCTGCAGCGTGAAGGCTTGGTTTGAGGCTTAAATTAGATTTACCGATCTTAACCAGGAATGTGTGTCGGTTCCCGTCCCTTTTAGCATTAAGAACTATGTCACTGCTATGCTGGTATTGATAGATCATCCACTGGGATCCGCTGATGCAGGGATGGAATTCTAAGATCTCCACCATGTCATCATCCACCAGGGTAAGAACCTTCTGATAGGGTGCAACCCATGGGTCCTGAAATTTATCCTTTAAGTCACGAGGGGTGAGTATTTCCATGAATTTTCTCCAAAAAGATATTGATCCAGTGTTGATAGATTTTATATGAAAAATATAAGAAAATAATTGGATAGATTTATCCAACTATTTGAGCCGTTCTGTCATTTTAACTACTGCTTCAACTGCACGTTTAGCGTATTCCACCCTCTGGTGAGCTTCCATACGGGTCATACCAGGTCCGGTGATTCCCAGACCCACCGGTTTATCGTATTCCAGTGCTAGATCCGCAATTTTACGGGATGCGTGCTGGACCACAATTTCATCATGGGAGGTTGCTCCTTCAATTACCGCTCCCAGGGTTACCACCGCATCAATATCCTCCTGTTCTAAGAGTTTTTTGATGGCCAAGGGCATGTCAAAAACTCCGGGAACAGTTATAATCTCTGTTATTTCTGATTCTAAAAATTTAGCGTGTTCCTTAGCTAATTCTAACATCATGTGAGTGATGTCGTAATTAAATTCTGCTACTACCGCTCCAATTCGAACTTTTACCATGGTTATTACCTTCCAAAATTCGTTAAGTCATATATTATTTATTATTTATTTATTCTGCAATCTATTCACTAATTATAATATAATAAATCGGATGAACATTCATTCAAATCATCAGGATAAATCCAGCCACCGAACTTAATGCCATGATAAAAATGATGAAAATAACTATCCATTGAGTTTTATTCATTCTATTATCTCCATTATTTATTATATCAGGAATTTAGAAACTCCTTTTAGAATTTCTACCAATATATCGATTTCTTCTTGAGTCTTGTAATAATGTAGTGATGCTCTAACTGTTCCACCGGAATCATACGCCCCAATATGTTTTATGGAGGGTATTGCACAGTGAAACCCGCTCCTGACACAGATAGATTTAGTTTCATCAAGTATCTTGGCCAGGTCATGAGGGTTTATATTATTTATATTGAAGGAAACAATGCCATAAATATTTTCTGGACTACCATAGATTGTGACTTTTTCCAAGTCCTGAATCTCCTGGTACATGTTTCTGGTTAGTTTCTTAGTATGTCTTTGTATATTGGACATGCCAATTCTGTTCAGGTAATCTATGGCTGCCCCCAAACCTATGAATCCGGCGATATTTTGAGTCCCTCCTTCAAAGCAGGCTGGAGCGTCAGTTAGCTTGAAATTATTATCACTGACATAATCCACAGTGCCACCACCCAGGTTAAGGGGTTTCAGTTCTTCCTGCGCCCTTTCTGCACAGTATAGTAAACCCGCCCCCACCGGGCCCAACAATCCTTTGTGTCCAGGAAATGCGACAAAATCGGCTTTTAACTTTTTTAAATCGATTTGCATATGACCTGCAGATTGAGCAGCATCAATAAGACACCTTACCCCCATATCTTCTGAAATTTTTGAGATTGCCTCCACTGGTTGAACTGTGCCCAGGGAATTGGAGATATGGGTGATGCTAACAAGCCGGGTTTTGCCATCAATCATTTCATTAACTGACTCGGGATCAACAACTCCTTTTCCATCAGCCTTAACCATCCTTAATTCCAATCCTTTCTCCTGAAGATTGAGCCATGGCACCAGGTTAGAGTGGTGTTCAACGTTTGACACTACGATGTTATCACCCTTTCGAAATTCCAGGCTTCTTGCCACCATGTTTATGGCTTCTGTGGTGTTTTTGGTGAATATTATCTCGTTTGGATTTGAATTCACGAAGCTGGCAATTTTATCTCGGGTTTCATCCAGTTTCTGAGTGGCCCTGGCTGCCAGCCGGTAAGCACCTCTACCAGTATTGGCATTGTAATTGTAAAAATAATCACTAATCGCCTCCACAACTGGTCGGGGTGTTGGTGTGGTGCTGGCAGCATCCAAGTATATTACCTCTTCCAGT
>JAUNXM010000213.1 GCA_030539815.1 Methanobacterium sp.
CAGTTAAACACCAAGGTTTTTACATGAACAAGTAGAGAATCAGGTTAGCTTAAAATCTAGTGAAGCTCATTTTGAAAGAGCAATATCCAGCCAATGTGTTCATTAGTCACTATTTTCAAGTAAAATTCTAAAATAAGACATGGACTTAATCTGAATACGATTTTCTTTTTGGTTGAATTAGTACAACTAATCCTGAATAATTTTTGAATAATAAAATATTAGTATAATCAGAAGCATATATACGATTATGTCTACAAAATCTGTATACAGTATTCGTATACCGGCCCAGTTTCGGAAGATGATGGATGAAATGGATGATGTTAACTGGCAAGAAGAAATACGGCAGTTAACCATTCGATTAATCCAGGAAGAAAGTAAAAAAAGGCTCCTCAGGGATGCTGAAAGTATCCGAAAGAAGATGAAGGATGTTGAAGCCTCAGAACTCATTAGAGAGGATAGGGATGCCCACTAAATATGTTTTAGACTCATCAGTCATAGCGGCCATATTTTTCCAGGAACCCTCCTCAGAAAAAGCTGCCCGGGCAGTTGAAAACCGTGAACTGGTTACTGTTGACCTGGCACGGGCAGAAGTAGCCAACGTGGCCTGGAAAAGGGTAACACTCTTTAATGAAGACCGGGAAATAACTACTAAGGCACTCCAGATGAGCATGGAATTCATAGGAACCAGCTGTGAGGTCATTCCCACCCGGGAACTGGTGGGAGAATCCTTTCAGATAGCTTTAAAAAATAAAATTAGTTTCTACGATGCACTTTTTGTGAGCGCATCACTCAGGGAAGGGGTACCACTACTTACCTTGGATAAAAAACTGGAAAAAACTTCAGACCTGGTTAAACTACTGTAATTTAAGTTCATATTGTGGTCCAAGGAATAACAGGTTGAAAAGATCCAGGGCCGGGAAATGGTTTAAAAAGTTCCCAAACTCAATAATCACTAAAACTTTTACCTCATTAAATTTCAGTTACCTTCATTTATTCTCAGTTTTCATTTTTTCCAACTGAGTTTGCAATTAATATAGTTAAGGTGGCTAAACCGGAAATATGGGGGAGTAACGGATTTAGGAGAAGGAAAACTTAGGGGAAACTTAACCATAGAAAACATAGCAATCATAGAAAATTTCTATGTTTACTATAGTTTTGGGGTCATGATTTTATTCATAGATCCAGGAATGATCCAGAATTACCCGTTAATAGTTTAAATTAAAAAAATAAGTGATTTTAGATTAGTAGTTAAAAAAAATGATTTAAATAATGGGTTAAAGAAATTTTTAAATCTTCGTACAGGTATTAAACTAATCCCTTAAACCCGGTTCTCTTTCTGGCCAAAATAGTCCAACTGGTCCTGGATCACGTCACTGAGACTGTATTCAATCCGGGCACCAATCTTCTGGATTTTCTGGTTATCACAGAGGAGTAGTGGTATCTCTGATGGCCGGAACCGGTCGGGGTTGAACTCAATGGTCAGGGGTCCCTGGTCCGTGCTGACCATGATTCCCTTATCCTGGATGGTGTACTCCAGCTGGTTTTCCAGGATCATCTGGTCCACCCGGGTCTTGTCGAACTTAACCCCGAAGATAGGGTCATCTACCAGTTCGGTGGGGTTGGTGATGGTCTTGTTCTGGTCATCTCCTTTAAGGGTTTCAATCTGGTTTATATCCCACCCTGCCCTTTCCAGTCCCAGTAGTATGTAGCTCAGGACGGAGTTGGTTCTCATGGATCCCTGGTTGTACACTTCACCGGCACGCCCCTTACTGGCCAGTACCTGGTATCCCTGGATTATGTCGGTTACATGGGACCAGTCCCGGCAGGCATTGAGGTTGCCGATGGTGATGCGGTCAGTTTCCTGGTGTTTCAGTTTCATGATCTGGTTGGTGATGATGGAGGTCACGAACATCATACCCCTACCCGCTCCTTCGTGGTTGAAGGCCCGGGACACCACGGTATCCAGTCCGTAGGAATGGTGGTAGTTCTGCATCAGGAAATCACCGGAAACCTTGGACACCGCGTAGGGGGACATTGGCCGTAGTGGGTTGGATTCACTGATGGGTAACTCGGGGATCTGCTCCGGTTCCGGGAAGATGGTCTTACCATTATCCAGGGCCCGCTGGTACTGTTCCTGGGAGGATATAACCATGCCGTAAACTTCACTGGATCCGGCAAACACTATCTTGGCGTCAACATCCTTGATACGCACTGCTTCCAGGAGATTGGCAGTGCCGATGGTGTTTATATCCTGGGTGTCCAGGGGGCGGCGGAAGGAAAACTCCACACTGGACTGGGCAGCCAGGTGAAAAATCACATCAGGCTGGGACTCATCCAGGGCACTGGCCAGTGAGGATATATCTCCCAGGTCTCCTTCCAGCATCTTCAGCTTGTCCTTAATATCCTTATCAATCAAGTTTTTTTCCATGGCCACTATGTCTTCTGGCCTTATAAAACCATAAACATCTGAACCCTTGTCTAATAGTTCTTTAGCGAGATACGAGCCTACAAATCCATTAGCCCCAGTTATGAGGACGTTCTTTCCACTCCAGTTCATATTTTTATACTTCCTTCCATTTTTTTACACGCTGTAAATTTTTCTTGACTTATAAATTACTATATTCCTTTTTCTTGTCAAGGTAATTTTTCTTACTCTACTGTAAAACATTTTCTTCATGTAAAACAAGTTCCAGGTTAGATTACTTAGATTATAGTAAATCTCTAAAATCTTATAAAACTATTTGAATCCTTTTAAAAGGCAGGAGTTACTAGT
>JAUNXM010000214.1 GCA_030539815.1 Methanobacterium sp.
AATATTAAGGTATGAAGGAGGTTTGAGAGGATATGGGAAATTTTAATCTAAGGGAACTTCCTAAATTAGTTGCCTCTGTACTCATAGTATTCTTTTTTGGTGCAATCGGGAGTTTAGCCACTTATCCAGAGATAACTACTTGGTATGCGACCCTGGCTAAACCAAGCTGGACTCCCCCCGACACATGGTTCGGCCCTATATGGTCCACTCTTTATATTCTTATTGGGATTGCTCTTTTCCTGGTGTGGAGAAAAGGATTAGATCGGCGTGATATTCGATTTGCCATTGGAATATTCACCGTACAACTAGTGCTGAACCTGTTATGGTCGCTGGTGTTTTTCGGACTGCACTCAATTATAGGCGGTTTTGTAGTTATTTTACTACTTTGGATAGCCATACTGGCCAATATGATTGCCTTCTATGTTATATCCAAACCAGCAGGACTGTTAATGGTTCCCTACATAATATGGGTGAGCATTGCATCCTACCTTAACTACAGTGTGCTCGTGTTGAACTAAATGTTATTTCCACCTATTTTATTTAACTAGAAATAATATTCCTTGTTGGAATTATTAAATGAATTAACTGAAATGATCTCCATTTTTTTTGAGATTTTCACCCAACAAAACTGAAGTTCATCATGGAATTGAATTAGAGACCCGACCAACATAATTTACCATTGTTGATGAAATCATTGCTAAAGGAGTTGGAGATGAGAGTGACCCCCGGTAATAAGAGTTACATCAAATGGGAAGGAATAATTAGTAAAAAAGACATCGACCTTAAACCAAGATAAATACAGAGATTAAAGGGATAACATTGCCTAAATTAAAAATACGTGAAATGGACCATTCAGTGAAATGGACCCTTGGTTGAAATTATATAAAAAAAATTATGTTTAACTCTCTTTACTTTAGAATATCAAACTTGTGCATTGTAGGGCAATTCCCTAAATTTAATGATGAATTTGGTGCCATTAGTCCTATCAATTTCCATTTCACCATTTAATTGATTTACCAATGTGTTGACAACCATTAAACCAAGTTTTTTTGATTTTTGGGGATCCAGATTTTCCGGTAAACCAATTCCATCATCCTCAATGATTAACAGGTGAAGATCACCATCGGTTTTTAATTCAATTTTCAGGGTACCATTTCCGTGGGGAAACGCGTGTTTGATGCAATTGGTTGCCAGTTCATTGATTACTAAACCACAAGGCATTGCAGTTTCAATACCCATTTCAACTCCTTCTATCAGCATTTCCAGGATAATTAATTTCTTGTCCACACGGTAAAGGTTGTATATATCATATAACAACATTTCCACATAGTTTTTAAAGTTAATACGACCAATATCCTGTGATTGGTATATGTTTTCATGGATCATGGCCATGGCTCTGACCCTTCCCTGACATTCCCAAAGTATATCAGCAGTTTGCGGGTTTTCCACTTGAAGCCGCTGCAAGCTCAGAAGACTGGAGATGATCTGTAAATTGTTCTTTACCCTATGGTGGATTTCCCTTAACAACATCTCTTTTTCTTCTAAAGAATTTTTAAGACTATTTTCAACATTTTTAAGTTCTGTGATATCTTCCATAATTAGTAGGATGCCTATTACGCTAGTTTTAGTTTTTATTAGAGATGGTCGGACTCTGAAGACTATTTGCTTTCCATTTATATTTTTAAGGATCCATTCAACTTGTTTTAATTCATTTCCAGTGATCAAATCATTGATTATCTGCCGGGATTCTTCAGGGTGCATCCCCATCATGGTCCCCATCTTCACAAAGTTTTGGCCAATAATTTCCCCATTTTTTATTCCAAATGTTTCTTTGAACTTACCATTGAATTCAACAATATTACCCTGGCAGTCAAAAAGGATTATAGCCTCTGCTGCATTCTCAAAAATACTTTTAAACCTTTCTTGTGATTCTTTGATTGCTATTTTAGATCTTTGTAATTCAGTCATGTCTAAAATAGATGCCATGCTTTTTTCTGTGCCCGGTATCATGGCCACTGTTAGATGAACCGGTTTAATAGTACCGTTACGGGTAATAATTCTAGCTTCATAGTTACGGGGAGCATAATCCGGATTAATTCTACGTAATTTATGGTATTCTTTCATCTGGGAAACATCTTCATGGGAAAAAATTGCAGGCCACTCCATTTTACCCTCAATTTCTTCCTTTGAATAGCCAGTTAATGAAGCAAATTCCATATTAACCAGGGAGATTAACTTATTTTCTTCAATTATCACGGTAGCAGCACCAGTATTTTCAAAAATAGTTTGATAATAGGTTTCTTGAGATCTTTTAAGTTTATTCTCCATTTGTTTCTTGTAAAGAGCCACTTCTATGGATATTTTTAATTTGCGAATGTCATAAGGTTTAACCAAGTACCCGTAAGGTGCACTGATCAGGGCCCTGTTAACCGTGACATCATCCGGAAGGGCTGAAATGTATATAACTGGTATTTCAAGTTTTGAAATGGCTTTAGCAGCTGTAATTCCATCCATTTTACCTTTAAGAACAATATCCATAAGTATAATATCCGGTTTTAATGTGTTGGCTTTTTCAATAGCTTCTTCACCATAGGATGTAATAGCCATCACATCGTAGCCCATGGACTGGAGACTTCTCTTTAAATTCATAGCCTCCACCATTTCATCTTCTACCAAGAGAATCTTTGCCAAATAGTGCACCCCAAAATTTTAGATGAGTATACTCAGATAATTGCAAACTTTTACAATTTATG
>JAUNXM010000031.1:0-9523 GCA_030539815.1 Methanobacterium sp.
CTTTCCTAATTAATAATATACAATAATGTGCTTAAAGTCTATTGAGCACGGCTAATATCAGTTTAACTGCATTCTCCACGTCATTAATGTTAACTACGCTAACTGGGGTGTGAATGTAGCGTGATGGTGGGGAGATAACTCCTGTGGGGATACCTTCTCTGGTGAGGTGAATGGCAGTGGCATCGGTGGTTCCTCCTTCACTTACCTCCAGCTGGTATGGTATTTCTTCTTCATCCGCTACCTGGATTAGAAGTTCCTTAACTTGGGGATGGGTGATTATTCCCCTTCCACTGGCGTCGGTGAGTATTATGCAGGGTCCTTCACCTGCTTTGGCAGGGGCGTCTTCTTCCTTCATACCAGGGTGGTCTCCGGAGATGGTGACATCAAGGGCCAGGGCCATGTCGGGGTTGATGCGGTAGGCGGCAGTTCTTGCCCCTTTAAGACCTACTTCTTCCTGGACAGTGCCCACTCCATATATGGTGGCGTTGCTTCGGGCCCGTTTCATAACTTCCAGTAGGATGGCACAGCCCACCCGATTATCCATGGCATTACCGGTTACCAAATCATTTTTCAGCTCTGCAAATTTCTGTTTAATGGTGATGGGGTCTCCTACATTTACCATTTCCTGGGCATCTTCCTTATCTTTAGCCCCGATATCAATGAACATGTTCTCGTATTGAACTGGTTTCTTTTTTTCCGCTGCTTTCATGCGGTGAGGGGGTTTACTTCCAATAACACCAAGTATCTTCTCTCCGTTGCTGTGAATGTACACTTCCTGGTTGAGGAGCATCTGGTCGTTTATCCCACCCAGTTTGGAGAATTTTATGAACCCATCTTTATCAATGTACCTTACTATAAGGCCTATCTCGTCCATGTGGGCTGCTAACATTACTTTTTTCCCATTGGGTTTCCCATTTTTCGTGGCAATTAGGTTTCCCATGTTGTCCACGTCTAAGTCATCCACATGGCCCTTTAATTCTTCCATCATCAGGTTGCGAACATCATCTTCAAATCCAGATACGCCATAAGCATTTGATAATTTTTCAAGTAACTGTTTCATATCATAACCTCTTCATTATAAAATAAAATGTAAATATGGTATATAAGGACTGATTCCCTTTATATCCAGAATGCAGCTTAAAGATTATACTTAATTAGGGATTTATTTTTTAATTTAAATAATATTGGACATATTCAAATAATATTGGACTTTTTAATTAAGCGGAATCATTTATCTTCCTAACTGATGATGGTTAAAATGATTTAACCAGAATCAAAACCCCTATTATAATCAGTACGATAGGGCCAGCCTGTTCTTGAAGGAAACTGAGTGGTATGAGTCCTAAATTCACACCATACCAAACTAAACCTATTACAATAAAACATAAACTGATATATATGCCCCATTTATTAATATTTCTCGTTTTTTTAGGTTTGGAGTTTTTAGGTTTGCTGATCTTTATTTCTTCTTCCATTTTATCTCCTTGATTGAATTTTTTTTATATTCAATGTACGCACCAATTAATTTAGTTCCATTAATTCATTTTAGTTTAATACTGTTTGCAGGCTTTATAATTTACTATGCAACTAGTATAGTATAATTATGCCTGGAAGTGTTGAGGGTTATATTTTTAAGGTTGTTAAGGGGTGCAATACCTTTTTGAGGAGAATAACCCTGTGAACTAAGGGCGTTATAAACTCCATTCAAGGTGGTAGTAGTGATTTGGGCAGTGGAGTATGAAAGTTGGATGATTATAGTTATGTTCTGATTGCCATTCATTTGAATGGACTCTACCTTTACAGGCATCATTCCGGGATTTGTGATTCCCATTGAAGTCGTGGCGTTTTCAGCTCCTAACCTGGTAGCAGTTGCAATGTTGTTTTGTTCGCTTTGATCACTAATGAAATATCCAGCTGCCAGGACAATAAATAGTATAATAGCTAAAAATAAAACTAATTCTACTGATATTTGCCCTTTATTATCCATAGAAACCATTTTTCCTTTTATTATTATTAGTATTAAAATTTTATATGTGGTGTCTGATTTATATATTTTGACCATAATATTTAAAACTATAAAATAAATAATTCAAAAGAATATATACTAAATAGACTCATATGTATTAATATTAAGAATTAATAAAGAGATTATAATGTGAATTTAATAATTTGGAGATGGTCACGCTGAGAATTTTTAAAGGTGACTCTAAAGGGTATGCATTATCTCTTGATTTGTTACTTGCCCTAATACCGATTACCATCATGTTGGGTTTGGTTACTGCTAATATGGGTAATATCATGTATGAAACCCAGGATACTCTTTATCGTAGTTCAAATGAAAGAGTTGCTGCCGATGTTGCTAATACATTACTAAAAACTTCTGGTGATCCATATGACTGGGAGACTAACCCCACTTCATTAAAGATTTTGGGATGGGCTAAATACGATTACAATAATTATTTACCCATGGAATACGTATTGATGCCTCAAAAAGTAGGTGCTTCCTCACCTTCATTAATTCAAAATGTTTTAGGGAGTCAGTATGGATTTTTATTAACTATTACTAGTGTGCCCAGTGGCAATACCATTGTTAATATGACTAGCTCTGGTAGTACCAATGCTAATTTTAATAATGCCTCTGATGTGGTGAAGGTGGAGAGACTAGTTTTAGTATCTGCGTTTGATATTGTAGCAGAATTTAAAAATGTTAGACTTACGCGTTCTCCAGCCACTCTTACAAAAAATTTCCCTACAAATAGGGCTTATCTTGATATGTACGATTATTATGTTTATGTTGACAATTCAGATTCAGTAAGTTCGGGGTTCGTTGAGGTTAACGATGTTGGTGGTAACAATCAGATTGTTAAATCAAATGATTTTCCTTCAACTCCACCTTTAGTAAGAAAAATAGATCCTGTAACTCAAAAATTAAAAAACCAGACTAATTTACAGTCAAATAAGGTTGAGACTCAGCTTCGTGGTTCTCCAGGGGACACTGCTGATGTTTATATTATTCAGGTACCGAAGGGAACTCCTGAAGGCTTAATCAATCCCTATGGTCCTCAAAGGGTTCAAGCTATGTTCAATTTGTATGTCTGGACAAAGTGATTATTATGGATGAAAAAGGTTTCATATTCACTGCGGATGCGGCGTTGGCTTTAGTGGTGGTTATAGTATTCATGGTAACTGTGGTAAGTTATACTATGCTCCCAATGTACATGGGTCAGGATCACCAGCATTTGGAGGCCCTAGCTGACAGCGCGTTACAGACAATGGAACAGGATGGAACCCTTAGATATGCTTCTATAATGGCTGTGAACAACTCAACAACTGCTAATTCCGATTCTGCAGATTTTTTAAATGCATCCTTACAAACATTGATACCCAGTGGGATTGGCTATAGAATAACAATGAATCCGGGAACCGTTGTCTCTGCCGACAATGTAGGGGAGCCTGGAACTCCGGTTTACAGTACAAATATTGTGACCAGGGTGCGGGTTATTTCCGGACCAGAGGAAGGATGGTGGGGTCGGGCATGGTATAAATCTGAGCCAGTTGAATTCACCAACCAACAGATCAACCTTACCACCACTGCTTGGATGTTCCATAACTGGCTAACTAACTTCCCTACTTGGAGTGGAACTAATTTGAGAACCAACCTATACTGGGGTGGTGGAAGCAGTCCTTCCAGTATCACATTTCCAATACCCAGCGGTGCTACTCTATTGAATGCCAGTTTTATACAAGGTTCTGCCAGTGCAAGAAGATATTCGGGTTCTACTCAACAAGCTTTCGGAACTAACACCGTGGTTAATGGCCGTCCAGCTATAGTTACCAATTCTAATCAATTCACATTTCTCAATCGAAGAGTTGACTCTGATCAGAGAATGTTCAATTATCAGGGGATTATACCTATTTCTTCATTAAATCCTGGAGACAACAATTTCAATGTCCAATTTCTGACTGATAATAATTTTAATTATGACATGCCCTGGTTCTCAATTTTGGCTACTTACACTACTGATATAACCGTTCCCCTTAACGTGACCACCGATAGACTTCCCTTCCAAAACGCTGCAGGTTTAGCTGTAAATAGAGCAGTTGACTTAGGAGATGGAACTGGTTATGGTCGAATATATGACCTTGCAACTGGACAAGTCTCCAATTTAAATACTCTGAGAATGATCAGTTGGGCGGATATGAAGGGTCGTGATCATCCCTACTCCAATGGGATACCATTCGTTATAACTGATATTCCTGGAAATGACCGGGGATCGGCAGTTTGCGTGGAACAAAGCTTTTCGGTTCCTTCCACTTCCAACATTTTGGATGCTTATGTGGTGGTAAACAGCTGGGGAGCTACTGATAAAACTTTGGTAGAAGTATGGAGCAGTGACTCCAGTACTTGGCGAACAGTATTCAATTCCTTTGATTTGGATGGTAACGATTACACGGATAGAAGTGATGGTTACGGAAATCTTCCGGGAATTATTTACATTGGTAATGAACTAAGACAGGGCGCTACTAACAAGGTAAGAATCACTACATGGGATGATGTTCCATCCTCTGATTATGACCTGGTTGGATTACAAGATTGTTTCACTGTACTTTCCACCAGCGATTTCAAGGTGAAATGGGATACTTATCCATACAACAGTCATCAAGCAAGTGGAAACACTGAAACACAGGACCAAGCCTTTACACTAACTAGTGACAGTCAAAAGGCCATGTTGTTTTTAGGCACAGGACTTAACACTAGAAATATTCGGGTTACCTATGCTGGCACAAGCCAAGAATTATATAATGGACCTGCAACATTTTCAATTGATTTAGCATCCATTGATGCCCAGAAAAAATTCAACAGAATCACCACCTCCAATTCCACGGCAACCAATTACACCCTAGTACCTGGAACATATAATTTAAGAGTTACCGTTACCGGACCCCGATATGCTTGGGAATCTGGTGATGATAATTATAATTCTGGAGCATATGGAGTTGCATCAATCTTCTCCGGTACCCGGATTGTGGTAATCAATCCCCAGATACAAAATGAATGGTCTGCTGGAATGGGACCGAACCCACAAATAGCCATACAAAATGCGACATGGCAACTCAATGAAACATATAAACGGTCACATAATGGCAATCCAATCCCCTCCACTATTCCCATATTCACATCTGCATTATACACCGGCAATACCCCAAACTCGGTTCCCGTAAGATTAGAATTATGGAAAAAATAGGAATCTGATAAAATGGATGATAAAGGTTACACCATAACTCCCATGGCATTTTTACTACTCATACCCGTAATAATCTTTGCAGTGGCCTTTGGAGATATTGTTAACGAGATCAATCAATACTCTACCATTACTATTGGTAGTGACGTGACTGGGGGTACTGTTTCTTCGATCTATTCATCTATTAGTAATGGTGCAGGTGATGCTGGGCGCTATGCAGCTTACAGAGCAACTCGTGACACAATTGACCGGCAAAATTTTCTCTCGAATAGTAAAGACACAGTTCGTGACATAGCAACTGATCAACTGAATGCCCATGTCATTGATGCTTGCAGAAAACTGTCTAATGAGACTGGAAGAGACATATATATTAATAATGTTCTTATTCCCGCTAATAGCACTAACCAGACCTTTAACGCTACTTTTAAACCTGAGGATATAACAGTTGAACAAGTTGATGGTTATGGGAATGCAGATCCTTATGGGTTTTACGTGGTGGTTAAAGCAGGAGTGCCCATAAAAGTGGTTCAACGTGACCAGGTTTTTGAGGGTACTTTACCAGAAATGCGAGGTTATGCTCCAATCCAGGGTTTAGAAGACCCTTATATATGGATAAAAAGTAAATTCAGAACTAGAAACGCCATTTATCAATATCCTTACTATGAGGAATCAAATTATGAAGGCAAAAAAGATTATCATTTTGATGATACTGTCGTAATAGGCGATAATTTGATTCAAAATTTACAGTTTTGTTTAAATGGAACTGATAATCCAGAAAATTATACTCCCATGTCATATTATTTCCCCAATCCAAATGGTTTAAACTTTTTTGAAAGATTACAAGGTGGACAAATTAGTGGTGAGCCTGCTGGTTCGCGTATTAGTACTTTTGTAATAGGTGACCCTTTAAGTGATGTATATAAAAGTGCCACAATATCTAAAATAGACGTTGATTATTACAAGACTCCTCCAGTTAGTGGGACTAACATAGTTTTAGGATCGGGTAGTAATGCAAGGCCATTCCGTGATCCTAGCGGATCAATTTTTTATCTATCCTCAAATTACAAAACAGTTTTAGGTCTTTCAAATTCTTATACATCTAATGTTCCATAAAACTGATTAACACATTCTTAATAACTTTTTAGGATTACTAAACATAATTAATAGAAATACCAAAATATGGTGAAAAAATTGGGTCTTGACAAGAAAGGGCAGGCAAGTGCAGAATTAATTTTCATTACCTTCATTTTTTTAATTGTCATTGGGGGAATTCTTACTCTAATCAATAGTGAAATGAATCAGACACAAACTGGGGAATTGGGCAAAGCAAGAGCTCTCGGCGAAAAACTGGCCGGAGCTATAAATGCAGTTAATGTTGCTGGAAGTGGTTATTCTGTAAACTTCACGATACCCGCAAATGTAACTAATCCTGCATCTGTTATAGTAGTAAATAGTACTACTCAATCCGTAGACATGATTTATAATGGTAATAAAGTGAGCATTAAAGTAATTCCTAAAAATCTCGCAACATTCACTACCACTAGCACTACAACCGATAAAATAATAAACATTAAAAATCAAGATGGCAACATAGTATTTTCTTAACCATTAAACAGCATTAAAAATATTATTCAAGGGTAAACTATGGACATTGATCTAGGCGATGGCTGGGAAAAAAAGGCACTCATTGTAGTTGGGGTTATAGTTTTTATACTGGTAATATATGCTTATAATCCTTTTCAACCCAAAGCAAATGTAACAAGTACTAATGAGAATTATATGCCTCCCGATACATATTTACCAGTCACTCAAACTCCAGAAGTTACTAACAATTCTGAAAATTCGTCTGTTGATAATAGTACAAAAAATACTTTCCTTATAACTGCAGATCAGGCTAAGAACATAGCTGTTAGTCAAAATCCCGGGTATAAGGCTTCAGAACCATTTCAGGGAACTATAGTCCTAAACCAGACCACTATCGTTGTATGGATGGTTCCAATTTCCAAATTGGGTCAGCCCTCAAAAACAGTTTACGTTGATGTAAATACAGGGAAAATAGTGAACACTACTTAACGCCCGACGATAAATTAAATTCCCTCCTTTCGGTTAATACTACTGACAACTCAGAGATGAAAAACATGGAAACACTGTTTGTAATTATAATGATCATACTCTTTTTCCTGCTAATGGCATTTGTATTCTCTACAGCACTTCTCACCCCCCTTATTGGTAAAAAGAATTTTCTATTTGTTATTGGTTTAGGATTTGTGGTTGGTTTGATTGGCGGGGCCTTTTTCATAGCTCCGGTATATGATGATCTCCCGGACATGGCCCGTGCCCTATACATGACCACCAGTGACCAGGCAGAAATCATTACCCTGAACATTTCCACTGACAGTAACGTTAACCAGGCAATAGACACTGTTCGCAAAATCCCCGGAGTTCAAAGTGTTGAAAGTGGGGAAATCACCGTTAAAACCACTGGTATAAACAGTGCCTGGAGGAGTAGTTTGGAGTCGCGTATAACCACTGCCAACACCAATATCACCTCTGGTAAGGTAATTTCTGATGATACTATCATGGTACAGGTCAAACCTGGAAGCGATCCTACTGATGTCATTAAGAAACTTAAAAGCTGGATGGTGCTGGTGAGTG
The DNA here is from genome assembly GCA_030539815.1 of Methanobacterium sp. Taxonomy (GTDB): domain Archaea; phylum Methanobacteriota; class Methanobacteria; order Methanobacteriales; family Methanobacteriaceae; genus Methanobacterium. Next base: position 7,899 of record JAUNXM010000031.1, read on the forward strand.
GTATTGACATCAAATTCAGCATAGTACAGGTTAAATTGATGGTGGATGCATCCAGAGTAGATGAAGTAGTCAAACAACTGCCCCAGGGAGAAGTGGTGGTCACTGATATCAGCGGACCAGTGGAGAAAGAAATTCAAACCCTTAAAAACACACTCCCTGATAAGAACAATATTATACTGTTCTGCGGATTCCTGGGCGTGATTGTAGGATTGGTGGGAATGTTCATCGACACCATTATTAGAGGTTTAAAAGGCCTCAAGAATGGAATACGGCAAAAAAAGGATGATTAATCATATATTAGATTAATCATAATTCTATTTCTTTAACATCAATTTGTGTTACCGGATAATTGCGTGTAAATATACTTAATGTCCTAATATGCGAAAGGCACGTTATTACTAGAAAGTTAAACTAATAATGATATTCGAAAAATAAGTATTCAGGATGGAAATGATAATGAAAGCAGCAGCAGTACTATTCTCAGGTGGTAAGGACAGCACCATGGCAGCTTACAAAGCCATGAAAGATGGTTGGAAGGTGGAATATCTTCTTTCCATGCACTCTGAAAATCCCCATTCCTACATGTTCCATGTACCCAATATCCACCTCACCCATCTACTCTCCCAGGCCATGGAGTTACCCCTTATCCAGGCTGAAACTCCAGGTGAAAAGGAGAAAGAATTGGAAGATCTCAAACAGGCCATGATCAATCTTAAAAAAAATGGTGTTGAAACAATATTTACCGGGGCAATACATTCTGATTATCAGAAATCACGTATCGATGGACTCTGTGACGAGATAGGATTAGAATCCATAGCCCCCCTTTGGCATCAAAACCCCCTGGAATATATGCAGGAGGTTGTTGACCTGGGATTTAAGGTTATAATCACCAGTGTATCTGCTGAAGGCCTGGATGAATCCTGGTTGGGAAGAATAATTGATGAAGAGTTACTGGAAGAACTAAAGGTTTTGAATGAAAGATACGGCCTTCACATGGCATTTGAAGGTGGGGAGGCTGAAACATTGGTCCTAGATGGTCCTATATTTAAAAAAAGACTAAAAATTCTTGATTCTGAGAAAATTTGGGATAGGGACAGTGGACATTTACTGATTAAGGGTGCAGAATTAGTTGATAAATAGAAGAGTTTACTTGTAATTTCATGGTTTTTAGATACGTTATTTAAATTAGGTTATTTAGTATTGGGTTATTTAAAACTAGGTATAGAAATTATTATCCCCATTTTAGATCTAAAACAAGGAAAAATTTGAAAATAAATAATAATTGAAGAAGGACTTGAATTTCCATTGCAGTTAATGGGCGCATAACCAGTCTGCAAACTCTTCCATATCTTCAGTATGGATTTCCACCTCTATTTCCCCTAGTGGCGATAAATCATCATCCACCAAATTAACAAGTCCTGCAAAAGCGGCCTGTTTGCTTAACTTTAAATAAATGGTATTGGATTTCTCATTCCATCCTTTGAGAATCATTCTACGGGCAGTATCTCTAATCTGTCTTTTTTCCAGGATCTCTTTCAATGGTAAAAGACAGGAAACATTCCCGGTAACCGTGACACTCTCATCAGATATTAAAATATCATCGTAGTCCAAAATATTAGATAGAG
>JAUNXM010000031.1:9536-16227 GCA_030539815.1 Methanobacterium sp.
ATCCAAATCTTCTGTGGGATTGACCGATGCTCTAGCAATAATTTTATATTTCATTTTTAAGAATACCTCGTACCGTGTTTTTAAGTTTACCTTTAGCCCCTTCATTAACCACCATGTAATCGGCACTGGCAATTACTTCCCCAATACCAAATTTCAGTTCTCTTTGATCCCTTTTCCTTGCTTCTTTAATTTCTGAAGAGTCATCAGACCTCATTCTTTTTTTAAGCCGAATATACCTGGTTTTTGGTGAAGAGTGTATAGCAATGACCTTGAAATTAGGGAAATTCCTTTTAAATATTTGCACTTCCCAGGGACTGCGAATACCTTCAATAAGGAATAATTGGGATTTTTGATGAGTGGATTCATGGGAAGATATAGGAGTAATGGAGTTTTTAATGGTTTCCACGCATCGGTCTGCTATTACAAATTCCCCGTATTCCTTGCGTAACTCCACTGCCACTTTTCCTGTTGGTTCATTCCTTTTTTTAGCTTCGTTGCGGATCACATCACCCATCCGCACCACTTTCATCCCCAAACTATCTGCAACTCTGGAAACCACACTTTTCCCTGATCCGGGCATTCCAGCAACTCCAATCACTTTCATAATCTTTCATCTCTTTTAAAATGTTGTGATATAATGTCCAGGGTTTTGGAGAGATTATAGTCATTGTCAAATTCGTTAACAATCTTTTCCAGTTCTCCCCTGGAACATCTTTTGAGATTCTTCATTTCAGTAATCATTAGTGGCAGGGCCCTGACCAGGTTATCCACAATGGTTATTGATGACTTTTTAGCAGTCCGGGATAAAGGATTCAGATCGATGGTTATGACTTTCTTACCCAGCGCAACCAGTGCCTCTGCCCGGTCACCATCTTCCAGTGGAACCAGAACTACATCCGCCTGGTGCACGCCTTCTGGATGGGCACGTGAACGTGGTCCTTCCAATCCCTCCAGGGGAAGATAATGGTCACTTTCCTTGCCCAGAACACCAGTGGCTCCAGCATTTTCCAGCACTTCTTGTACCTTCAACACCCGTTGTGGGGTGCGATAGAATAGGTTGATCTCCACCCTGGCGCCGGGTATTAATTTAGCCAAATTCACTATATCTTCCGCTGCTAGAACTGCAGTGTTCCCATTAACTGATAAAACCGGATTCTCAGCCAGCAATAACGAGGCAATCGCAACAATAATAGCTTTTTTTGCAGGAGGATTTGTTTTTTCCCCCAAAATGTAGTCAAAAGCTTCCCCCCTACCATGGGCAATGAGGGCTGTGTCAGCCAGGATTCCCTCCTGGTAAGCTTTGGCCATTTTATCCCTTAATATGAGGGAATGATAGCGGGGATGAGTTGGTGAAATATCATGCATATTAAATACTCCATTAATTCATTTTTTAGTATCTATACTATTTTTAGAAGTCACATTTTAATAATAATTGATCTAATAGGGCAAATGATTTCTAAAAAATATTTTTTAATTAATATTGTCTAAAATAATCTAGTATTCTAAAAAAACTAGATCTTGTGAACAGTTTCCATTACACTTACTGGTTTGTTACCACTGTTACTGAAAATCTTCTGTTCAGTCTTTAATTTCACAGTGTCACCATCCACTGCTCCGTAATGATTTTCAACAACGTATATGTCTGGTTTGACATTGGAACGAATATCGTACTCCACCTTAACGTAGGCCATTTTTTCACCAGTTTCTATTACAACCCCGTAGGTGAAATCACGATGGTAACGTATCCTGAAGATTAAATAAACCAGAGCAACAGCTATAATTGCAAATATTAATATGGTGAGGGATGGGAAATAGCTCACTGAAAAGGCCATAACCAGGTTACTGTTAGTACCAACCAGTACCATGATAATGCCCACGGCCAGGTACATCAGGAAGAAATCCCTATAAGCCGGAAATTCCGAGCCGTACATTACTTTAACACGATAATAAAGGATGTAAATAATATATACTCCTATTAATATTCCTAAAACTGCATAAATAATGACTGAAAAGAAGTTAAACAGATAAAAAACGGATAGAATTAAGAACCCTGCTGAAAGTAACTGCAAACGAAAAATAGTATCTTCCTTTTCTTTAGAGGTGAATGGAGTGGAAATTAGTATAATATCTGGGTCTGAATTAGTGGAATTTGTTTTTATTGGGGTTTGATGAGCATCCTCAGGAAGTGTTTCCACGGATTTAAATTCTTGTTGTTTACTATTAGATGAGTTTGAATTTTTATCAATTCCCAAGTTATTTCTAACCTTAGAAACATGTTCTTTTATATTTTCCTCAGATATTTTCTCTTTGGCACGCCCAATTTTTATGTCACGAAGCCTTTGAGGGATTTTAGGTATTGCTAATATTAATGTCCCCAGAAATGAAAAAAATTGTAAAATGATCTCTCCTAATTTACTGAACATGATGGGGCCTCAAGGTTTAGGTTAAGAAAACTACTTGGATGGATGTTTTGTTTTGTAAAGGCCATTCGATTTGTGTCTGATGCCATCCTTTGATGGGATTAGGATTTGTAAATGTAACACCATAATCTACATTGGCACTTACGGTTTTATTTTGTGAAGAAAGTACCAATAGTTGATTAATAGTTCTGGTGTTGTTATCATATGTCAAATTCATATCTAGTGGCATGTAAATGTCAATAGTTCTTTTAGCACCAGGTCCGTTAGCATAAACTATATTCACCGCATTCGCTATGCTTTGTATCGCGTTTTTGGTGTCCGATGCCCTGGAAACATCCATAGTTGAATTCACAGTACTACCTACCAGGGGTATGGTTACGGCAGCAAGTATAATCATAATCACAACTATGAGTAGTAAATACTCTGCAGATACCTGTCCTTTGTTTTCCATTTTAATCACTATTATTATTAATTATAATCTATTGACATAGGATTCATATAAATATTGGTGCAATTTTAGGGCTGTTAATATTATAATGTCCTCTATAATAAATCTAAATGATTAATGAAATTGAAATTTGAGATAATTTCTTATACTTAACATTTCACCTGCAGCGATTCTACATAATCAATATATTATCTTAACAAATTAATACATAACCCATATAAGGATTTTCTGCAGTATATAAGCTAAATCTCCTATAAAAAGGGATATAATCAGTCCGATTAAAATGGAAGGAGCAAAGGGAACTCCCTTTTTCACACGGAATTTGCTGGAAATTTTATCATCTTTATGTAGTTTTTTCAGGAGGTCGATATCCTCATTGGTCAATCCAGCAGCTAGAGTTCCCACCAGACGTTTTCCAGGGTTGGTGGTGAGCATGCTAGGGTCCCTGGTTTTAATAGATTCCTTTAATTTATCTGTGAAACTCTTATCATCCACATAGATCCCATCATCATCCTGCTGGTAAAGGTTATAGGCAGGTATCATACCTTCACCGAGTTTATCCAGAGGAAGATCATCCTGCAGTGCCTCCTTGCTCACTGAAGTCAAGAGTTTCCGCACAACTTCCAGGACGATAATGGAGATGAATAAAACCCCCATACTAATAATGGTTATCTGGAAGTTGTAAAAAAGGGCAGCAACAGTTACCAGTGATACCAACACTGCTTTAATCTGATTGGGTAGTTTGGATATCACCAGGGACAGTAGGTAGATCAAAATTAGGGATATTATAATAATCTGAAGGTGCAGCTGTTCTGTTACAAAGAGGGTTATATTCACTGCAGAGGTGATCACCAATGTTAGAACAATGTTCTTCTTGTAATTCTTTACTGGGGATGTTAATTCACCCATGAGGTATGATTTCTCCTTGGCCACCACATAAAAAACGTAGATCAGGAGGAATGGTAGAATCGAGAGGATACTGTTAATGATAACTGTCAGGGGAAAGGGATAAATTCCTTCCACTGGGAATGGAACCTGATATATTTGATAAGTAACCAGGAGGGGGTTGAAGGGTATGAGTGCTGCCAGGGCAGTGAAAAGTTTCACATCACCACCTGCCCAGGCACCCATTTTCCAGAACAGGTAACCCAGACCAAATATCACCCCGGTTACCACCACACAAACCAGTATAAACAAAAATTCTCCAATCATAAAGGCATAAATGCCATTTAAAACTATTCCTATAGCTATGAGGGGAAATGTGAGCTTGTTGGGTATGATCCCCCTTTTAAGGTCAGAGTAACTGGCGTAAATACACGCGGCTATGGCTATGATGACGGTGATTAGGGGGATGTAAATGATCATTTAATATCCTCAGTCTCTTTTTAATTCCCTGATTTAAGTTTATGATTTTTCAGTGCTGCCCTTAAAAATGATACGAAAATAGGATGGGCTTTGTTGGGTCTGGATTTGAATTCAGGGTGGAACTGACAACCTAAAAACCAGGGATGATTCTCCAATTCTATCATTTCCACCAGGAAGTCATCAGGTGATGTTCCAGAGATAATCAGCCCTTTTTCCTTGAGAACATCACGGTAATCATTGTTTAATTCATAGCGGTGACGGTGTCGTTCACTGACTTCCTCTTCACCGTAAGCCTCCTGGGCCATGGTTCCATCTTTTAGTTTGCAAGGGTAAGATCCCAGCCTCATGGTGCCCCCCATGTTCTTGATCTTTTTCTGTTCTTCCATGAGATCAATCACCGGGAATTCTGTTTTCGGGTCAAATTCAGTGCTGTGTGCTCCTTCAAAACCTTCCAGACGTGCGAATTCAATGACCATACATTGCATTCCCAGGCAGATTCCAAATAGGGGAACCTTATTCTGTAGGGCATAACGTACTGCATCTAGTTTCCCGGTTATTCCCCTTTCACCAAAACCTCCTGGTATTAGAATGGAGTCAAGATGACTTACTTTCTCTTCATCAATGGTGTCTTCAGCCTGTATCCATTCAATGTTCACTTTAATTCCCAGATTACTAGCAGCGTGTTTTAAGGATTCCCGGATACTCATATAGGCATCTTCTAGTTCCACGTATTTACCGATGATGCCCACACTGACCTGGTAGTCTTCCTGTTTAAGGGATTCAACTACCTGTTCCCATTCAGTTAGATCCTGTTCACCGGCATCTATCTTAATCCGGTTAATAATATATTCTCCAACATTTTCCTGGTTAATGATTAGTGGAACCTCGTAGATAGACCCCACATCAGGTGTGTTTATGACTGCTTCCCTTTCAACGTCACAAAAATGGGCTATTTTATTTTTCAGTGGTTGATCAATGGATAACTCCGAACGGCAGATAATCATATCTGGAATTATACCAGTGCTCCTGAGTTCCTTGGTACTGTGCTGGGTTGGTTTAGTTTTAAACTCACCAGCAGCTCGCAAATAGGGTACGTAGGTCACGTGGACAAACATCACATTGTCATGACCTTCTTCGTTTCTTAGTTGCCGGAGGGCCTCCAGGAATGGTTGGCTTTCAATATCCCCCACTGTTCCTCCCACTTCCACCAGCACCACTTCGGCCTGGCTTTCAGTGGCTATTTTACGGACCATATCCTTGATCTTGTTGGTTATGTGGGGTATGATCTGCACACAGGAACCCAAGTAGTCTCCTTTACGTTCATGGTCAATTACTGATGAGTAAACCTTACCTGTGGTAATATTTGATTTCCCGGAGAGATTCACATCCAGGAAACGTTCGTAGTGCCCCAGGTCAAGGTCTGTTTCCATTCCATCCTCAGTAACGAAGACCTCACCATGTTGATAGGGGTTTAAGGTTCCCGAGTCCCAGTTGAGGTATGGATCAATTTTGATGGCGGTTACATCCACACCATATGATCTTAAAATTCTACCAATAGAAGCTGCTGTTATTCCTTTTCCAATTGAACTTACCACACCACCAGTGACCACTATATATTTAGACAGATAAACCATCTCCTTAAAAAGATTTTAACATTTGTATTAACAGTTATAAATTATAAATTTCGTATATGGCATTAAAAGTCTATAATACGAATTTAATGCTCATAATAGTCTTAATATTCAGTTCCATGGAAAGTCTGCCATTATAGGCATTACCTTAATGAAAGTCCAATAGGAACATCTATCTATATGTAAATAACATTAAAATAGATTTCCGAAATGGACAATATTGATCTCTGGATAAACCAGAAGATTCCCCTACAAACATGATCCTCAGATATTGAAAAGGATTATTTCAGTTATGATTCTTAGATATTTTTATAATCCTTTAATATTGTAAAGGATTTTTCTACAGGTATGTTCATTGATATCCAAGGATTCTTTACTAAAATCATGGTGAGTATAATTTCAGAACTTTTTCATGGGCACTGAATTCCGGACCATCTTCAAGGCAGGGTAACTCCTTCAACCCATATTTGCGTTCTAGGGTTTTTAAAATTAGATGATCTGCCAAGTGGGGATTTTTAGGTAATAATGGGCCATGGAGATATGTTCCTATGCAGTTATGGTAAACCATGCCTTCTTCCTGGTCTTTGCCATTGTTACCATAACCAGTTACCACTTCTCCCAGTGCCTGGTGGTCATGGTAAGTCCGGCCACCGTGATTTTCAAAACCCACCAGTGTCTCTGGAGAAAGTCCCAGCGTGTTTTTTATGATTATATTTCCAATGAGCCGTCCTTCTTCACTGCGGGTTTGGTAATCAAATATTCCCAGTCCAGGAACATCATTTCCTTCAGCATCAATGTATTTTTCACCTAAAAGCTGGTACCCTCCG
>JAUNXM010000215.1 GCA_030539815.1 Methanobacterium sp.
GAAATACCGGATACCCACAAAAAAATACCAGTTACCACCAAGGTAACCCCAGAAAAAGTTCCACTGGAAGAAACCCCCCGGGTTACTGGGGATGAAATTCTAGATGAAACTCCTGGGGAGGAAGAGAAAGAAGAAAAGGAAAAGGGTCTAGTTTCCCTACTGAAGAGTCTGGTAAAATCAACCAAAACCACCGAGGTAGTTGAAGAAACCCCTGAGGAAGAGCTTCAAGCTGTAAAAGAGGATCTGGAGGAAGAAAAGGTTCAGGATAAAATGGACCTTGAGGAAGAGAAGTCTCAAGATAAAGAGGATCTTGAAGAGAAAGAACCCCACAAAGCACCTCCTGCTTTCAAGCCTCGTAACCATTACCTGGACATAGTGTTGATGGTGGCACTCACCCTTCTCACCGCGGCCTTCGTACTTATAAAACCATTAAATCAGACCTTCATCCGCACCATCCTTGGAATTTTACTGGTGTTGTTCATCCCTGGTTACACCCTTATTGCCGCTCTTTTCCCTAAGTGGGGTGACCTGGACGGTATTGAACGAGGGGCTTTGAGTTTTGGTTTGAGCATTGCCGTAACTCCCCTCATTGGACTGGCACTAAACTACACACCCTGGGGTATACGCCTGGATCCCATACTCATCAGCCTCACCATGTTCACCCTGGCCATGTGCCTCATTGCTTTCTGGAGACGCAGCAGACTACCAGAAGAGGAAAGGTACTTCGTGCCCTTTGGCGAGTTCTACAAGGACATCCGAAATTCTTTCCAGGCTGAATCAGGAACCGAACGGATACTGTCCATTATCCTCATCATCAGCATAATCCTGGCCATCTCCACCACGGCCTATATCATCGTGAAACCCAAGGAGGGTGAGAAATTCACCGAGTTCTACATCTTAGGACCGGATGGTAAGGCCAGTAATTATCCCACTAATCTCACCACTGGACAGAACGGTTCCCTCACCATGGGGGTGGTGAATCATGAATACGCCACCACTGATTATCTGCTGCTGGTGAAGGTGAATAGCTCCATACTTTATAATCAGACCCTGACCCTGACCAGTGGTCAGAAGGTGGAGGTACCCTTCAGTTTCACTGCTGGAACACCAGGCCAGAAGAAGATGGAGTTCCTCCTCTACAAGTTACCAGACAAGGAAAATGCATACCGTTCCCTGCACCTGTGGCTGGACATGAAATAAAAAATACACTTTAGCATATAAACAATGGAAAAGGGAGAGATAATCATTATCTCTTTTTCTTAAAATTCCCAATTTATTGATTTATTTAAGCATAATGTTTCTTTTTTAAAAATTACATTACTTTATAATCCATTAATTGCGTTTTAAGTTTAATTATCCTGGTACTTTGAAAATTTAATTATTTAAATAACCCATTAAACGCGTGCTAAGTTAAATTATCCCGGTACTTAAAATTCTGATTATTTTTATATCATTTATGGTGTTTTAAGTTTATTTCTCCCAGTTTTTTATCCCCTAAATTCTTTGTGATATATGTCACAAAATAATAGGTGGGTAAAGCTTATTTGTGGTTAAAATGATATTACTACTATCCAATTTAGTATATTAACCGCCAGGCAATCATCCATTCTTAGAACTGGCGATTATTGGGATTGGAATCTTAAATTGTCAGGAAAAGGAAAAAAATATATATAAAGAACTAAAGAAGGTATAAACATGATATCGACTGTTACCACAACCACGACCACTGCAACCACTGCGGTGACTTCCGCGGACATTATGGGCTACAGTTTAATAGCCGTGGTGGCTCTTATCGCGTTTTTGGCTCTCAAGGAGATTTTAAGCTCCGAGGCTCACAAAAATAGTAAAATAAACACTTTTATTAACAGCTCTAATGTAGCCATACTCCCGTTACTCTTTGTATTCGGCGCAGTAGTCACCTACAAAGTTGTTACCATACTCTGAGGAGTGGTCGAGAATGAAAAACAAATTTGGATTATTTGCTATCCTGGCAGTAGTCATAGTGGTTGTGGCTGTATCCGGATGCAATGACAATACTACATCCAATGTTAATGCTAGTGCCATTAATGAGAAAAGCACTAAGCTTGCAATTATAAACAACGGTACCACCTGGGCACACGTGGAAATGGTAGGAAATACTACCCACAAAAATGGATCTGCTATGACTCTCTGGGCAGATACTTTCATCAAACCCAATGGTAACTTAACCATGGATTTATCCCAGGCATTAGGCTACGGTAACGAACCATTACCAGCAGGAACTACCATACGGGTACAATCTTGGAAAGGACTCTTCAACACCCAGGCCGGTGGAGAAGGAACCCTTAATATCGGATTCCAGGGTTGGTCAAATACCAGGTATCCCCCAGCAAACGCACAGATAACCAACGTAACCTACAACCCATTAACAATCTTCGCCTTACCAGCTACGGTCACTGACAGCATTGCCTTCATCGCAACAACACCAGAAGAACTCGCTAAGATACAATCCATAGACACCACGGAACAGGAACCCCTCTACGAGGAAGAAATTATCGTTGTGAACGCAGATGGAAGTGTGACCATCACTGTCACCCGACCTCCTGAACTGTGTCGTGCCATTGCAAGTATTGTCTAAAAAAAATACAACCCCTTTCTTTTTTTATTTTATTTTAAATTTCTTGGGAGCTAGGCTCAGCCTTTTTTAAGAAGTATTTTTCCAGGTTTCAGGTAATTAGGTGAATCTAGTATCAAGAAT
>JAUNXM010000032.1 GCA_030539815.1 Methanobacterium sp.
AACCGGAAACTTCTCTGTGCTCTTGGTATTCACATTATAAATAGGTTTAAATGAAGAATACTAACTAATGAAAATCGCGGCAGGTGTGGGTGAGAACCGAACCATAGTAAAGGCAGCCCATAAGGTTGAGTTCAAGGTTGTTTTAACTGAATCCGAAGATGAACTATTGGATCTCTTATTAACTGGAAAAGTTGATGCTGCAGTGCGAGGGTCGCTAAGTGCATCCCATATAATGGTAAAGCTCCGGGAAAGGTATCCTGAAATATACCGGGCATCCCTCCTGGAATATGAAGGACAAAAGTTTCTCCTAGCTCCAGTGGGGATTGATGAAGGAGATACCATCAAGCAGAAAAGGAAAATCATAGAATATGGTTCACAATTCCTTGAAAAAATGGGTTTAATTCCCAAAATAGGAATTATTTCTGGGGGAAGACCTCAGGACAAGGGTCGGAGCGTTAAAATTGACAATTCACTCATGGAGGGTGAAGAATTAACCCGGATCACAAGGGATAAATATACGGTTAAACATTACTTTATATTGATTGAAGATGCCATTGCTGATGGGGCGAATTTAATACTGGCACCAGATGGTATCACTGGAAATCTGATTTTTCGCAGTCTTGTTTTCCTGGGTTCTCTTGAAAGCTACGGGGCCGTGACCCTGGGTATTAAAGATATATATATCGACACATCCCGATCCCAGAGTGAAGAAGGTTACCTGCGAGCTCTTCAACTGGCAGAAAAACTGGTCAGAACAAGATTATTAAAATAATGACAGGATCAAATGGATAAAACCTATATTCGAACTTATTAGTTGATTAGATCCTATGAATCAGTTTGTTACTCAGAATAAATTTTAAGTATTAAATATCATCTAATTATTAAATCAAAATAATAAAATCAATCAAGGAATAAATAATAAAGGAATCTAAAATGTCAGCATTAACACCACTTTACAGGCTGTATGAATGGTATATCTCCCGTAACCTCCGACCGGAACTCATGCCCAAACACGTAGCCATTATTATGGATGGAAATCGACGTTTCTCCAAGATGCAGGGGAACCTTGATGCTGTTGAAGGTCACAAGAAAGGAATCAGCACATTAGAACGAGTTCTGGACTGGTGTGTTGATCTGGGAATTGAAATTGTAACTGCCTATGCCTTTTCCACAGAAAACTTCAACCGACCACCCCAAGAAGTTGAGGGTTTAATGAGATTATTCAAGGAAAATTTTGAGGGAATAGCCCGCAACAAGAAAATACACAACAACGAGGTTAGGGTAAAGGCAGTGGGTAAACTGGAACTTTTACCTACAGATGTTAGGGAAGCAATCCAAATAGCCGAAAAATCAACTGCTAACTACAATAAAAGGTTAGTTAACATCGCTATTGGATACGATGGGCGTATGGAAATTGTTGACGCTATAAAAAAGATAGCTAGTGAAGTTCAGGCAGGAAAGATAACCACTGATGATATTAATGAAGAATTGGTAAACAAGAACCTTTACACTGCTGGTCTGGAGGATCCCAATTTGATTATCAGAACCAGCGGGGAGGAACGGCTCAGTGGGTTCCTGTTATGGCAATCATCTTACTCAGAACTATACTTCTGTGATAGTTTATGGCCAGAACTAAGGAAAGTAGACTTTTTAAGGGCTTTACGTTCCTATCAACAGAGAGAAAGGCGATTTGGAGTTTAGGTGGCGGTCCCGCTAGTTAACCTATGATTTGAACGTATTATATTAAAATTAGCCTGAATCCAGCTTAACTACTATAACAATAACCTTTGAAATAAATATTCATTTTTACCTTTTTGGATTTATATGAGCTTAGGTGATGGAGATGATTGACAGCCACTGTCATGTTGACTTTAAAGTTTATAATAAAAACCGGCAAGAAGTAATGAAACGTGCACAGGAGAAACTCACTGCCATAGTGAACTCTGGTGCCACACTTGGAGGGAATCGGCGAACACTTAAACTGGCCGAAGAATATAAAGATTTTGTCTATTCCACCCTGGGATTTCATCCTTCAAACGCATACAAAGCAGATGAAATAGTTATAAAACAGGCTTTATCTGAGATAGAATCCAATATTGACGTGGCAGTTGCCCTGGGTGAAACTGGTCTTGATTTCAATGGTTTGGAGAGTGAAGCAGATAAAAATAAGCAGATTGAACTTTTTGGAACCTTCCTGGAAATGGCTAGTGAGTACCAGTTACCACTGGTAATTCACGCCAGGGATGCCGAGCAAAAAGCCCTGGAAATGGTTAAAAAACATCCATCCATCCCCCAAATAATTTTCCATTGTTACGGTGGAGATCTTGAAACTGCCCAGGAGATAATTGGAGAAGGGTATTACGTATCTCTATCCACCATTGTATGTTTTTCCCATCATCACCAGCAACTCGCTTTTGATCTGCCCTTATCCCAGCTCCTCACAGAAACAGACAGTCCCTACCTTTCCCCATTTAAAGGTCAGAGAAATGAACCTGCATATGTGGAGGAAACAGTGAAAACCATTGCGGAAGTTAAATCTATTTCAAGAGATGAAGTAGACAGAGTAACTGAACAAAATGCACGGAAAATCTTCCAAATATAACATTAAAATCTTTTATTAAATTTTTAATGATTATCTATTGTAATATTCCCGATGTTCTCCAATTTTTTTGGATAAAATATTTTTCAGAAGATAAATCTTAGAATACTTCCATTAAAGGTTGTTATTAATTAAAAGGTTGCTATTATTATATTAAGAAGGATCTAACCTAAAATATTCCATTAAATTGCAGAACCCGGTTAGTTAGAAAATTCAATTAAAATACTAACTTAAAAAAGTAAAAAATAAGCCTATTTCTTAAATTCTTCATTTCTTTCCTCAAAAACCTCTTTTGCAGCGATCAGGCCATTGATTGATATTGGAAAACCGGCGTAGACTGCCATTTGAATTATAACTTCAATTATCTCCTTGGGGGTGCAACCCACATTTAAAGCACCGTGAATATGACTTTTAAGCTGTGCCTGGGCACATCCCAAGGTGGTGATGGAAGCAACAGTTACCAGTTCCCGGGTCTTAAGATCCAAACCCGGCCGGGAATAAATATCTCCGTAGGGAAATTCAGCGATGTAACGGGCCATATCTGGAGCTATATCGTTTAATAGTTTTTCAAGGTCACTGTATGAATCTGGATTCATTTTTTTCAAATTTTCTATCCCTTTCTGGTATCTATCGTCACTCATGATTACACTTACCTATGATAATTTCTCTTCCCATGCCATTAGAATGTATTCTTTTTTTAGAGTAATCCATATCTAGGATAACCACTTTCTAAGGTAGTTCCGGTATACATTTAATATCTAATCTCCCACATAATCTATTAATATATTATATATAATATTTAGGAGATAGGGATAAATTCAAATTAGGTGGTGGTTACTATGAAAAAGTTATTTATAGGGATTTTAATCTTATTAGTACTTTTTATGACGTTTCAACCTGTTTTAGCGGTGCAAGAATCAGGTTTGAGTGAAATTAAGAACAACGCAGATGAAGCACTCCAGAACGCTAGTAAAGCAACCAATGACACTGCACAGGAAGTTGAAAAAACCCTGGATCCCCTCCAGGATATTGTAAACACAATCAGTTCTATTATACAGCAGATACAGCAGATTTTCCAGGACATATCCTACATAATGGGTGGGGGAAACCAGTAATTTCTTTAAAATGAATATTTTTATGTACTCCAAATTAACTTGGGAGGGTTTATCATTAAACCTAAAGTCATACTAAACGCAGCCATGACCCTTGACGGGAAAATTGCCACTAAAACTGGTAGTTCAGAAATTTCGGGTCAGGAAGATCTTTTAAGAGTTCACAATCTCCGGAAAGAAATGGATGCTATAATGGTGGGGATAAACACGGTCCTGTTGGATGACCCTCGTCTAACAGTTCATAAAATCTCTTCCAAACCAGAAGACAATCCCGTGCGGATTGTGGTAGATAGTAAAGCTCGCACTCCTCCTGATTACAGGATCCTAAACTCCGATGCTCCCACTATCATTGTAGTTTCTGAAGAAGCACCTCCTGAGAGAATAAATACCCTTGAAGGTGATGGTAACGCGGAGGTGATTATCTGTGGGGATAAACAGGTTAATCTAAACTGTTTGATGGATCAGCTGGGAGATAAAGGTATAAAAACATTAATGTTAGAGGGTGGTTCCACCCTTAATTACTCCATGCTCAAAGCAGGGCTAGTAAGTGAGGTAAAAGTGTGTATAGCACCCATGATTGCCGGGGGAAATCAGGCCAAAACCCTGGTAGATGGGGATGGTGTGGATTATATGAAAGATGCCTTCCGTTTAAAGTTTAAAAAGAGTTATACTCTTGGAGAAGATATTATTGTAGAATATGATGTATTATAAGTCATATGATTATTATTAAACAAAAAAATAGGTGGATAAGGAGGTTTTAAACCTCATTAGCCCAAAGTTTTTTTTGAATTTTTTTATATTATAATATTCCTTTGTTCTGGAGTATTCGGACTGGATTATCCCTTAAAACTTTTTTAATTTCTTTATCCGGTAAACCTGCACCCAGCGCTATCTTTTCAGCCATTTCATAGTTTATCAGATCTCCTGGTGCATGGGTGTCCGTGTCCACCACAAGATGGGCACCTACTTCCAGGGCCACCCGCACCACATGTCCGTTACCTAAACTATGCCCCCTTCTGGCACTTATTTCCAGAGCTATATCATTTTCTTTAGCCATTAAGGCTTCTTCATGGGTTATAAGTCCAGGGTGCGCTAAAACATCAATATCGGGGCAATTAACTGCACTCCAGTTGGTTCCCTCAATCACGGGTTCCACCAGCGTTTCACCATGCACCACAATGATCTCTGCTCCTAATTTTCTGGCCTTCCGGGCTAACTTGGGAATTATTTCAGCAGGTGCATGGGTTATCTCTGCTCCGGGAACTATTTCAATGTCCCAGTTATCCCGGATATCTAAAACCGCGTTAATCACACGACCCACACAGTCCAGGTTGGTTGCATCCACGTGGTCAGTTATGGCCACTGCTTCGTGACCTAAAACGCATGCTCGGCGCGCAATTTCTGATGGTAGTAATTCACCATCACTGAATATGCTGTGGGTGTGTAAGTCTATTCTTTTTCCCATACCTAGTTCTCCATATCTATTAATTTCAGGAGTTATAATCAAGTAAACATATCTTTTAGGACTTATAATCAAGTAACCTAACGAATTTACTATTCTCAATTAAATATCCTTTATAATGTCCATTATTCATGGTGATATTACATTTAATATCTTTAATGATTTAAATCCCCTTATTGGCAATACCGGGTTAAATGTATTTATGTGAGTATTAACTGTTGTCGGTTAATGTTTTGTCATCGAATCTAATTGAAATAAACTTTATATGACTTTTTCTTACCTTTATTATTTATTTAATCATGGGGATATAATAAATGTGGTGATAAATTGCAATCTTTAGTTTTCGCCCCCTCCCATATAACCGGGTTTTTTGAGGTAATTGGCCATCCCAATCCTCTAATCAGGGGATCTAAGGGAGCAGGTGTGGTTCTGGACCGGGGGGTCCTAACCAGGTTGGATATGAGTGAAGGAAATGGCGAAATCATTACTAAAATCAATGGAAAGAATCAGAACTATGACTTCCCTATGGAGGATTCAGTAACCTATAAAACACTGAATTTGCTGAAAAAACAATTTACCAAAGTAAAATGGGATGAGATTAAAATAACCATCCAACACATGATTGACGTGCCTCTGGAATCAGGGTTCGGTGCTTCTGCAGGTTTCGCACTGGGAACGTCTATCGGGGTTTCAAAACTACTTGAACTACCTTTAACATTTAACCAGGCCGCAGCGGTTGCTCACAATGCAGAAGTTGAACTGAAAACAGGCATGGGGGACGTGATGGGATCAGTGATTGGAGGGTTCCCAGTTAGACTAAAACCAGGTGCTCCTGGATTTGGGGAGGCAGATAAACTTCTCAATGGTCATAAATATGCTGAAGATGGGGATGGAAGTCTTTTTGTCATATCAAAAACTTTAGGAACCATTGAAACAGCATCTATCCTCACTGATCCAGAAATGACCTATAAAGTAAACAGTGTGGCCCGGGATATGCTTCAAAAATTACTTATGAACCCCCAGATCACCAATTTCATGGATCTATCCCTGGAATTTTCCCAGAAAACAGGTCTAATTGACCCGGAGATCAGGGAGATTGTGGAAGTTATGAGGGAGGAGACCATGGGAGCATCCATGGCCATGCTTGGAAAAACAGCATTTGCAATTTCAGATACACCGGATTCCAGTGTGGAGGGTGTAATGGTGGCCAGGATAGACCACAGTGGCTGTAGAATTCTTTAAACTATATATATCATAGTTTTTTTGGGGGGGGTTATTTTAAGTTAACTTCAGGCTAGGATCATTTAGAACATCTCTAAGATCAAGCCAGAACATCTTCAATGATGTGGTTGATCCCTTCTTCATCCATCCTGAGGGTTAAGGTGCGGGTCATTTTACCAACTGCAAATATCAGTACATTTAAACCTCGATTGGCAGCGGCAACTGCTGATTGTGGAGTGGCAAATTCAAAATCAGGTTTTATTCCCAGTTTATCCACCATGGAACGGGATACAGTGCCCATGACACCTACTCTCTGGAAACGGTTCTCATATTTATCTAAAATTTCCCGGACATGATCAATTTCACAGGCACGGGTACCACCCTGGTTAATGGTGGGTAATTTAATGATAACCACAAATCCGGGTTCAAGTTCGATGGTCCCCCCTAAACTCACCAGGGCCACATCCTCACCCTTTCGGGCATGGTGAAGTACTTCAGCATGGGCAGGAGTCTTTTCTTTACCGGCATATAATGTTCCATCTTCCATTTTAAGCCATACTGCTTCTCCCTTATTAAGATCTTCCCGGGCAATGGCTGGCCACACCGATTTGTAGGTGTTCATGGTATCTAAGACCTGATCTGCATATTTACGGAGGTCATTCGCTCCGGTTTTTACTTTTTCAATTCCTCGTTTAGTAATTTTGTAACGTGCCTGTCCACTGCCAGTTTCAACCCATCCTTCATCTACCAAAGTCTTTAAATTCTCAGAAACTGCTTGGACTGTGATACCCAGCTGGTCAGCGATATCTTTCTGACGTAGATGGGGCTGGCCTTTGGCAATTTCCGCTAATATCTGAAACTTGGTGAGTTCCCCTTTTTTCTTGAAAACTTTCATAGATACACCCTTAAAGACATGTAATAATAATAATTATTACGTATTTTTTTATAATATTTTAAGTATATATTTTAAGTTAGTATTGTAAAACTATTGATTCTGATTAATGGAGCCTACCGGTGACTATGATTTTACAGAACTCCATTCAAGGTTTCATCAAAGAGTTTAAGGAATTTATTCTGTTTTTCATCAGGAATGTAGGCACCACATGCCATGGAATGACCACCACCACTTCCTCCTACCTTGGCTGCCACCTTACTTATGATGTGGCCGAAATGAATTCCATCAAAGGCTAAAAGTCGTGAACAACGTAGAGAAACTTTTAAACCATCACTTTCATCATTGGTAGGTGTGAAACCAATCATTGGCTTTCTCCAGTCACCATAGCTGAGAATCATGCCGGCTATGGTTCCAATAACCTCACTTTTTATTCCGTTACCTTGGAAGTACTGCAGATTCTTTAAATGCATGATCCGGTCTTCTTCCTGGATCCAGTTCATCTTCTGGGCAAGGTACTGTCGGTGTTCCTTGCCCTGCATTTCCATCTCATCCAGAGCCATGTTCCTATCTCCCTTAAGAACCTTCAAAGCTACTTCGGGATTTTTATGCCTGCTGCAGGCGTTTATGGCTGTTGAAAATTCACTGGCATCACGGAGGGGTGAGTACTCTTCCTCTTTTAAAAATTCATAGGCATCCCCGGCAACCAGGCGGGGAATATACCGGACATAACGGGGAGGTACTTCCCGGCTCATCATTCGCACCAGTTCAGTGAAAATCCGACCCTTCTCCTCTGAACTTAAATCGTAAAGTGTCCTTTGTTTTTTACCATTCCTTATGGGTATGTCCAAATTTTTCAGGAACTGGATTGCTTCGTTACGATTGTTGGTGATGGGGAGTTTCACATCTCCAAAGTAGGATAAAGCCACAAATAATGGTCTAGTCTGCCTCCCGTAGATGGCCAGGTCATTAACTGATCCCACCAGTCCCTTTTTGATACCCTCCTGTAGTATGCTCTCATTTATCCCGGTTAACTTCCCAGATAAACTGTTCTGCATGTCACCTACCGCACTCAAAACACCAATCCAGCTTAAATCGCGGTAACCAAATGTTTCAGCCAGGAGATAGCACATACCTCCCCCTGATACTTGGAAGGAACCATCTATCCCATGATGATTGGGATTTATTTCCAGAAAACCCTTTCTTCCTCCGGATATTTTCCTTACTGGGGGGTGATGGTCCAGTATGAGAACTTTGGACTGGGATGTCTGGAAGTTGTCTAGTTTTTGTCCGGAACCAAGATCAGAGAATATGGTGAGTTCATTTTCTTTTTCTAACTCTGGAATCTGGTCCAGGCTTATGAATTCTATTTCATGTTCTATTTCCAGACGATCCAGAGTTACGGATAGTATTGCCCCGGCAGATATTCCGTCGCAGTCTATGTGGCTGTATATCTTAACATCTTCAGACTCTTTAACCATTTCATTAGCTTTAACCAATGATTTATCCATACCTTCTATATTAACAGCCATTTATTGTTCCTTCCCATTGAAATATGTAAATTAATACGGTGCTTTTTGAGTTATTCTATTGAATTACTAAGATTAATTTTAATCCTTTATTTATCTATTAATTGTTATAGGATTGATTAAATAATTAATATTTTGATTAATAATTTAATATTTAATTTAAAAAAATAATTATGGGATAGATTAATTTCTAGCTATCATAATAATGTTTGTGGGCTGGTCTTTAAGTCTTGTATTGGGTAATTAGTTAATTAAGATTGATTAATCTTTAAAATTTATTAATCCCCTTAAAAATGAAATTTTTGTCAAAATTCTATTTATCCTTCCGGGAACCATTGATCAGGTTGCTTATTTTAATGAGAACTTCCTTTTTGCTCATTTTTTTATCCACAATTATCCTTCCAGATCCTTCCCACCATGAAGCCGGGTAAGATTTATATTTCTCCACTGAAGGATTGAGTCTAAGTTTTTTAGCTGCCTGGGTAATTTCACGTATTTTAGGTGAGTTAACCGCCTGTTCTTTGGGAATTTTTCTTCCTTCGGATTTTGTTTTTTTAGAATCCAGATAAACCGGCCAGATGATGGTTTTGTTTTCATCTTTCATAGTTACCACTCCTTTAAATGGTGCCCTCAATAGTTATACAATTAAATTAGAATAATCCACTTTCTGAGCTCATTCATTTAAATATATTCATAAAATATAAACGATTCATCAAGTTTAATTACTCATCTCTTCATTTAATTGCATTAACATGGCCTTCACAGTGTATTTGGGGGGAGTTATTGATTTTATTCCCCTATCAGCCAGTGGTTTCTGGGTTATGGGGCCAATGGCCGCCACCAGAACCTTCTCCTCTTTAAAAGAGTTAATTAATTCTTCTTCCTTATCCCCGGATATTTCAAATAGATTGGTAACCGTAAGGGGGCTGGTGAAGGTTACTGCATCCACTTTTCCCTGGATTATATCATCCACCAGTAACTTTATCTTACTGGTATCCTTGGGTTTAGTGGATTTGTAGGCCTCCGCCAGGTAGACAGTGGCTCCCATTTTCTTCAAACCTTCCGGGAGAACATTTCTTGCTTTAAATGTCCTGGGAACTCCCACTTTTTTTTTGTATAAATCAATGTCCTGGAATTCTTCCAGAAGACCTTCAGCAGTGTAATTTTCGGGTACGATATCTGCCGTGATACTATAATCATTTAAAACCCGTTCTGTGCGTGGTCCAATAACTGCCACCTGGCATTGTGGATTGAGTTTCTCCTTAAAATCAGGGCAGTATGTGAATAATGATTCCAGTGATGCCGGTGAAGTAAATATTATCCAATCTAATGCACTAGCTCTTTGGCAAAGATCAAGGAGAGACTCACTGGCAAAGGATTCCAGTTCAAGGGTGGGGACCACTAATGGAATTCCACCGTGTTGGGTTACTATCTCTACTGCAGCCTGTGACCGTTCCACTGGTCGGGTTATGCCAATAACTTTACCCTCAAATCCTTTCATACTTTATCCTCAAGCTTCTTGATGGATTTGAAAACATCAACAACCGGTCCAATAATCACCAGGGCTGGTGGATTAATATCCTTTTGAGCTATGTTTTCCAGAGTACCGGTTATAATTCTCTCATCAGGCATGGTTCCATTTTCAATGACGCAGACCGAAGTTTGGGGATCCTTATGCTTCATAATCTCCTTCACATTCTCTTCCAAGTGTCCTACACCCATGAGGATCACTATGGTGTCAGCATTGTAGTTCCACTGAACCTGTTTCTCTTTCTTGGTAGGGTCTTCATGCCCAGTTACCACTGTAAGAGAAGTGGCCACTCCCCTATGGGTCACGGGCAGTCCCACTGTGGTGGGAACACCAATGGCAGAGGTTACCCCTGGGATCAGTTCCACGGGAATACCTTCCCCCAGCAGGGCCATCAATTCCTCACCACCTCTACCAAAGACAAAAGGGTCACCTCCCTTGAGGCGGACTACCACGTCATGTTTTTTGCCCTGTTCAATGAGTATATCATTTATTTCTTCCTGCTTTTTGGAGTGGGCTCCAGCTCTTTTACCAACATAGATCATTTCCGCTCCATCAGCGTACTTTAAGATCTCTTCATTGGCCAGACGATCGTAAATCACTACATCTGCCATTTTCAGGGCTTTAATAGTTTTAAGGGTCACCAGATCTGGGTCCCCTGGTCCTGCACCTACTAAATAAACTACCATTATTTCACCGCGTGAAATTTTCTATATTAAAATTTATTTAATGATACTCCTAGAGTTAGTGTTTTTCTAAACTAGAGTATTTTGAATAATATTTATGTTATCCAATTTCTAAAAATCAAGGATTCCCTTAAAGAACTTCAAACCATCGTCTGATCCTAAGATGGATTCTGAGGCCCTTTCTGGGTGGGGCATAACTGCACAAACCCGTCCTTCCAGGTCACATACTCCCGTAATTGCATCCAGTGAGCCATTGGGGTTGTTCCCTGCAAATCCCAGCACGATCTGATCCTGATCACGGAGTTCATCAATGAATTCGGTGTAGTAACGGCCTTCGGCGTGGGCAATGGGCATTTTGATTACCTCATTCTTTTGGTAAAGGTGAGTGAATGGAGTTCTGTTTGTTCTAACCTCTAATTCTGCCCATTCACAGATGAACTGGGCTTTTTCATTAAGGGTGAACACTCCAGGCACCAGGCCCACTTCTGCCAGTATCTGGGCACCATTACATATGCCTAAAACTGGCTTTTCATCTTTAACAATCTCCTTGATCCCGTCAATAACGGGGGTGATGGCGGCAATAGCTCCGGCTCGGAGATAATCCCCATAAGAGAATCCTCCGGGGATAACGATTGCTTCAAATTGGGATAAATCCCTCTGGTTCCACCAGACATAATCAGGTTCGGCTCCAGCCAGTTCCAGGGCATGGAAAACATCCCGGTCACAGTTGGATCCGGGGAAGCGTATGATCCCCACTTTCATCTTAGTCACCTGCAGTTTCAATCTGGATCTGGTAGTCGTGGATCACCGGGTTGCAGAGCAGTCGCTCGCACATCTGGACCACTTCTTCACGGGCCACATCCGGGTCTCCTGCTTCTAAGGTAAATTTAACTATTTCAATGGTGGATGTGTCTTCCACCTGATAGTCTAAAAGGGCCAATGCCCTCTGGATGGTGGAAGCTTCTGGATTGAGCATTCCTTTCTTGAGACTTATTTCAACTTGTGCATGATATTTCATTTGCATCACCCGGGATTAATTTTTAATAAATTAGTTCCTTTTTTTTGTTTAGAAATTTAAATTCCATCTTTCTTTATCTTCTTCATCCAGTATTATGTTGGCAACCTTTTGATAGGCTTCAATAACACCAGATTCTCCCTTTCTAAAAAGATCCTTATCCAGAATGTCACAGGTTTCACTATCCCAGAACCTACAAGTGTCCGGGCTGATCTCGTCACCCAGAACAATGTTCCCATCAGAATCTCGGCCAAATTCTATTTTAAAGTCAGGGAAGATGAGCCCCCTGTCTTCCAGGAAATTTTTAAGTACTGCATTGATTTGAAGTGTTATCTCGCGAATGGTTTCCAGATCCTGGACACTGGCCAGTTCCAGTGCCAGGATGATGTCTTCGTTGAGCATGGGGTCATGGTATTCATCATTTTTATAGTCCATCTGGATGATGGGTGGATCGAATAATTGACCTTCCTGGAATGGGTACTTTCTAAGCAGACTCCCGGCGGCGATGTTTCGAGTGATCACTTCTAAGGGTATCATATTCAGTTTGTGGGATAGCATGAGTCCGGGTTCTGGTAAATCAATGTACTGGGTTTTTATCCCTGCATCTTCCAGTAGTTCGAAAAGCTTAGCTGAAATCAAGGAGTTATAATAACCCTTCAAACTCATAACTTCCTTCTTTTCACCATCCCCCGCGGTAATATCATCTCTAAATTTCACTAAAACCTGCTTAGGGTGGCTGGTCTGATAAACGTCCTTTGCTTTACCCCTGTATAGGAGATTTCTCTCATCAAGATTCATTTTAAACTCCATTTTATTATTTTCAAATTGTTTATATAGATATTGAACTACATCAAGATAAAACTACATTAAAATTATTATAGCTTAGGATTATAATACATTGGCATTATATTGTTACATAAATTGTTGCCCATTAAATCGGTAATATTTTATCAATATACATGATGGTTGATATTCATTTTAAGATACAGTACTCCAAGAGATAAGCCCTGCACAAGGTTTGTGAATCAAAATAAATATTTTTAATTTAATATATTTTTGAATAGATACTTCTTTTGAATAAATCTTCTAAAAATCAACCACAGTAAATAAGTTAAATTAGCGTAATATCATCAAAACTGTTAAATTGACTTTTTAAAACTTTTTATATTATCAATATTTTTTTAATACGGGAATCGTTAATATTGGAGTTATTTTAAAGGCATTTTATAAATGCTGCTGGTATTTTAAGTTCTATTAATGATCAGATTATTTTCAGTATATACTTTAATATTTTAATGACCATTCCCATCTTTAATGCCCATTCACCTATTATCTGAAAGTTTTTTCCAAGGAATTGGTTTGAATGTATCTGGATGATCTTATGGGGGAATCAGGGATGAATATATAAATATCTTAAATTATCTTAGGCATGATCCTTACTTAAGGATAAGCTTGGTTTTATGGGTTTATGAGTTAATTTATAAATCAGAGTTAATTTATAAATTAGATCTTAGAGGTTCAGGTGGTCAAGTTCCGATTTCGAGGTTTTTCGCAGTTTTTTGAATTTAGTGAATTTATTCATACAATACTTATCTTTTTACTTTATTTGTTAGATTTACTGATGGAACAATAACAACCTTCTTCTTTGAAGAGATCAGTCATAGTGGGATGTTCCTCGTTTTCACTGCAGGTTCCAACATCACACATGTAGGTTCTTATTATTTCTTTTAGATTTGTTTCATCTGCATCAGTTTCTATTACATAGCTTGTAGAATCATTCTCAGAACTCATTGTAAAAAGGAATCTATTCAATGGTATAATGGTAATCATTTCATCTACAGCCCCTTCAACATCCTTTATTTTTACATCTGCCATTTTATATTCCTCCTTATTACATTCTGTATATGTTAATGTGCTATGTACTATTTATTTAATAGTTTATGTATTTTTTGTATTTTAATTATACTGTCCATTAAAAAAATTGTTTGAAGGTGAAATTATTGACTAAATTCAATAAAACTGATTTGGTAACTGATTAAATCCAGAACATTGGAATCATATTACAAAATTAGAGTTAATCCTATTGTGCCGGTGGTGGATATTTAACTATCACTATGTGCTACTTATATCTTACTAATTAATAATTTATCATGTTAGGATTGTATTATAAATAATAAATGCAGATGTTATAAATATCTGGTTACGCCTTAACAAATTTATTTAACAAATGAAGGTCTTCAGTAATAGATATGAACCTTACTAATCAGGTAATTAGTTGAGATTAAACATTTACTTAAATTTATGAAAACACTTTTTGGGTGAAATTAATATGTGTGGAATTGTGGGATGTATACTTAAAACTGATAAAGCAGCACCTGTGCTCCTGGATTGTGTGCAACGCCTGGAATACAGGGGTTATGACTCGGTGGGCATTGCTACCTACTCATCATCTGGCATTATGATCAGGAAAGACAAGGGAAAGATTGATGAGGTTTCAGATGAACTGCACTTGGAAGAACTTCCAGGAGAGGTGGGTATTGGACATGTTCGCTGGGCCACCCATGGGCTTCCAACCCAGAAAAATGCCCATCCCCATACTGATTGTGATGGAAAAATTGCGGTAGTCCATAATGGTATCATTGAAAACTACAAGGAACTTAAAGACCAGCTGGTGAGTGAAGGGCACCGCTTTGTATCTCAAACTGATACTGAGGTTATAGCCCATCTCATTGAGAAATATCATAAAGAAGGACTTAAATTGGAAGATGCCATCAACAAGGCCATCAACAAGCTACATGGTTCCTACGCCTTTGCAGTTATCAGCACTGATGAACCCAACAAGATCATGGGAGTTCGTAAGGAAAGCCCACTTATACTGGGACTGGGAGAAGGGGAATACTTCCTGGCTTCCGATGCTCCAGCCATACTGCAACACACCCGCCGGATCATCTACTTGGCAGATCACGAAACCTTCACCATGGACGAAGGGGGCATCACCATAAAGGACCGTGATGGGCAGGTAGTGGATAAAAAAGTAGAGATCATTAAATGGACTCCTGAAATGGCTCAAAAGGGAGGATACCCTCATTTCATGTTGAAGGAAATCCATGAACAGCCTGAAGCAGTTAAAAATACCCTCTTTGAGGTTTCAGATATTAAGAAAATAGTCAGTCAGTTTCCCCGGTTCAAAAGGATCACCTTCGTGGCCTGTGGAACAAGTTACCATGCATCTTTAGTGGGAAAATACCTTTTTGAAGCTCTTTTAGGTCTGCCCACGGATGTAATGTTGGCATCCGAGTTTGAATTCTCAGAAAAGGCTATTGACCCGGATTCACTGGTGATATTCATCAGCCAATCAGGCGAAACTGCCGACACCCTTAAAGCCCTTAGAATAGCCAATAAAAAAGCGAAAACCATGGCAATTGTTAATGTACTGGGAAGTACCGCAACCAGGGAGGCAGACTATGTTATATTCACTAGGGCAGGTCCTGAAATTGGGGTAGCAGCCACCAAGACTTATATAAGTCAATTAACCTGCATATACCTTCTGGCGGCATGTATGGGTAAAAATAAGGAGCTTTTAGATGAACTTCAACTGATTCCGGATTACATGGAAACCGTGCTTCAGTTGGAAGATGAGATCAAAGAAATGGCAGCAAAGTATAAGGATGCTCAGGATTTCTTCTTTATTGGCCGGGGATTCTCATACCCCACTGCCATGGAAGGGGCATTGAAGCTCAAAGAAATAACCTACATACACGGTGAAGGATACGCTGCTGGGGAACTTAAACATGGACCCCTGGCACTAATAGATGATGATGTGCCGGTGGTGGCAGTGGTTCCTCCTGGAAAAAGTCACGACCGTACCCTGAGCAACGTAGAAGAAGTGAAAGCTAGGGGTGCACGGGTTATCGGTCTGGGAGCAGATGATGATCAACTTTTGAGTTACGAGGCCAGTGATATGATAAAATTTCCCTCACCTATCAGGGAGTTAATATCTCCCCTAATATATGTGGTACCTTT
Source organism: Methanobacterium sp. (assembly GCA_030539815.1). GTDB lineage: Archaea > Methanobacteriota > Methanobacteria > Methanobacteriales > Methanobacteriaceae > Methanobacterium. The sequence goes on from JAUNXM010000032.1 coordinate 16,068, forward strand.
ACAGTTACTATCAT
>JAUNXM010000033.1 GCA_030539815.1 Methanobacterium sp.
AAAAAAACTTTAACATATCCATCTCCGGATCCTGAAAAGACAGATGAAGTAATGCTCAAACGCAGCAGATTGTCCCGTATTTTTTATCTTAGAAAATTTTTTGACTATCCATTATCATTAAATTATAAAACCTTCTCTAATCTGGGACCCAGAAGAACTGTTAAAATTGGTTTAAGTTACTTTAAAACATTATTTAACCAGAAAAAACCTGAAAAATCCCTTCAAGACTTTTTCATCAACCGATTTGGCAGTGAACTATATCATACCTTCTTCAAGGATTACACTGAAAAAGTCTGGGGTGTTCCCTGCAGTGAAATTACAGCAGAATGGGGATCTCAACGTATAAAGGGACTTTCCATTCATAAAACAATTACACACGCCCTTAAAAAGAAACTAACCAGGAATTCATCATTAAACCAGGAAAATATTGAAACTAGTTTGATAAACGAGTTCATGTACCCTAAATTCGGACCTGGGCAATTATGGGAGGAAGTTGCACGCATAATAGAAGAAAATGGTGGTGAAATACATACTAATCAAAAAGTGATAGGTATAAGCACTCAAAAAGAGATTATATCCCATGTCACAGTGTTAGATAAATCTACAGGCACCAATTATAAAGAATCAGCAGATTATTTCATCTCCACCATGCCCGTTCAGGATTTGATTAATTCATTTAAATGTAAAGTGCCTGAAAGTGTTCTGGATGTAGCTAACGGACTCATGTACCGTGATTTTATTACAGTTGGACTTTTGTTGGATAAATTAGAACTCAATAATGAAACCAACACTCCCACAGTTAATGACATTGTACCAGATAACTGGATTTACATTCAGGAAAGGGATGTCAGAGTTGGACGGATTCAGATATTCAATAACTGGAGTCCATATATGGTGAAAGATCCAAGTAATGTTTGGATTGGTTTAGAATATTTCTGTAATGAAGGCGACAAGTTATGGGCCATGTCTGAAACTGATTTCCAGGAATTTGCCGCCGATGAACTGGCAAAAATTGGTATGATTAATCCCGAAGATGTTAAAGAAGGGGTCGTTATAAAGGTTAAAAAAACTTATCCTGCTTACTTTGGTACGTATCCTAAATTTAATCTAATCAAAGTATTTACTGAGCGATTTGATAATCTTTTTTTAATTGGAAGAAACGGCATGCACCGTTACAATAACATGGATCATTCCATGTTAACAGCCATGGCCGCAGTAAAAAATATAATAAATGGTGACACCTCCAAGAAAAATCTCTGGCAAATCAATACTGAAGAAGATTATCATGAAGAGAACTAAATAAAAACAACTTTAGATTAATAAGGATTAATTTTATGCATTGCTGGACATATTGTGCAAATGTAAAATAAATAAATATTAACATTGAAAAAAAGGAAATTATCCTCATGATAGTATTATCCATTTAATAGTAACACCCACTAAAAACATCAACGATCTTTTATACGTTCATTAAATAACTACCTTTAATCACTTAAACAATCCATAAACAGTTTATATAATTCTCAAGCTATTTCTAATCATTTAATTGGTTATAAATACATGAAAAAATGTGTAAGAAAAGATTTATTATAAGGCAAGTTTGAGTTATTTTATAAAATTTGAGTTATTTTATATAATAGTAAAGAGATTAATTGACTTATAAAAAGATTAAAATCTTCTTAATAATTTTATTTAGATAAGATGTGTTAAATTATGTGCATCAGTTCCAATGCAACCATGAAAAACCATGTAACATGTCATTGTTAACGCTTAAGCACTGCCAAGTAAAAAGATTTATATACATAAAGGAGACCACCTATTTATCATGATTATTCATGCTAATGTGTTCAGTTATCTTATTGCCCTGGCTGCAGCCCTGATACTAGGGTTAGCTTTAAGGCTACCTTTACTCCCGGATAAACCCATGAGGCAATCCTGGACCATCAGTGCCGTTTTCCCCACCGCAATATTGGCTGTAGGCTTTTACGCCATAATTTATGAGTTAGGTTACCAGGGATATATTGTAGCCCTAGTCACCGGGATAATAACTGCTTTATTTGCAAAACTAGTTTTAGAAAAAGTTGTTCCTGCTCCCGGAAAAGATGAAAAGGAGGAAAGATCCCATGAATGAAATTTTAGGAATAGCCATCGCTGCTATTATCTCCTGGCTGAACTTCGTCCTTATCGACACCTGGATGGGACTTCCCGAAGCACCAGGAGTTAAAGGTGCCGATGTAATTGGCAGATCCGTCCAGGAAAGGGGAGGAGACCTGGCAGGAGGATTCTTCCAGGGAAACATTGTATGTTCTCCAGATGCATCGGCTGGAACTTTACTGGCTGCAATAGGCTGTTATGCCATTGGCATTCCTGAAGGGGGATTAATAGCTGCAGTACTGGTCTACTTTGGTAACCGGTTATGCGCTGACCCTGGATATGCTGGTACCACCGGCGCACTCAGCATAACTATTATAATATTCTTAACGTCATTTATTGGTTTTAAACCCGAATACTACATCGTTGGTATGGTCTTGGCCATTATAACCATACAGGGCATTTACCACCCTGGAGCTTCACGTCTTTTAGGGAAAATAGCTCAGAAAATGGGGAGACACACCAAGCTAACATAGGTGCAATCATGTTAATTGAGATATTAGGTATAATAGTAGTGCTCATGGCACTGCGCACACTAGTAGCACAGAATCGTTCAGAACGATTACTCTACCTCAACGTTATTGGTTTCAGCATGTCTGCAATCATCGCACTATACATACAGACGCCCTTCGGAGCAATAATTGCCATCACATTCTTCGTGACATCAACCCTAAGCTCCAATGCCATTGCTTACTCTTTGGGAAGGGTAAAAGAAGAGATCATGGTGAAATAAAATGTACCTTGACTTTATAAACTTAACCACTGTATCGGCAGCCCTTACCTTAATTGGCACTGTGGGGATCATTGCCCTCCCCAAACCACTGGACAAGGTGATCATGTTTGCACTTCTCCAAGGAGGGTTCATAGGAATGATCGTGGCCGCCAAGTACCTGGATGTGGCTATGGCCGCAGCTATATTCGACCCTATTGCCACTATCATCTTACTAATTGGAATTATTAAGATAAATGAGGTTAGAAAGAAAAACCAGGAATCCAAGGAGGACGGGAACCTTGCTTGATGTTTACATATGGTTCTACACTGGTGTGTTATTAACCATTTTAGGTGGACTGGCAACTGCCATAGGCCCTGGAGTCAAAGATCCAATCGTAAGGACCTTGAACACGGAAATAGCTGCAGTGGGTGTTTCACTCATATTTTTAACTTATAATCATACCATTGCACTGGTGACTTACATTGCAGCCACCGCCATCATAACCATGATTCTCTTAAGGGCCATTGTAAGATTAGAAGAAGTGGGGGCTGAGTTATGAGCAGGATTGGCAGACTATGGAATTCACTAGCCACCCCTAGACGGATACCCAGATTTTTCTCCATAATCCTGGGAATTTTACTGCTGGCTGGTTTCCTGGTACCCATGGGACTTAACAATGAACAACTGTACCCCCGTCCAGCACCACAACTGCAGATCAACGAGCAGGACCCCCTGGCACCATACGATCGTGGCGGTGTACCCCTTAAAGAACCGGGAATTGTCAAATCACAGTACCCCGAGTTCTCTGAAAAGGCAGGAATGGTAACTGGTTATCTATCACCAATTGCCATTGGAGTTAGTAATACCACCCTTTACTTTGGTACATCGATCTATTCATCCCCTGGTGGGTTAATAGATGAAATATTATACTATTCCAGAGGTTTTGACACCATACTGGAGTCCAGCATACTTATGATGGCCTTTGTGATAGCATCGTGGGTAGCAATTAACTTCACCATGAGAAGGAGGGAAGACGAATGAGTGCCTCAGTACTGGTTCCTAGTGTCGTATCTCCCATAGTAGTTTCATTATTCATTCCCGCAGTATTCACTGGTTTGATTGTGGGACTTATTGGCTTGATGGCCATTGCTTACCAGAAAAATGATCTTAGTGCCCTGATCTTAACTGATATTGTGGGTGTGGGGATGTTAATTCTAGTGGCAGCAGTGGGAACTGACCTGGCCGAAGCCTTGATACTACCAGGACTGGTTGTAGAACTGGCAGAAATACTGGCCATATCCGAAATATTGCTCAGTAGGGAAATGAGGAAAACTGGTAAAACCGCAGAATTAATCCCCCTACCAGTGTCACTGGATATGGAAATAATGACCACTGCACCAGCATTCATGGCCATAATACTAATTGCCTACGGCGCATTCCTGAGCGGATTTACTGGAGGTGCAGTAGCAGGGGGAGGAATTTTATTCTACGTTCTCTCCCAGAGGGTGCGTGGAGTTCCAACAGACATGTGGGAAGGTCTGGCTGGAGTTTCAGGTATTGCATGGTGCCTGTGGCTGGTTGGATTCTTGTTATTCTTCGTATTCCCACAATACTGGCTTCTGGCATTGTTCCTGGCAGCATTCGGTGTGTTTATTAAAGTAGCTTTCAAAGCCGGCCTGATAGGAGTAATGGGTCGTGAAGAATTCAACAAGAAAGAGTAGTAAGGAGTTAAAAAAATGGATATAATCATAATGGGTCAACAATTACTGGGCTACATCCCACTTGGAGACATTGTCCTTTACATGGCACCCCTCAACCTGTTCATGTTCGCCGGGGCACTGGCCTTCACTACTCTCATTGCCATAAGCAGAACCGAAACACAGGTGGAAGCTGGTTTCGGCACCTTAAAAGACAAGGAAGTTAAGGTAGGTAAGGAAGAATTCAAGATCAGACGATTCCTGGCTATTATCTGTGGATTGGCTACGGCAGGGGCCATGATCACCGGGGATCTGTTTAATTTCACCCTATTCGTGTGCCTTATTGGAATTGTAAATATTGGAATAGTTGCCGCTGTGAAGCAGGTAGATGTTCTAGATGCAGCTTTCCAGTATGGTCTGGTAGCCATGATCGCCACTTTACCCCTCTTTGGAGGAGCAGCCATGATACTGGCCTCCACCGGCACCATCAGTTTATTGGAAATCTTGAACATACCCACCACTGCCATGATGATATTTGGATCCCTACTCCTCTTACTGGGAGTTGCTGGTGAAACTGGGGTGGCACCTTTCTACGCTACAAAAGCAGAAATGTTCAGAACTCCAGGTTCTCCCTTTTTGCTGATCATCCACTTAAGCTCATTACTGGTAATTGTTAGATTAATTGAAATACTTCTAATCATTAACAAACCATTTTAAAATAACAAAACATTCTAAGAAATTGAATAGGAGATTAGAATACTATTTCCAATGTAAATAAAATCAATAAAAAAGTTATCTGGTGAAATAATGGACAAACTGAAGGTATCAAGTTATTCAATATTTATAGTATCATTGGCAGGAATCCTTTATGCTCTCCTGTTCAACCCACCTAGCTGGGCGGTTTATGCAATTTCCATTATGTTCATACCAGCAGGAATATTATCCTTTGGACTGATAGTAATGGCCAGAGGTCCCCAGGATGATGAAGAAGACAAGACCAGGGAGCCTTTTATAGGATATTAAATATTTATAGATAGTTATAAAAAATATTTACATTTATTGGCAAAAATGTGATTTAAAATAATCAGGACTAACTAATCGGTGATCATATTGAACTTAATGGCAAACATTCTGTTGAACGTACTCATCGCGTTTCTGGTGGGAAGTATCCTTTTCGGATTGCAGAGGAAGATCATGGCCAGGATACAGATGAGACCAGGGCCACCCATCATCCAACACCTCTTACACACCTTAAAATTCTTCATTAAAGAATCATCATTTCCCAAAACCGCAGCAATGCCCTTCTACATCGCCATAACTGCCATGTTATGCGTTATATGGGTTTCAGCAGTTATTGTAGGCCCAGTTACCCAAGGATCTTTATTGCTAATCTTTGCAATTTACGCTTTACACAAAATAGTGGAACACAATGCCGGATCATCATCTGGTTCACCCTACGGTAAACTCAGCTGTGTTAGAGCAGTGTTCTCAGCAGCAGCCGAAGTTCCTTTATTTGCAGTACTCATAATCATTTACTTTGCAACTGGAACCATGAATCTAGGTCAGATCATAGGATTCCAAGCTGCCAACGGACCCTTGATATACAGCATACCACTGGCAGCAGCCATGTTTTTCGTGTTATTACTTTCCAAAGCCCCATATTCCCCATTTGCCATAACCAAGGGTAAAGATATTATTTCAGGATACGAAACAGAGCACTTTGGATTACTCAGAGGCTACCTGATGATCTCTGAATCCATTGCATGGTACATGCTTCTATGGGTATTTTTAACTGTTTTCATAGGAGGTTTAAGCCCACTATGGTACTTGGTTGGAATGTTAGCCTTATCCACAATTGTAGCCTTTATAAACGCTACCACCCCCATATTAAACCCTAACCACTCCATAATGATGCAGGTTAGTTTTGCCATAATCGGAATCGTAGGTTCCTTAGTGCTTCTATTTATATAAAAGGAGAATCAAGAAAATGGAAATGCAAGAAAAAGACACACTGTTCTTCATGACCCTGGCAGCATTTGGAGCTGTTTTGGCCAGTGGACTGGCAACTTTCTTACAGTGGATTGTAGTTTTACCACTCACCATAGGAGTGTTTCTCCTGATGATTCTCACCTACTTCCTTAGCCGAAAGGGAGCAATCCACTTCTCAGAAAACGCTGAAAAATGGGCCATGATCTTAACTCTCATGGCATTCATAGCCGCCTTCATATATCTTTACCGTCCAGTTTAATGGTGATTAAATGAATGAAACAATTTATTTAGCTTACATACTTTCATTTGTACTGGGATCCCTCCTAGGACTGGTCTTAAGTTACCGTAAATACAAAGCACCCTATGCTATTGGCAAACTTGATGCACTAGCAGTGTTGCTGGCTATAATCGGCTGGACCTTAACCCTTAATAGTATTTTAGTTACATTCATACCGGAATACATCACCGTAACCATTGGATTATTCCTCCTGGCAATGGTAATGGGAATGAGACCAGGTTACGGTAGAAACGAAACATTTATTGGTATTATAATTGCTGGAATCATCTGGATTATTAGGACGGTGATCCTTTGAAAGATACAGGAAAAACTGGGGACATATCCAGTATGGATGAATATGATGTGTTACGGATCATGAAGATGCGTATTGTTGAAAGTTACCGCTGGAAACTGGATATTGTGAAGCCTATATCCAAGGAACTGGAAATATCCGAAGAGCAATTGGAAGAAATATTAATAAAAAGATTGGATATGGCCAGTTTAGAGGCTCTGCATCCACGTTACGAATCATCCCAACACTACTGCATAAAGGAAAAATTACACTCTGATCTGAGATTATGCTGGCTTTGTGACGTAATGAATATATTAAGTAAAGAAGAAGCAGAAACAATCAAGAACAAAATTGCTTCTGAAATATTAACTAAAGGCAAATCATATCAGGAAGCCATGGAAGATGGTAGGAAAGATTTGCTGGAATACCTAATGAGATAAATCGAGGTAAATCAATGTTAGATGCCCTTAAAGATGTTGTAAGGAAAAGTTCAATTCATGTATGCCTTATTAACACTGGAGGATGTAATGGCTGTGACATCGAAGTGGTGGCACTGCTGTCTCCACGTTATGACTTGGAGCAGTACGGTATCTATGTTCATAACAACCCCCGTGAAGCAGATGTGATACTGGTAACCGGGGCCATGTCTGAACAGTGGAAGAAAAACCTGCAACGAATTTATGCTAAAGCCCCTGAACCCAAGGTAGTGGTGGCTATAGGAAACTGCCCATTAACAGGAGATGTTTTTAATCAGGAAGGATGCAAAATATATGCTCCAGTATCTGATTTCATACCAGTAGATGCGGAAATACCTGGCTGCCCACCCCGGCCTTCTGAGATCTTAGCTGCTATTTTAGCAGTTGGCCCAGATGCCATAGCAGCCAAAGGGAGGCAGAAACAATGATACTTCCAATTGGACCCATACACCCCGCACTTAAAGAACCTGTACGCCTAAAACTTAAAACAAGAGGAGAAAAAGTTTTAAATGCAGAAATAGATTACGGGTACGTTCATAGAGGAATAGAAAAGGTAATGGAGGGTAAAACTTGGCAAAAAGGCATCTTCCTCTCAGAAAGAGTTTGTGGGATTTGTTCTTACATCCACACCCAAACCTTTGCCGAAACATTTGAGAAGATAGCTGGTGAAAGAGCACCATTAAGAGCTCAGTACCTTAGGGTCTTGACCAATGAACTGGATCGAATTCAGAGCCACCTTCTCGCCAATTCAACCTACTTCAAAGCTGTGGAACACGAAACCCTGTTCATGTATATGTTATACCTAAGGGAACCAGTGATGGATGCCATTGAACTCTTGACTGGTAACCGGGTTAATATGGGCTGGAACGTGGTGGGTGGTGTGAAAATGGATGCCAAAGAAACCCATCTTAACAGTATTAAAGAAATCATTACTAACTTGGAGTCAGAATACGAGAAGTATGTGGAAATGTACGAAGGAGGGCCACTTGTTGGTCTGAGATCCAAAGATGTTGGTAAGATGAGCCGTGAAGATGCCATTAAAGGACGAGCAGTGGGTCCAATTGGCAGGGGATCTGGTTTAAAACACGATGTCCGGGAAGATCATCACACTTATAAGGATCACCTTGACTGGAAAGTTATCTGGAGAAAGGATGGAGATAACTTTGCCAGGAACATGAACCGTTTTGATGAAGTTTGGGAATCCATAAGCCTCATCAAACAAGTCATTGAAAACATACCCGCTGGAGATGTACGTAAAAAAATTAATATTCCCGCGGGATACGCGGAGTGGAGGAATGAAGCTCCCCGTGGTGAAGTGACCTACATGATTGAAACCAATGGTAATCTTATAAAAAATATCTCAATTCGTACTCCCAGTATCATGAACATCGATGTATGTGCCAAGTACATGTTGAATGATGTGGCAACCGTGGCAGATGCAGTTGCCACCTACGCCAGTGTGGATCCCTGTGTTGCCTGCACTGAACGAGTTGTAATCACAGATGAAAGCGGAGCAAAGAAGGAGTTTAATGGGCTTCATGAGGTTAAATACCTTAAATAAATTTATAAACAGTTGATGCATCATGTCATCGGTAATTTGGTATATTTACGAGTTCGCCCGAAAATCTTGGGCTGAAAATTTTGCAGTGGCCAAGACCAACCAGGAAATAGTGGAAACACCCGACCGTTTCCGTGACTTCCCAGAGGTCTTCCCAGAATACTGTATAGCCTGTGGTGCATGCACTGCAGCATGTCCCGCCCCCCAAGCAATAAAACTGGTGAGGAGTGAAGACACTGAAGAAGTAGAAGGGCAAACTTATCCTGTAATTAATAATCGCGGGTGTATTCGCTGTGGATTCTGTGCGGAAGTCTGTCCCACTGATCCTAAAACAATTACGTGTGGTGAAAACCATCTCATTCGGGAAGAATTCACCATCTTACCTGCAGAGATCATGTACGTAATCGATGATTACCTTTGCATTCGCTGCAAAAAATGTATGAATGCTTGTCCAGTATATGGAGCTATCTACGAATCAGATAACAAGATTCTCATAGATCAATCAGTGTGTATCAGCTGTGGAGAATGTTTGAACAATTGCCCAGTTAAAGGTGCTGTTAAAGGTATTTACATTTCTAATGTTCAGGAACAAAAAAACATAATTAACCTTGTTGTTAATACTTTAGAAGAACGTATAGAAGCTGAAAGAGATAACATAACCCATTTATCAGACACCGAGGTCTATAAGATGGATTATCCCATTAATGATCTGGTTGATCGTGCCCGGTCTATACTGGACAATGATGATCTGATCCTGGACACCTTCCAAAAAATCACCGACCGGTTGAAGTTACGGATCGTTACTTGGGACGAGGAAAAATGTAAAAAATGCCATTTATGTGTAGATGAATGCCCGTCCAAGGCCATAAGCTATGATGAAGAGGAGGATGTGATTAAACGAGACACTAAAAAGTGTCTTCGCTGCAGTACCTGTTACCAGACCTGCCCATTTGGAGTGGCTGGTTTCTTTGTAGCCAGGTTCTTACTTGATCCACCGTCTCTGGAAGAGGGTGTTATCCATATCACAATTAAGGCATCACAGTTACCAGTAGGAGCTGATTAAAATGCCCATAACTACTGATGAAAAAGGGAAAGCAGAGAAACTTAAAAAGATCTATAAACCACTTCGTGACGTGGTAGTGGAATATGACATAGACCATGATAAGTGTGCCTCCTGCATTGAAAGACCCTGTCTGGAAGCCTGTCCGGTGGATGCTGTTGGTGAAAATCCCGTTGATAAGTACATTGAAATTGATGATAAATGTTTCGGCTGTGTATTATGCAGGAATGCCTGTCCCTACGATGCCATCCATATGGAAACAACCCTTTCACAACCCCGTAGAGAGAATGTTCCCAACATAAACACCAAACTTTGCAGGCAGTGCGGGGCCTGTGTGGATGCTTGCCGAATGGGAGCCATTCATCTGATTTCATCGGGTAACGAAGAAGCCCATAGTGAAATTGATGAAGATAAATGTGTGCGCTGTGGTTACTGTTCCCGGGTGTGTCCCACTGAAGCCATTAAGTACGGTGAAATACTACCACGATCAGTGGTGGGTGGAAAGGCTATCGTAGTTAACCAAAAAAAATGTATTGGCTGCATGACTTGTACCCGTGTTTGTCCTTCCAAAGGAGCTATTAACGTTGGCAAAATGAATAAATTGCCCTATATAAATCCATCTTATTGTGCGCGTTGTGAGGAATGTATGAATGTCTGCCCCTCCACTGCCATCAGGTATTCATCCCGTAAAAGGGCCTATGAAGGGTACCAGAAGATAAAAACTATGGAAATCGTTTCCGAGCTCATGGAGAAGGAAAGTGAGAGGTTAGCTCGTGAAACTGTTAAAATCGATTCCATACTTAACAAAGTCACCCGTGAAGTAAGTTACAGTCACTCTGAAGATGAGTTCACCCAGGATGTCACCGAACTGGTTGCCGACGAAATCAAGGCACTGGTTGGGGTAGATCTAGAAATAGATGATCTCAAGGATATTATACAGGCCACCCAACCCCACCGGGAGATAATGGTGGATGAAAATAGTTGTATTGGTTGTGGTGCCTGTATTAAAGAGTGCCCTGTTGATTGCATAGAATTAGAAATGCCTTCACCCGTACACATTAGTGATGAATGTGTTTATTGTGGTAAATGTGTGGAAACCTGTCCCTTTGAATCCATATCACTCAAAAGGGAATCATTCATGGTGGAGGACGGGCGTGTTCTCTTTAAAAGAGAGAAAATCAGCGGTCCATCCCATGGAGAAGTTCTCATTGATACTAATTCCTGCCAGAGGTGTGGGGTGTGTGTTAACAAGTGTCCAGTAGATGCCATGACCCTGGAAAATGAACGGGTAACTGTTGACCAGGATAAATGCATCTTCTGCGGTGAATGTCAGATAATCTGCCCCACCAGGGCAGTTAAACTAAAAGAAGACAATTAATAATTACTTGAATTTCTGTGATAAGGGAAAATCTTTGATAAAGAGAATAATATTCTTTTAGGAATATTAGGGAAAGAGTGTTAGTTTCTTCAAGATAATTAGATTTATGAGAAAGAGTGATCCTTGCCGTGTAAGGGGACCTTAACTCTATCTTTTAATGACACCTCAATCTTTTAATAAAATAATTTCTAAAACATATAATTGATTTTAAACGCCCCCAGGAGGATATAAATTGGGTAAGAAATTCTTTGTTACTGATTGTGAAGGACCGATCTCTGTTAATGACAATGCTTTTGAACTGGCTGGTCATTTCATTGAGAATGGTGAAAAATTTTTCCAAATAGTCAGCCATTACGACGATGTTCTAGCCGATGAAATAAAAAGACCCGGCTACAATGCAGGAAGTACTTTAAAACTAATATTGCCATTTTTAAAAGCATACGGGGCTACTAATAAAAATATGATGGAATTTTCATCCGAAAATGTTCTCCTCATCCCTGGAGCCAGAGCCACCCTGGGCCTGATGCAATTTCTAATGCCAGCTTACATCGTCAGCACCAGCTACGAACCTTACATTAAGGCACTCTGTGATTTAACAAATTTTTCTTTTAACCATTGCTACTGCACTCGCCTGGATATGGACAGCCATCCTCTGAGGGATGAGGAAAGGGATAAACTTATGGAATTTGTTTCATCCATTGTTTCCAACCCTGATTTCAATAATCTGGAACGTATATTCTGGGAAGATATCCCTCGTATGAAAATAGGTTCACTCATTGAAGAAGTGAACCCCGTGGGTGGTCTGGCTAAGAAAGAAGCTGTGCTGGATATTATGGCTAAAAATGGTTTCCAAGCCAGTGATCTGATGTACGTTGGAGACAGTATTACCGATGTTCAACCATTACAGTATGCTAAGGAAAATGGAGGAATTGCATTATCATTTAATGGCAATGAATTTGCCCTGGATAATGCATCCCTTGCCGTTATCACAGATAACACTGTAATTACCTCAATGATTGCTGACTTGTTCAATAGATATAACAAAGAATTGGTGATGGAATTTGCCAAATCCTTTGGAAGAGATCCTGAAAAAGCAGTTAAAGATTATCCAGTAAACCCTCAGCTAACCTTTAAACTAGCTGAAACCAACACCAGGCTTGAAGTGGTTACCAAAGATAATCTGGATGAACTAAAAGAGGATAGCAGTAAGTTCCGTAAAAAGGTTAGAGGAGAATCAATTGGAGGACTGGGTTAAATGGTTACAAATAGTTATTATGGGAAGGTAGAGGATACTTATGCCGAAGCCTTTAACGGGATCTGCTGCAGGGTGATCATCACTGCCGATGACGATGAAACACTCCGGAGAGCAGCCTACGATGCCACCAGCACTCCTGGAACCGTGATTGGTCGGGTGGAAGGTGGAATTGAGGGCTGGTTGCACGAAGATTCAACCCCTGATGGTAGGAAAGGCGCCATACTCCAGTTCTGGTACAACACCACTGACATTGAGAATTTCCAAGTTGAATTATCCTACCGCATACGACAGGACATTCTGGTAAAACCATTCACTTCAGTATTTGATGCATCCATTGATCCAGTGGGTTACATTGACACCATGAAGCATGTGGGGCACTGCGGTGATGGATATGAATGGGAAGAAGAACTATACGGTCGGCACATGATAGTTGTGCCCATAGCCATACCTGACTTCCTCATTGAACGGAAACTAGGATACATGGAAGGAATTATGGGTGCTAATTTCTGGTACTACTCAGGAAGTAAGGAAACAGTCTTGGATGGGGGTAGAGCTGCCCTCAAGGCAATTGGAAATATTGAAGGAGTGATAACTCCCTTTGACATCTGCTCAGCAGCATCCAAACCAGAAACCAACTATCCCTGGATCGGACCCACCACCAACCACCCTTACTGCCCTACCCTTCAAAACATACTGGGAGATGCGTCACAAGTACCTGAAGGTGTAAATTACATACCTGAGATAGTTTTAAATGGTTTATCCCTCGAATCACTCCAAAAAGCCATGAAGGTTGGAATTGAGGTTCTGTTGGAGTATGATGATGTTTTAAGCATCTCGGCAGGGAACTACGGGGGTAAACTGGGAGATCATCAAATACATCTTAAAGATTTATTCCCTTCAACTGAATAGAATTCCCTCTAATTCATTGTTATTTCCTTATTGAGTGAAATTTCCCCTAATTGAATAGAGTTATTTATCGTGAATTTATTAGAATAAAAAAATGTTTCAAAAACAGAGATGGAAGTGGTGTTTATTTCTCGGGTACTGGATGCAGTGGGATTTGGAGCACTTAACCTGGATCGGCTCTATCGGGTTAATAAAATAGCTGGTGAAGACGAGGAAGCCTATATTAGTGATCTTTATGAAAGCTGCGGTGGTTCAGCTGCCAATACCATCATTGGAATGGCCAGACTGGGATTGGCCACTGGTTTTCTGGGCAAAGTAGCCAGTGACCAGGAGGGAGATGTGCTCCTGGAAAACCTTAAAAAAGAAGGAGTTGATACTCGGGGCGTTATAAAAAGTCACCATGGCCGCAGTGGCACTGTCCAGGGATTTGTGGATACTGAAGGTGAACGGGCCTTGTATGTTGATCCAGGGGTTAACGATGCTATAACTTCCTATGAGATTAATTTGGAATACTTATCCAAAACTGGACTTATCCATCTTACCTCTTTTGTGGGAAAATCAATCCAGGCCCAAAAGGAAGTTTTAGAAGAAATTTCCCCCAAAGTAACTGTTAGCATGGATCCTGGGATGATCTATGCACAAAAAGGTATTAAAACAATTGCAAAACTCCTTAGCCGGACGGATATTCTCCTTCTGAATCAAAAAGAACTGGAACTCATGACACCCCAAATCAACCAGGAAACTGAGAAAGTTCAAAGCCTTCTGGACTTTGGAATAGAAATTATTGTGGTTAAAAAGGGTGAAAGAGGATGTTTGGTTACTGATGGGGATGAATCATATTTCCTGGGAGCATTTAATGTTAACTGTCAGGATACTACCGGTGCAGGGGATGCTTTTAACTCCGGATTTCTCTTCGGCTATTTAAGAGGTAAAAGTCTGGAAAGATCCGCCATTATCGGGAACTTTGTTGCTTCATGCTGCGTGAAAACAGCCGGGGCAACTGGTGGTCTTCCCTCATTATCAGAAATAATATCGGTGTATAGTGAGGAAATTAAATGAATTAAATGTGTAGGGGATTTAAGGTATAACTTTAATTAGATGTCTCATAAATTATAAATCAGGGACAAAAATAAACTAAAAAATATTAAATGCTCACGTTTAGTGAATTACATGATGGTGTTAAGATGGATGTAACATTCAAAAAGAAAAAAAATGTACTGGAGGGAGAGGTAGCCCTTAAATCCAGGGACCTGGAAGATAGCCAGGAAGGTTTTAAGGGAGAAATTGAAGACTGCACCTTCGAGGACAAATTTATTACTATCTCCCCTGAGTGTGTCCGGTGTAATTTATGTGTGGAGGAATGTCCGGTTAATGCTATAAATGACTCCACATCATCACGACCAGCTAAAATACTGGATAACTGTGTGAAATGTGAAATATGCGCCCAGACCTGTCCTGTGAAATGTATACATGTCATTGAAAGCACTTCAAATGTCCAGGATGATGTTACTTTTCATTTGAAAGATGTCAAGGTACCCCATCGTAAGCTGCGCATGGAATCCATAGAGGTAAACCCAGATAATTGTGATTCCTGTTCCACATGTGTCAAGTTCTGCCCTACAGGGGCTATAACTGTTCCTGAAGGTGAGATTGCCCAGATTGACATTGATGCGTGTGTGGGTTGCGGTGCCTGTGCTAATGTCTGCCCCTCAGGGTCCATTGATCTTAACAGAGAATTGGGACCTGTGATAAAAACAAAAGAGCTCCTGGTGGATCAGGATACCTGTGTCCAGTGCCAGGTCTGCGAGGAAAACTGTCCAGTTAACGCTATGAAACTTGATGGTGACCGGGTGGTCTTAGATCAGGAAAAATGTATTTTATGTGAAGTT
Organism: Methanobacterium sp.; assembly: GCA_030539815.1. Classification (GTDB taxonomy): domain Archaea; phylum Methanobacteriota; class Methanobacteria; order Methanobacteriales; family Methanobacteriaceae; genus Methanobacterium. Next base: position 15,642 of record JAUNXM010000033.1, read on the forward strand.
TGTTCTACGAAATGCCCGGTAGGGGCTTTAAAACTGGAGATGGTTTAAGATGTTAGTTAAGGAAATGATGGACAAAGATTTTATCGTGGTAACCCCTGATGAAGACCTGGTGGAAGTATCAATTTTAATGGAGAACAAAAGGAAATTCACTACCCCTGTAGTAGATGATCAAAAAAGACTCATTGGATGGATAACCTCCCTGGATGTCACCCGAGGATTCCGTGAAGGTTTGAAAAAAGTTAAGGACGTTATGCATGTTAAAGATGATGTTATT